>WQYX01000005.1 GCA_009781005.1 Polyangiaceae bacterium | reverse complement strand
TTACCAGCCTGCTGCGCGAATCGATTCGTCGGTTGGGCGCTGCGGTGCCTGCGCACGTACGAAGAGTACGCTTGCGCGGGCTCCTCGCGCTCCGCCCTAGCCTCGATTCGCTCGCGACGGCTGGTAAACATGCTCTAAGAACCAGCCGAAGTTTTCGGACTCTACCAGCACGATGGATCTCTCGCAATGCGGAGGTGCATCGGTCGCTCGCGGCTGCCGCTCATCAAGTTCCGTGCCGAGTGGTTGACGCCCGAAAACGTGTGATTACTTTGCCGCCGCAGACTACGCGTGACCTCGAACATCGAGCGCGCACGCAGACTACGCGCGACCTCGAACATCGAGCGCGCAAGCAGGGAGACACAACGCTATGGGCAAGATTATCGGAATCGACCTTGGGACCACGAACAGCGTCGTGGCGATCATGGAGGGCCGCGAGCCCAAGGTGATCGTCAACGAAGAAGGCTCGCGCATCACGCCGAGCGTCGTCGCGTGGGACGAGAAGGGCGAGATTCTGGTCGGGCAGATTGCGAAGCGCCAGGCCGTGACCAATCCGGAGAACACGATCTTCAGCGCAAAACGCTTCGTGGGTCGTCGCTTCGAAGAGGTGAATGAAGAGACACGGCGCGTTCCGTACAAGACCATCAAGTCACAGAACGGCGATACCGCCTTCGAGATCCGCGGCAAGGCCACGAGCCCGCAGGAAGTCAGCGCGAAAGTTCTCCAAAAGCTGAAGAAAGCGGCGGAGGACTATTTGGGCGAGAAAGTGACCGAAGCCGTCATCACGGTTCCGGCGTACTTCAACGACGCCCAGCGCCAGGCCACCAAGGACGCAGGCAAGATCGCCGGTCTCGACGTCAAGCGCATCGTCAACGAGCCAACCGCCGCCGCGCTCGCGTACGGTCTCGACAAGAAGAAGGACGAGATCATCGCCGTCTACGACTTCGGTGGCGGCACGTTCGACATCTCGATCCTCGAGGTCGGCGACAACGTCGTGCAGGTCATCTCGACCAACGGCGACACGCACCTCGGTGGCGACGACGTCGACAATTTGGTCATCGACTGGCTCATCGCCGAGTTCAAGAAGTCTCAGGGCATCGATTTGTCGAAGGACAAGATGGCTCTTCAGCGCCTGAAGGAGGCTGGCGAAAAGGCGAAGATCGAGCTGTCGGCCGTGCAGGAGACCTCCATCAACCTGCCGTTCATCACGGTTGGCCCCGGCGGTCCGGTTCACCTCGACATGCGCTTGTCGCGCTCGAAGCTCGAACAGATGATGACGCCGCTCGTCCAGCGCTCGATGGAGCCGGTGAAGAAGGCGTTGCAAGATGCAAAGAAATCCGTGAACGACATCGCCGAAGTCATCTTCGTCGGTGGCTCCACCCGCATTCCGCTCGTCAAGGAAACGGTCAAGAAGTTCTTTGGCAAGGATCCTCATCAAGGTGTCAATCCGGACGAAGTCGTCGCGGTTGGCGCGGCGGTTCAAGCAGGCGTTCTCTCGGGCGACGTCAAGGACATGGTCCTTCTCGACGTCACGCCGCTGTCACTCGGCGTCGAAACGCTCGGCGGCGTCATGACCGTCATGATCCCGCGCAACACGACCATCCCAACGCAGAAGAAAGAGATCTTCTCAACGGCAACCGACAGCCAGCCATCCGTCGAAGTCCACGTTCTTCAGGGCGAGCGCACCGAGGCGCGTTACAACCGCACACTCGGCAAGTTCCACCTCGAAGGCATCATGCCGGCGCCGCGCGGCGTGCCGAAGATCGAAGTGGCTTTCGACATCGACGCGAACGGCATCCTTTCGGTCCACGCGAAAGATCAAGCCACGGGCAAAGATCAGAAGATCACCATCACGTCGAACTCGGGCCTCAACGAGAGCGACATTCAACGAATGGTGAAGGAAGCCTCCGAGCACGAAGCGGAGGACAAAGAGCGCCGCGATCAGATCGAGCGCCGAAACAAGCTCGATAACCTCTGTTACACGCTCGAGAAGACCATCTCCGAAAACAAGGACAAGCTCCAAGCCGCGGACATCGGCACGCTGGAGAGCCTCATCAAAGATGGTCGCAGCGCGGTCGAAAAGCAGGACGACGCACAGGTGAAGGACGTTCTCGAGAAACTCGAGAAGGAAGCGCATCGCCTCGCGAGCGTCATGTATCAGGGCGCTGGTGGTCCTGCGGGTCCGGAAGGTCCCCCGAACGGCCCAAGCGCGGGTGGCGCGCCGGAAGAAAAGAAGGGCAAAGACGGCGTCATCGACGCAGAGTTCGAGGAGACGAAATAGGGGCTCTGGCGCTGGCGATACGCCACAACGCTGGCAGTCTCGGCACGACGTGCTCCCCCGTGCCCGCGCGCAGGAAGGTGGACCGCTTCGGTCCGCCTGACGAGCACGAGGCCCAGGGGGAGCCGCAAGGCGAGCGAAGCGAAGCGAGCGAAGCCGCGCGGAGGGGGCCCATTAAAACGACGCGGAGCTTTTGCGGTAGTCCCGCGAAGCTCCGCGTCTTATTTTCGATCGCGCGATCTGCGCGCTGTCGAGAAGCTGTTCCAGGCAGCGAGATTGACCGGCTGCCGACTACTTTTCAGTGTAGCCACCCCTCGAGGAGCCGTCTTGGCAATATGAGCCAAGCTCGGCATGCAGGAGTGCGGCAATACCCCGCGCGCGGTTTCACTAGCTTTGCGCTACCATAAGTTAGACTGTTTTCGTTCGAGGGGGGACGAAGCGCCCGCAAGGCGATGAGGTACCACGATGATGTCCGAACGCTTGGCGAAGTCGCGGACGCGATCGGTGTCCCAGCGCCATTCCGTTGCCCTCGATGTCCTCGTGGTCGACGACGACGAAGCTTCGCGACTCACGCTCTCGTTCGCGCTGACGGACACCGGACATAAGGTGACGGAAGCGACCGATGGCGAGGAAGCCATCGCGCTGATCTCCGAACGCATCTTCGACGTTGCCATTCTCGACGTGCGGCTGCCGAAGGTCGACGGCCTCACGGTCTTCCGCCGCATCCGGTCGAAGTCACCGAGCACGTCGGTGATCTTGATGACGGCATTCGCTGCGGTGGCAGACGCCGTCGCGTCGCTGCGCGAAGGCGCATACGACTACGTCACCAAACCTTTCGACGCCGAGGAGTTTTCGCTGCGCGTGATCGGCCACATTGCCGAGCATCGCGCGCTTCGCCAAGAACTCGAGGAGGCGCGCAAACTCGTTGCAAGCCGCGAAGCCGGCTCGCTCATCATCGGGCACTCACCCGCGATGGTGCAACTGCTCGAACGCATCAACACCGTCGCGCAGAGCGACGCGCCAGTGCTCATCCGAGGTGAAACGGGCACGGGCAAGGACCTCGTCGCGCACACCATCCATGCACGCGGGCCGCGCAAGAACGCGCCGTTCGTGACGGTCAACTGCTCTGCGTTTCCGGAGTCACTCATCGAAGGCGAGCTTTTGGGTCATGAGGTGGGCGTCGTCCCCGGAGCGCACCGCAAGCGCGAAGGTCGCTTCAACGCTGCTCACGGCGGCACACTCTTGCTCGAAGAGATCGATGCGCTGCCGCTCGCGTTGCAGGCAAAGCTCTTACGCGTCCTCGAGAGCGGTGCCGCCCCGTCGCTTGGTTCGCACACCCCCGAGCCGGTCAACGTGCGGCTCGTGTCAACCACGGGTCGTGACCTGAAAGATCTCGTTTCGCAAGGGAAATTCAGGGATGATCTCTACTTGCACGTGAGCGTCCTCGACCTCGACGTTCCGCCTTTGCGCGAGCGACGCGCGGACATGCCTCTTCTGCTCGCGCACTTCCTCCGGCGTTACTATCCGGGGCGGGTGCCGCCCGGAATCGCGCCGCGCGCGTGGTCGGCGCTGATGGAGTATCCGTTCCCCGGCAACGTGCGCGAGTTCGCACACGCGATCGAGCGAGCCGTGGTTCTCGCACACGGCAGCGAGATCGATCTCGAACACTTGCCCGCGGACATCGCAGGGGCGTCCACGCCAGCGTCGCCCACGGACGCGAATTTCCGCCCGCTCGCTGTTGCAGCAAAGGAGTTCGAACGCCAGTATTTGATGCGCGCGCTCGAACTCGCGAAGGGCGGCAAAGGGCACGCGGCAGATCTGCTCGGCATCTCCCGCGAGAATTTGTGGGAGAAGCTCAGACTGCACGGCATCACGCCCCCCGACGACTAGGCGATTGCTTTGGCCCCCGGATGGGCAAGGAAAAGGTGAAGACCGTTTCTTTGTTGGCGCGCGAAGTCACCGATAGGTTGCCTCCATGCGCGTTCGCGAAACCGCGGGCGATGGCGAGGCCGAAGCCAGCCCCCGCGCGTTTTGCGCGAGCCGCGTGCCACCCGCGATCGAAGAGGTTCTTCTGCATGTCGGGCGCGAGGCCGGGGCCGTGATCTTTGACCGCAAAATCGACCGCACCACCTTGCGCGGGCGCGACGGTGAGCTCGATTGCGCTGCCCTCAGGTGCGAAACGGACAGCGTTCTCGACAATGTGACCGAGCGCGCGAAGCACTCGCTCGCGATCGCAGCGCACGGTCATCGAGACGGATGGCTTGTGCACATCAAGGGCAACGTCTTTGACCTGTGCGCTCTCACGAGCGGCATCGGCAGTGAGCTCGATCATGTCGCCGGCGTCGTGCGTGCCCATGCGAAGCGAGACGCTTCCTCCATCGATCTCCGAGAAATCGGCGAAGTTTCGGACGA
This sequence comes from Polyangiaceae bacterium, assembly GCA_009781005.1. Taxonomy (GTDB): domain Bacteria; phylum Myxococcota_A; class Polyangia; order Polyangiales; family Polyangiaceae; genus Labilithrix. The sequence continues at coordinate 88,202 of WQYX01000005.1, read as the reverse complement.
GTCGTTCCATCTGCGCGCACGAGCGCAACATGGCTTCGAGGATGCGCAGCGTGCGCGCGTTGGCCTGGTCGTTCGGCGTCGTTTGGAGCACGAAGTTTGCGCCCATGGTCACTGCTGCGAGTGGCGCGCGGAGATCGTGGCAGATGGCCAACAGCAGTGGATCGGAGCCGCCCGAGAGAACCTTCGACTTGCCGTTTGCACGCGCGCCGGGCGCGGCGCGGACGCTGCCGCCGATCTTTGCGCGCGCCCGGCGCGCGCGCGGTGACGCCGTTCGAGGTTGCATTTTGACAACGTACGCGACAGCTCACGGATGTCGATGTGAGCCGAGGCCGCACGGTCTTGTGCGCGCATGCAGACAGAGTTATGGGAAGTGGTGTCATGCGGCCGTAGCTCAGCTGGATAGAGCGATGGCCTCCGGAGCCGTAGGTCGCAGGTTCGAATCCTGCCGGACGCGCAGGGTCGCCCCATTGCGAGTGCGCCGCATGGTTTGTGACGAGAAACCAAGGAGCGGTACTTCGTGGCTTTTGGTCGGGGGGGAGTGGAGCTAAATCATCGTTCATGCACGCAAGAAAGATCGCTCGTGACGCGTACTTTCCGAAGCGAGACGATGACTCGTTCTTCGCACCGCGAGGCGACATCACGTTTGCAGATACGGCGGTGGCCCGCGTTTTCGCCGATCGTGTGAACATCCAAGACGGGCGCTCGGGCGAGGCCTTCTTGCGCCCCGCCGAACTCGCCGCCATGGTGCTCGTGCACGAGATCTTTCACGTCGTCATCGGTCTCTATCGGCAGCGCCATCCCGCGAGCTTCGATCGACTGATTGCCAAGCTCGATGCAGCGCTCACGGGTTCGGCGCGGGAGACGGTGCTCGCGTTCTTGCACGCATTCCCAACACCGGCGATCTACCGGCACATCCGCGGTGAGGGTGACGAGACACCCGAAAAGCTCCTCGCGCGTGAGGGCCGCAAAGCAGAGGACACGTACGCCGAAGAAGTGCTCTTGCTCTGGCTCGTCAATCAGAACCCCGCGTACGAGCCCGTGCGCAGCATCGTCTCCGATCGCGATCTCGGTCAGAGCTATCAAGCCTTCGTACTCGAGGCGCGGAACTTTTTCGCGAGCGAGGCGCCTTTCGGTCCGCGAGGCCAGAGCCTCATCGATCTGCTCCTCGAACCGAGTCGTCGCAGGCCAACGTCGATCCTCGATCAGCTCAAATTCATCGAGGAGGAGTGGGGTCAGAGTCTCGGGCTCGATCAGCTCGACATCTGGCGCCGCATGCTCTGGGTGCACGATTTTTTGAGCGAAGAGGGCAAGTATTTTTATCGTGGAGGGCCCGGTCCCGGTTCGCCCTTGCTCGACGCGATGCGGTTCGATCGCACGGAGGTGGAACCAAAGGCTTTCAGCCCCGATCTCGATTGGATGCCGCGCGTCGTGTTGATCGCGAAGACCGTCTATGTCTGGCTGGATCAACTCTCGAAGCAGTACGGGCGAAGCATCGAGCGGCTCGACGAGATCCCGGACGAGGAACTCGATCTGCTCGCGTCGCGAGGATTTTCAGCGCTCTGGCTCATCGGACTTTTCGAACGAAGCTCGGCGTCGAAGAAGATCAAGCAAATGCGCGGCGACTCGGACGCGGTCGCTTCGGCCTACTCGCTCAGGTCGTACGCCATCGCCTGGGAGCTCGGAGGTTTTACGGCGTACGAGAACCTCAAACAGCGCGCGTGGCAGCGCGGCATCCGACTCGCGGCCGACATGGTGCCGAATCACGTCGGCATTGACGCCGACTGGGTCGTGAACCACCCCGATTGGTTTTTGCAGACCAACTATCCGCCGTTTCCAAGTTATCGCTTCGGCGGCCCGGACCTCAGCGAGGACGATCGCGTCGGTGTTTTCTTAGAAGAAGGCTATTGGTCGAAGACGGATGCCGCGGTCGTCTTCCGCCGCCACGATCGGCACACGGGCCAAGATCGATTTTTCTACCATGGCAACGACGGTACGAGCATGCCGTGGAACGACACCGCGCAGCTCGATTACACGAAGCCCGAGGTTCGCCGCGCCATCATCGAGACGATCTTGCATGTTGCACGGATGTTCCCGATCATCCGTTTCGACGCGGCCATGACGCTCGCGAAGCGGCATTTCCAGCGCCTCTGGTTCCCTCTGCCGGGCGCCGGCGGCGCGATCCCTTCCCGATCCGATCACGCGCTGACGCAGGAGGAGTTCGACCGGAAAATCCCCGTCGAGTTCTGGCGCGAGGTCGTCGATACGGTCGCGCGGCGCGCGCCCGATACGCTTCTTCTCGCCGAAGCGTTTTGGATGATGGAGGGCTACTTCGTCCGAAGCCTGGGCATGCATCGCGTTTACAACTCGGCATTCATGAACATGCTGAAGCGCGAGGAGAATCAAAAGTACCGCGAGACCATCAAGAATGTTTTGGATTACGAACCGCAGATTCTCAAGCGCTTCGTCAACTTCATGAACAATCCTGATGAGGAGACGGCGGCCGTTCAGTTCGGGGGCGACGACAAGTACTTTGGCGTATGCGTGCTCATGTGCACCATGCCGGGCTTACCGATGTTCGGCCACGGTCAGATCGAAGGCTTTCATGAAAAATACGGAATGGAATACCGCCGTGCAAAATGGGATGAGCGACCCAACGACGGTTTGATTGCGCGCCACGAGCGCGAAATCTTCCCGATCCTCAAGAAGCGATATATCTTCAGCGGAGTTGACCAATTTGCGCTCTATGATTTCGTCGCCGAAGGCGGGGGTGTCGACGAAGACGTGTATGCCTATTCGAATCAAGCCGGCGACGAGCGCGCGATTGTACTTTACAACAACAAATACAAGACAACTCGCGGGCGAATCCACGCGAGTCATCCATCGCTCGGCGAAGACGGACACACGCGCGTCACGCGTATTTCCGACGTGCTCGGTATTGCAGGCAAGAATGACGGATGGCTGCGTTTTCGGGATATTGCCCAGGGTCTCGAATATCTGCGTCCTATCCGTGAAGTCGACGGTGGATTTTTCTGGGAGCTCGGTGCGTTCAAGTACCACGTGCTGATGGGATTCCGCACGATGGTCGTGACAACCCAAGAGCCGTGGGACAAGCTCGCGGAGGCGCTCGGCGGACGCGGCGTGCCCTCGCTCGATAAAGCGCTCGTGGAGTTCCGGTTCCTGCCGGTGCATCGACCCCTTTCGCAGGCGCTGTCACGCGAGCACGTCGAGTACCTGCTCTCCGGTTGGGACGAGAAAAAGCGAAATGTAACGAGCGATGCACACGCGGCGCTCGCCGAGCGCCTCGGTCATTTCGCCGACGGGCTCGAGTACGTGCTCGGCGTCGCGGTCATGCCCGACGCGCGGAAACGCGTGCTTGCGAGAGCGCAAGAGCGCTTCGAGGTCGTGATGACGATGGTGCACGCGGCGCCGGAGGATCTGCGCGCGAGGGACGCGACCGAACACGTGGGATCCGCGAAGAACGCGAAGGTAGCGACGAGCCAGAGCCGCAAAGCGAGTGCGAGCCGAGCGAACACGCCGGCGACCGACGTTGACGACGCAAAGCCCGAGGTTGCGGCGTCCGAACTCGTGCGCTGGGTCGAGGTACGAGCGGCGGTCGAGTTGATTCAGGCGGCGGAGGCGACAACGAAGACCTCTTCGGAGATCGTTGCTGCGTGGGAGCTTCCGCTCGTCGTGATGACCGCGCTCGAACAAACCCAGGGTTCGTACGATGTGCAGCTCCGCGCAGCCTTGGTATTGCTTGCCACGACATTGCCGGAGGTATCCGTCTGCGAGGCGATGCACGCTGCGCTCTCCGATGCGCGCGGCAAAGCGTTCCTGGGCATGCACGACGCGGGCGGCGTGACGTGGCTCGTCAAGGAGCGCTTCGACGAGCTCGCAACGATGCTTGCACTGCGCAACACAGCGCTCGGACTAACGAGCCTTGCGCTCGCCCGTCGTCAGGCAAAGGACGTCTCGGCCGTTGCCGAACGCGAGGGCTATCGCGCAGTGCTCATCGAGGAAGCGCTCTCAACGAATCGCCCCCTATAGGTTGCGGGGCCTTTCCCGTTGGTGGCCATATGGCGTAGGGGCGCAGCATGCTGCGCCCCTACGTGCCTGACGAGTACGGGCCCGGGGGAAGGCATCAAAAGAACTTGCCAAGGGTGCCGACGCTGGTGGAGAGCGACGAGAGGCTCCGCATGAGACTGTTGCGCGTGGCTGACCAGGTCTCGTTCGTCGCGCCATCGAGAGCGTCGTGCTTCGATCGCGTCTCGCTGAGTGACGCCTGGTATTTCGTCCACTCCGTATCGAAGGCCGTCTTCTTGTCGCCCGTGAAATTCCGAGCCCTTGCTCGGTAGCCTTTCGCCTCGGCGTTGAGCCGTTCGATCTGCGCACCGGTGGACCTCCCCACGTACTCGCGATTCTGTTCGATTGCCGACTTTGCGTCGGTGATCCCTTTTTGGGCGTCGGCAATATTGTGCTTGCCCTGGGTCACGGCCGTCGCGCGATTCTCGGCGTACTTCGTGTCGATGTCGTTGACGTTTTGGCGCGCTTCGACCTGAGCGCTCGTGAGCCTGGACTCCGCCGTCGCCAATTTCCCGCTCAGATCGTTCTGTTGGGAAGAACACGCTGCAAGTCCCAGCGCGAGTGTCGTGCCGGCGGTGACTGCCGCCATTCTTTGGAAAGCGTTCATATCCTCCTCCTCTGCGAACGCGCCAATGCGCCAGTGCGCCAATGCCGCGTGACCGACGCGCGCTGCGAGCTCCATGCCGCGCCCGGAGACGGCAGCGACCGAAAAGAAATTCCGAGCGCGGCACGTGAACCCAACCAGTCTACGGAGCACGCTTTTGTCACGGCCCCGCACATGAGGGCGATAATGCAACCACGAGGTTGCGGTCAGAAGGCCGCGAGCGGATGATCTCGGTCAATAAAGAATTTGCCGAGGTCATCGACACTGGTGGAGAGCGAGTCAACACTCCCCATGAGACTGTCGCGCGCGCTCGTCCAGGTCTCGTTCGTTGCGCTGTCGAGAGCGTTGTACTTCGCTTGCGTCTCGCTGAGTGAAGCTTGATATCTCCTCCACTCCGTATCGAAGGCCGTCCTCTTGTCGCCCGTGAAGCTCTGTGCCCTCTCTCTGTAGGCACTCGCTTCGGAATCCAGCTTATTGATTTTCGGCTGGGTGGAGCTCTTTACGTCCGCCCGGTTGTCATCGATTGCCGACTTTGCGTCGGACACTCCTTTCTTTGCGTCGGCAATACGATCTTCGGCCTGCCTTGCGTCGGCGTTGTTGACACGCTGGCGCGCATCAATTTGAGCGCTCGTGAGCCTGGATTCCGCCGTCGCTAGGTTCCCGCTCAAATCGCTCTGTGAAGAAGAACACGCCGCAGCTCCCAGCGCGAGTGTCGTGCTGATAGTGACTGCCGCCATTCTTTGGAAAGCGTTCATAACCTCCTCCTCTTAGGGAATGCGCCAATGCGCGAATATCGCGCGATCGATGTCGCTGCGATCGCCATGCCGCACCGCACGAAGGCAGCGAGGTCTACATGATTCCGCGCATGGCAGCTCGGCGCGCGCGCAGACCAGCGTAGCGCCTCACACCGACCGCCTCCTCATCGAGGCCTTGGCAGATCGGCGAGTGATCGAGCCGCGACGCCAGCTCCGCCGGGCCGTCGTAGATTGCGACAGCGCCTTCGAGCTCGGCATCCTTCCAACCGCCGGAGCGCAGCGCAATCGCGGCCACACCGGCATGGTTGGCTAGGGCAATGTCGTAGGGCGTGTCGCCAACGAAGACCGCTTCCTCTGCGGAGACGCTGGCGCGCGCGAGCGCGGCTTCGACGAGATCTGGATCGGGCTTGGTCTGATCGACATCATCGCTCGTGACGACGTGGTCCATCAGATCGGCGACTGCAGCCACACGGAGCAGATCGACGAGGTCGGAGGCTGACGACCACGTCACTGCCACACACGACAGACCGCGCGAGCGAATGCGATCGACGAGCACGCGCGCGCCAGGCAAAGGTCCGAGATCGGGAAGGTAATGAGCCTTGAAGATGGCGGAGCGATGTTCGACGAGAGCACGCCCTTCGAGTGAATCCGCGTCGACGTTGACAAGTTCACGAAGCAGGCGTGCACTGCCCATTCCGATCCGCGATCGCACCTGTTCGAACGGAAAGCTCTTTCCGTGTCCGCGTAGCGCGTCGAGCCACGCGTGTGCATGCGCGTCGTTGCTGTCGAGAAGCGTGCCGTCGACGTCGAACAGGACAGCCCGAATCCGCGCCATTGCTTACCTTTCGTTACGCGTTGGCGTGCGCAGGCACGCGCATTCGACAATGCAGCGAACATGCCTCGTGCACCGAGCGATGGTCGCGAACAGATCGGCGTGCATGCGAACGCGCACCCTGGACACACGCCGATGCGCGACGCCCCGCGTGGGGCAGACTCAGACAGACTCATCGCCTACCATCCCAACTCGCCCGCAAGGATTGTTGCGAGAGCATCTGCGACGCGAGCGTGGAACGCGGGCGTGCCGTGACCTTGGCACCCGGTGACTTCGTCGGGTGACGCAAGGGGCGGATCTGCGATGAGCAGACGCGCGTCCCCCGCGGCCGCGCGCTCGGTCTGCACCGCCGTGATGGCGTTCAGCATGTTCGTTCGCGTGGCTCGGCCTGGCGGGCTGTCATCGGTCACCGAAGGTGACATGGCGTAGAGGAGCAGTGCCTCTGGGTAGTGCGTGCGCACCGCGCCCACGAACGTGTCGAGCGCTGCGAGGTATTGATCATACGGTGTTGGTCCGTTGTCGTAAGGCTCGCCAATCGCAAAATCGTTCGATCCAAACATCATGATCACGACATCGGGCGTATACGTCGTGAAATCATAAATGGATGTCGCATCGAGTGGATTGTTGCGCGGATAGATGATCGGAATCGTGTCCGGATCGTCGCGCACGACATTCTGAACGAGCCCTTTGCCCGCGTACGCGGTTGCGATCACGTCCGCGCCAAAGGTCTGACCGAGCAGCGATCCGAACGCAACGTGGAAGTTTTCCCATTTTGCGGCGGACTCGGGGGGCGGGCAATCGGGTCCGACCGACGCGCCTTCGACACCGTATCCGGCCGGTGTCGAGTCGCCGATGATCTCGATCGTGCGACCGGGAGGAGGAGGGGGAGGCAGGAGCGCGCCATCTCCGAAATCGAAACTCACGAAACGCGTCACGCCGTATTGCGCTTCGGTGCGCCGAAAGAGTTCGACGGCGTGTGTGCCTTCGGACAAACCCGTTGCGAGCACATAGTCGTGCGTACCGACTTCCAAGACGAGTTTCGGTTGCCAAGTTCCGTCGATCGCGACGTCCCACTCGCTCGGACCGCCGTCCGTTGCCAGTTCTTCTTCTTCGTCGAGCGTCACCGCGACTTGACTGCCCTGGAAGTTCGCGATGATTCGACAGCCGGGCCAGGCGCATAAGGGGCCCGTTGGATCGCTGCGATCGAATCGACCGACGAAGCGCGCTGCCGCAACCGTGGGAACTGCGGCCGCGTCTCCCGGACTGGCTCGTGGCGGGACATCGTTGCTCGCGTCACCACTGCCTGCGTCTTCTGAAACACCATGTGGTGAGCCGCCGTTGCCCGCGTCCGCGGCTGCACCACCGCCATCTTGCGTGAGCGGCTGATCACCCGACTCACCCGACGCAGCGTCGTAGAGACCCTCAGGGGTGCACGACGCCACGATGACCATGAGCGCTGCGATCAATGGCAGGCTTCGCATCGACCCTCCCAGCGGGAGAGACGCACACAGCGGGCCATGATCTGCGGCGCCGCGCGCATGCGGCACGTTAGCTCGATCCGCCATGATCGCATTTCACGCCGACCGACAACAACGCCTAGACCGCTTTCAAGTTGACGCGAGGTCGAGGCGGGGCATGCGATGCGACCGGACTCGAACTGTACGGAGTCCACGAAGTGGACGAAGTACAGTGAGAGCGACGGAGCCGAAGGCGAAGTGAATAGCCTGCCCTGGCTTTTGAGGACCGCACCGCAGGCCCCAACGATGAGATCGCGTCAAATCGAAAGCGGTCTCAGAGCGTGTTCGACAGGCGTCGCGAGCGAATCGAGGCTAGGGCGGAGCGCGAGGAGCCCGCGTAAACGTACTTGTCGTACGTGCGCAGGCACCGCAGCGCCCAACCGACGAATCGATTCGCGCAGCAGGCTGTCGAACTCGCTCTCAGCAGCCGGCGAGAATGATCGCTGGGGGCAGGAGCCACCGACGCGGGCGCCGCAAGCGACGCGAGACGTTGGCAAAGAAGCGACGGAACATGATCGCCTCCTCATGAGCGCAAATGGGCCCTCTGTCAAGTTCCGAGATGCCCCATCCGCGCGTCCTTCGCGACGGCTGTCGAACTCGCTCTTAGTCGACGGCGCCGAGTGCTTCGCCGACAGCGTCGAACAGCGTGCCGAGCTCCTTCGGCGTCGTGATGAACGACGGCGCGAATTGAAGCGTGTCGCCGCCGAAGCGAACGTAAAAGCCTCTCTTCCACAGGCGCATCGCTACCTCGTACGGTCTTACGATGCCGTCGCCGCTCCGTGCGGCGAGTTGCAGCGCACCCGCGAGACCGCAGTTGCGAATGTCGACGACGTGCTTGCAGCTACGAAGTCCGTGAATCGTATTCTCGAAGTGCGGAACGAGCTCGGCGGCGCGCTGCACGAGGCTCTCGCGCTCCATGAGATCCATCGTCGCGAGGCCGGCTGCGCACGCTACGGGATGCGCCGAGTACGTGTAGCCGTGCGCGAATTCGACCGCGTACGGAGGGCTCTTTTGAGCCATGAACGTGTCGTAGATCTCGCTCTTGGCGATGACGGCGCCCATGGGGACAGCGCCGTTCGTGATCTGCTTGGCGACGTTCAGGATGTCGGGGACGACACCGAAGTAGTCCGCACCGAACATCTTGCCCGTGCGTCCGAAGCCGGTGATGACTTCGTCGAAGATGAGCAAGATGCCGTGCTGATCGCAGATCTCACGCAGGCGCGCGAGATAGCCTTTGGGCGGGACGATGACGCCGGCCGATCCCGACATCGGCTCGACGATGACGGCGGCGATGTTCGATGCATCATGCAACTCGATGAGGCGGAGCAGATCGTCGGCGAGCTCGACGCCGCCTTTCTCGGGCGTGCCGCGGCTAAACGCGTTGCTCGGCAGGAGCGTGTGCGGCAGATGATCGGCGTCCATGAGCGTGCCGAAGTCGCGACGGTTTCCATTGATGCCGCCGAGGCTCGTGCCACCCACGTTCACGCCGTGGTAAGCGCGCGCGCGGCCAATGAGCTTCGTCTTGGTCGGCTTGCCCTTGAGACGATGATACGCGCGCGCCATCTTGATGGACGTGTCAGCGCTCTCCGAGCCGGAGTTGGTGAAGAAGACGTGATCGAGTCCCGCGGGGGTCAGGGTCGTCACCTTGTCTGCGAGCTGAAATGAGAGCGGGTGGCCGTACGCGAAACCCGGCGAGTAATCGAGCGTGCCGAGCTGACGCGATACGGCTTCTTGGATCTCTTTGCGCGAGTGACCCGCGCCGCAGCACCACATGCCCGAGAACGAGTCGAAGATCTTCCGACCTTCGGCGTCGGTGAACGTGTTGCCCTCGGCAGCGACGATGATGCGGGGATCCTTGTGGAAGTTGCGGTTCGCCGTCATTGGCATCCAATGGGCGCGCAAGTTGAGATCGTTGACGTTTGTGCGGGGCTCTCTCATCGGGACTCGTCCTTTGGTGAAGAGCGCTCGAGAATACGCCTTGCCGGCCGGATGTGCTCAGAAAAGGGACCGGAACAAATCGCGTGCTTGGTGAAGCTCGCCCAACGACACCCACTCACCGGGGCCGTGCGCTTGCGCGATGTTGCCCGGGCCAAGGACGACGACGTCGATGCCTTGGTTTGCGAGGACGGCTGCCTCCGTCCAGAAGCCGAGATCGATCGGGCGGCGTGCATGCTCTCCGAGCATGCGCGTGAACGTCGCAAGATCGCGCGTTGCAAAGGGGGCGTTGTTGCGAATGAACGTCACCCGCGCCAAAGGCTCGATGCCGCGCATCAGCGTCTCGAGCTCGATGCAGATCGCCGCGGTGTCCGTGCCGGGCGGCGGTCGAAGGGATACGAGCAGCCGCGCGTGCGTGGGGATCACGTTGAACGCGGCGCCTCCCTCGAGCCGTGCAACGTTCACGCACATTCCAGGGAAGCCTGCAGGACCGAGGGACGCGTGTCTCTTCGCCCAGTCGTCGAGTGCGACGGCGATCCGAGCGAGCACGACGACCGGCGCAGGTGTGACGTCCGCGCGCGACGAGTGTCCGCCCGGTCCCGTGGCGTCCACTTCGAAGGCAATGAGACCGCGGTGACGAGTGCCGATGCAAAGGTTCGTTGGCTCGCACACGATGGCGTGCATGATGCCTTCGCGATGCGGGCTCTTGGCAAAGGCACGCATGACGACGCCGCTGTACTCCTCGTCACCGGACAACAAGATCCCGATGTCCTTTGGGGTTTTGTCGGCGAGCGCGGCGAGGATCGCGGCGAGCGCGCCCTTCGTGTCGGCGGCGCCAAGCGCGTAGAGCCGATCGTCTTCGATGCGTGCCGTGAACGGATCGCTCGTCCAGCCGGCGCTCGGTGCAACGGTGTCGAGGTGCGCGTTGATGAGGAGCTTCGGCGATCCGAAGCGCGCATAGACGTACGATGCAGCCTTGCCTTCAGAGCGAGGCACGTCGCACACCGTGATCTCGTCCGGGCCTCGTTCGCGCAGGAGCGCGGCGAGGTGATCGGCGAGCGCGCGCTCGTTGCCGCCGCCGAGATCAGTGCGGAAAGAAATGAGCTCCGAGAGAATATCGACGACGTTTGTAGTATGCACGTGTATGTTGGCAGATTAGGGACGACGAGGATTGGCCAGATCCACGTTGCCATAGACGTAGGTGATGTCGCGCCCGAAGGTGCCGTGCATGTCGAGGCCGCGGATGCGCAGATGGCGCACGTCGCCGAGGCGGAGCATGTTCGGCATTCGGCCCACTTCAGCGGAAGCCACGATCGATTTCGTGGCGCCGTCGCGGCCGATGGCCATCGAGCAGGTTTGCGTTCCGACCTGCTTGCAGCCGACGATGATGAAGAGTTCCTCGTTTGCGACGGGAGCCCAACGCCACGCGCGCGTGACGTTGTTTGCAGCCGTGCCGATGGCCGAGCGCAAGGCCGGTTCCCACGCGTCGTGCAACTCGTTGAGCGCGCCGATTCGCTCGAACGCGGGCGGTTTCGTCAGCGCGAGGTCCACCGTTGCTTCGTTCTTTGGACCTGCACAACAACGAAGGCCCATCGTTGGCGACTTGCTGGTGGCACGGCGTCCGAGCGCGTTTGCGCATCGCCCGACCAGCTCGCCGGCGACCGCGTTGCCGCCGCGCAGGACGCCGAGCGACGAATCTTTGTGACCGCGCGCCCAGGCGCTCGATGTCCACTCCCAGGCTCCGCCGTGCATATCGGCAACGCCAAAGCCACTCTTGCACTGTGCATGCTCACCGATGGGCCTGCGCGCGGCTTCTTCCGGCGAGACGCCGGTTCCGCATGCGGCGGCTCGGTATGCGTCGCCATACTCGTAGGTTGCGTTGCCGTCGGCTTTGCACGCGCGTTCCCACTCGAGCTCGGTGCATAGACGTTTGCCCTTGCTCGCACAAAGGGACGCTGCTTCGTCGCGCGTCACGCTCGACGTGGGGATCGCTCCGGGCTCATTCGGCCAGGGCATCACGTCGATGTAAAATCCACCCATCTCGATGGGCAGATCCGGCAGCTCTTCGTCGGGCACGCGCGGCACGCGGTCCACCGGAGTGCCTGCGCGGAGCACGCCCGCCGGGATCCACGCCATTCCAGTTCGCGGCGCGCCGAGAGCGTCACTCTCCGCCGTGGGCCGGGACGCGGGCGCCGCGGTCCCACGGTCCGCGTCGGCCGTGGACGGCGCACTTCGCTTGCACGCGCTGACGACCATCAGCGCGCTCACGAATGCGACGAGAACGACCGACCGCTTCACCATCACTCACTCTTTTCGGAGGCACCTTCGCGCAGGCCAAGTTCCTTCATTTTGAGCTGCAGTCCCTTGCGCGAAATTTTTAGCAAGCGTGCGGCATGCGTGACGTTGCCATTCGTCTGCTTGAGTGCGCGACTCACGAGCTCACGCTCGAGGCGGTTCATGGCAACCTTCACGTGCTCCTTGAGTCCGCCGTCCGCGGGCAAGTTCACCGAATCAGGTGGCGGCGCCATCGAGCTATTTACGCCGCGCAGTTCTACGGGCAGATCTCGGACGCGGAGCTTCGGCGCATCGCAGAACAGGACGGCGCGCTCCATGACATTTTCGAGCTCGCGGATGTTGCCAGGCCACGTGTGCGCGGCGAGCACGTCGAGTGCTTCCTGCTCGATGCCAGCGACGTGCTTCTTGAGGCGATCGTTGAACTTTGCAAGGAAATGTTCGGTGAGCAGCGGGATGTCGCTCGCGCGCTCGCGCAGCGCCGGAAGGCGGAGCGACACCACGTTGAGCCGGTAGAACAGATCTTCGCGGAACGCCGCTTGCGCGATGAGCTTTTTGAGATCGCGGTTCGTTGCGGCCACCAGACGCACGTCGATGCGGATCGTCTTGATGCCCCCGACGCGCTCAAACTCGCTCTCTTGCAGCGCGCGCAGAAGCTTCACCTGCATCTCGACGGGGATCTCTCCGATTTCGTCGAGGAACAGCGTGCCGCCGTTGGCGAGCTCGAAGCGACCGGGCTTGCTCGACACCGCGCCCGTGAACGCGCCGCGCTCGTAACCAAAGAGCTCGCTCTCGATGAGCTCCTTCGGGATCGCCGCGCAATTGACTTTGATGAAGGGTTTGCTCCGGCGCGACGAGTGATCGTGCAGTGCGCGCGCCACGAGCTCCTTGCCGGTGCCGCTCTCACCGGTGATGAGCACGGTTGTCGGGCTGTCGGCGACGCGCTCGAGCACGGCGTAGAGATCCGTGAGGCCGGGGGACTGGCCGATGATACCGAAGCGCGCCCCCGGCACGTCCTTCGGAGCGCTCGACGCGTCTTCTTCGGCGAGCTGACGCGTCTTGAGTGCCTTTGCAACGACTTGGCGGACTTCGTCTTTGTCGAACGGTTTGGTGAGGTAATCGAACGCGCCGAGCTTGAGAGCTTCGACCGCTGTGTCCACGGTGCCGTGCGCCGTGATCATGACGATCGGCAGCTCCGGTCCCTCGCGCAGAGCCTCGCGGAGCAGCGTCATCCCGTCGACCTTCGGCATCTTGAGATCGGTCACCACCAGATCGATGTGGTGTTCACGCATGAGCGCGAGGCCTTGCTCACCGTCCTCGGCCAGAAGGACGTCGTAGCCGTCGCGTGAGAGCTGAGCGGCGAGGATTTTTCGCAGGTTCGGCTCGTCGTCGACGATGAGGACCTGCTTTTTCTCGGGAAGCATCGGCGCATAAGCTTACTCTAGTCTCATGCCCGAACGCGAACGCGACGCAGCCTAGCCCGGATAAGGAAGAGCGTCCCGCCGGCTGCCACCGTTGCTGGTGTCCCTGCTCGCGTGCTCGCAAGGAGGAAGCGCCCGCCGACCCCTTGACCGGCTGTTTTTCCCTTACTTCTGCGTAGGAGTCCTCGACTTATCGAAGGTCGAAATCCGATCGATCGAATCTTTGAAGTCACAATTTAGGTGAAGAGCCAAAGGGCACGCTACTCTGTCGCGCATGAAGACGGAGGCCCTGCGGCTCACGACGACCATCCCTGTTGTGCCTACGACGCTGTACTACTCGTGGCTCGACAGCGCACAACACTCCGCAATGACCGGCGGCATCTCCGAGATCGTCAGCGAGGTCGGCGCGAAGCATTCCTCGTGGAATGGATACATCACGGGTAAAATGATCGCGCTGGATTTGGGTCGTCGCATCGTCATGAGTTGGCGAACGACCGATTTCCCGAGTGATGCATCGGACTCGCGGGTGGAACTCCATTTCGAGGCACTTGGCGGCAATACCCGGGTGCTCGTCTTGCACACGGACATTCCCGAGGGCCAGGGGGAAAAGTATCGCGCCGTCTGGAACGACAAGTATTTCGTGCCGCTCCGCACCTACTTTGCCAAAGCCCTGCCGGATCCGCGTCTTCCTCCGCCGGTGCGAAAGCCCCTGCCGCCCCCCGAGGATGACGAGGAAGAGGAGAAACCTCTGGCACCCAAGCGCAAGTTTGTCAGACCTTCCAAGCCCGTCGTCGTGGCGACCCCCCCGGTCAAAGCCGCTTCAGCCAACGCAACCCCGGTCAAAGCCACTCCAGCCAAGGCTTCGAAGCCTGTTTCAGAGCCGGCCCCTAGTTCGGAATCAGCCAGCAAAGCTGCTAAGCCCGCAAAGGCTAAGGCCGAGAAACCGGCCAAAGTGACAGTCGAAAAGGTTGAGGAGAAGGAGTCCACCAAGACTCCGATCAAAAAGAAGAAGGCTTCCGCCAAGAAGTTGGCCAAGGTTGCGGCCAAGAAGAAGGTTTCGACGAAGAAGCCGGAGAAGGCTGCAATCAAAAAGAAGAAGGCGAAGAAGCTGGCGAAGGCTGCGTCCGTTGCGCCCAAGAAGAAGGTTTCGACGAAGAAACTGGTGAAGGCTGCGCCCAAGAAAGCTGCGGTCAAAAAGAAGAAGGCGAAGGCCGCGTCCGTTGCGCCCAAGAAGAAGGTTTCGACGAAGAAACTGGCAAAGGCCGCGTCCGTTGCAGCCAAGAAGAAGGTTTCGACGAAGAAGCTGGCAAAGGCTGCGCCTAAGAAGGCGAAGAAGCTGGCCGAGAAAATTCAAGTGAAGAAGACGAAGAAGAACGGGAAGAAAAAGGAGAAAAAGAAGGCAAAGAAGCGCTGATCTGAGAGCGAGTTCGACAGCCGTCGCGAGCGAATCGAGGCTAGGGCGGAGCGCGAGGAGCCCGCGTAAACGTACTTTTCGTACGTGCGCAGGCACCGCAGCGCCCAACCAACGAATCGATTCGCGCAGCAGGCCGTCGAACTCGCTCTGATCGCGAGGTACTCGCAGAGGCTCCCGCGGTACAATGCACACGTGATGCGCAGCGCGGCTTTTTCTTCTGGATGCATCGGGCTTTTGCTTTTGGCTTGCTCAACGAGCAAATCGTCCTCGAACGGATTGCTGATGTCTGGCGAGCTGGTGGGCAAGGCCACTTGGTTTGATGCCCATGGCACCTTGAATTGTAGCTTCCCTCCGTTCACAGATTGGATGGTGGCCGCTCCGAAGATGACTTCGGAGCTGGATCTCTACAATCACGCTTCCGCGTGCGGCGCATGCCTCAAGGTCACGGGCACCAACAAGGCGAACACGAAGACCACGGCAATTGTTGTGAAGGTTGTCGATAGCTGCCCCGATTGTAAGCAATCGGATATCCTTCTCGACCTTTCGGAAGAAGCCTTCGGACGCATCGACAATCTAGACACTGGAATTATCGACATCCGTTTTCAGGTTGTTCCGTGCGATGTCACGGGGAATCTGCAGTATCGGTTCAAAGATGGAAGTTCGCAATCTTGGACGGCGATCCAGGTGCTCAATCACCGCGAGCCCCTTGCGACCGTTGAGTATTCAGACAACAGCGGCAATTGGATAACGACATCCCGCTCGGACGATAACTACTTTGTCCCCAATACCGAGAATGGGGGCGTTGGGCCACATTCGAATGGACTGCCTCTGCGAATCACAGATGCCTACGGTCAGGTCGTGATGGACACGGTGCCCGTTGTTGTGGACAAGAACGCCATCGACTCCTCCATGGTATTCCCAGGTACGCAGCAGTTCGAGTGAACGAGATCTCGTGAATTGACTGATACCGTTCTGCCGAATCGAGGCGCATGAGCGAGACTGGGCGTCCCAGGGGCGAAAGTTCGTAGATCACGCCTCTTGTGGGAGCGCTCGGTTCGGATAGAGTGCGCCGAATGATGCGTTACATCGGTTTCTCTGTTGGCCTCGTTGGCCTCTTATTCGTAGCTTGTTCAACGAGTAACAACTCGTCCCCGCCCGACGAAACAACCCTCAGCGGGGAGGACGCGTCGTCGTCCCCGGGGGACAACGGATCGAGCACCGGGAACGATGACTCCGGTGACAGCGGCACGTCTTCGTCGTCGGACAGCGGATCGAGCTCGCGCAGGGACAGCGGATCGAGCTCAGGCAAGGATAGTGGGTCGGACTCCGGTGGCAACGACGCGGCCGCGTCTCAGGACTCGGGAGTTACACCGCCACCACCTAACGGAAATTTGGTGGGACCGGTGATTACGGGTACGGCCACGTTCTACGATGCGGATGGCACTGGGAATTGCAGCTTTCCCAAGTCGAATGCCTCTCCGCTGCTGGTCGTCGCCCCGAACAAGAGTCGTTGGTACAACGTTGGTACCGAACTCGCGGGTGCTTGTGGCGAGTGCCTCAATGTTACGGGCAGCAAGGGGTTCGTAGTCGTGGAGGTTGTCGATAGCTGTCCTTCGGGTACTGGCGCCATGGACTGCGGCGTGTCGGGAGCCGATCTGGATCTTTCGCAGGACGCGTTTTCGAGGATCGCGAATCTATCTGATGGGAAAGTGCCCATTACCTTCCAGGTTGTCCCGTGCACTGTCGCGGGGTTCATGCAATACGTATTCAAGGATGGAAGTAACCAATATTGGTCGCCGATCCAAATACGAAATCACCGTGAGCCCATCGCGACGGTCGAATATGACTCGGACGGCAAGGGAACTTGGGTTAATTTACCCCGCTCCGACGATAACTACTTCAGACCCATAACCGTGACAGTGGACCCTGTTACCAAACAGCAAACAATAGTTGAGAACGGTCTTGGCGCCCACAATGGACTGACGTTGCGAATCACGGATGCCTACGGACAAGTCGTGGTGGACACGGTGCCCGTCACCCTAGACACGCATACTATTAGTTCAAGTACCATCTTCCCGGGTACGCAACAGTTCGATTGATAGGTAGGGGTTGCTCCCCTCCGCGCGCCGCATGAGATGTTGCGGCGCGCGGTAGATGCATGTCTCAGTTCTGGAGGCGAGCCACGACAAGGTGCTCAATGTTGGCGTCTGTGCGGTGCGCAACACCAACGACGAGAGTGTACTGCCCATCGGACGAGGGAATGGCGCGCAATCCAACCCCAAAGGTATTGGCGATGGTGGTGGGGATGAGGGTGACGCCGTTCGTGCCCATTGACGTATCCAGTGTCAGGTCGGAGTTATAAAAAGCGATAGCCATCGAGGATGCGGTAGCTAACGACGATTCCCCTGTTACGAGATAGTGACCGTCTGGCATGCGCATTACGCCCCCAGCAATATATCCTGCCCAGTTTCGTTGGCTCGAGAACATCAATGAGGTATCACTCTGCGTAACTTGCATGCCCGCTGGATCCACGCGAAGAAGGGAATATGGGCGTTCTGAAACGCCATGACTTGGGAGGTTGTGGCCGAGAAGAACGAAGCTCCCATCGTCCTCGAGAACGGAGTCGTCTAGATAACCTGTGCCCATAAAGTATGATTCTCCAAACGTGCCGCCAACTCCACCGTACCTGGTGTCGAATTGGCAAAGGGAAGACGATGGAGACGCCGGCAAAAATCGCCCCACGCCGATACCGGACCCATCCCAACCGGCGAAGGTAAGGGCGCCGCTCGGCAGTACGAACAAGTTAGTTAAGTAATTGGAGTAGCTCGATGGCCCCCAAGATTTATAGCATCCGCTCCCGATGGAGACCGCTGTGTTGGTTGCGATGTCCCCCGTGGGCGAGATCTGAGCGAATGCATAAGAGTAGCCTCCTATGCCATTGATGGAAATGGCGCCCGCTCCAACGTAGATATATCCATTATTCGGTGCGACAGTGATGACCGATGGGTAATAGTTAGACCAACCGTCTGGAGTCGGCAATGTGACGGAACTCGTCGGAGTGAACGAGATGTCTGGGTTGCCGGCTTTGGTGAAGCGGTTGACGATAGATGCTGAGTTATCTGGAGCTGTCCCAACCGTCAAAATGTGTCCTGCGTCGTCCGGTGCAATGTCCTGCACCTGCACGGGAAACTGTGGTTCAGCAAATGTCGTGTCGAGCGAGCCGTCAGCGCTCAGACGGATGATCGTGCTCGATTCCGGAGGGTACAGCGTTGCGCCGATGACCACTCCGTCGAGGTGTGGGGTGACGGCATTGATCGAGTAGTACTTTTCGGACGGGTCTTCGTACACGCCGCCGTCCGCGAACGCGGTGTCGAGCGTTCCCGGTTTGCCGCGCACGACCATCGGCAGGCCCGCTCTCAGCGTCAGCGTGCTTTCACTGGTGTGGCCGACGACGAGGATCGGAGTAGGATAAACCGTGCCTGTCGCGGGCATGTCCGCGACCAGCGAAAGTTCAATTTCTTGGACCTGCGAGGGATCGGCGCTCTCGGGAATTGTGACGCTGTCGGCCTGGATCCCGTTTGGAAGGCCGGTAACGCTCATGATCCCAGAGCCGGTATTGTTGGGATCTCGGTGGATCTTGATGGGGACCTTGGTTGTTCTGCCTTGAACCACCGTTGTGAGGCTCGGTATTTCCAACTGGGCGTTGAAATCGGCTAGGTGCGAGCCGCCGTCGCCGACGTCTGGGTCCTCGCGGACGGTAAACTTAGCGCACGACGTGAGGCAGCTACTCAAGACCATCAAACCGTAAAAACTTAGCGTTTTCATGAAAGTCCTTGTTCAACGTTTGAGAGGCTCGCCGCTGTGCGTTGCGCTAAAATATCACGTTCCAGCCGAGCTTCAATCGCTTGTGCGCGTAAAATCCGATAAAGATATACCCATGCGCTGTTCTTCTCTCCTTAGAGCGTGTTCGCCAGCCTGCTGCGCGAAATCGATTCGTCGGTTGGGCGCTGCGGTGCCTGCGCACGTACGACAAGTACGCTTACGCGGGCTCCTCGCGCTCCGCCCTAGCCTCGATTCGCTCGCGACGGCTGGCGAACACGCTCTTAGAATTATTCTTCTCGTAGGCTTTGCATGCATGCTTTCGGTCGGTGCCGCGTGCAACGACAAGCCTGTCACCGTGCGTGAGCGCCCTGATGGCTCGGGATCATCAGATGGCTCGGGGCCGGCAAATGATGGCGGCACTCTCGCGTGCGGTGCTGCCGTCTTGTCGGTTTATGACAGTCCGAATTTCACGACGAATGCGCAAGTGGAACTCGATCTGCGCGCCAATGCATTTGCCATTGATAGGACCATGGCATTGACCGAAGGGGCCACCACCGCAATCACCACGACCAAGGAACTCACCGATTCCTTCACCGCGGGTGTGCCGAGTCTCCAGTCGGTGTCGACGCCTGAAACCCAAGACGCCATTGGGAACAGCACCAATGGCTATCTCACGGCATATGGCAATGCCATTGGCAATCTATGGTCGCCGGACCTTGCAGCCAATGGTGGAGCAGAGAACGGCGGCAAATACGACGGAACCTTTTACTTCTCGGCTGTTGGTCTCGATTTGCGTTCGGCAACGTCGCGCACGCTGCTCGGTGGAGCGTTTCTCCAGCACGCCATCGATCTCGCGTCGGGGCCCATGACCGAGGCAACGCTCGACCGTGTTGTTGCATCTTTCGGCGCAACCCCGGCGCTCGCAAACCGCACCGACGACGACGCGGGTGCTGATCGCGATGGTCTGCTCGCCGAGCTCGCTTCGCAACGTGACAACAAAAACTCGAACACGCCGGGTATGTATCGTCAAATGCGCACTGCTCTATTGACTGCGAAGGCCGCCGTCATCGCGGGCAATGCATGCCAGGCGGACCTCGACGCGGCGCTTACGGATTTTTTCGCAACGTGGGAGAAGACCACGTACGCATCGGTCATTTATTATCTAAATCTCGCGGCGCTCGCTGCGATGACGGACCCCATGGACGGTCCGGATTCGTTGCGCGCGCTCGGCAATGCCATTGGTCTCGTTCAGAGTTACCTTGGGATCCCGCAGGCTCGCCGCCTCATCACGGATGATCGGATCCAGGCGCTTCTCGGCAAGCTCGGTGCAGACGCACCCTTCGAGCTCGTCACCGACCCCACCCATCGGACATCCGCGATCATCTCCGCAATACAAGATATCGCCATCCTTTATGGCTTTTCGCAAGCTGACGTGGAATCGTTCAAGCAATCGTTCTAGTGCCATGCTTCTCTCCGCAATCGCGAAAAAGCTCGGGCGGCTTGGTGCTTCCGATTCGCGCGGAGGTGACTGTTCACGTGCCGCCGTCGCTGCCATCCTTCGCGAAGGTATGACGGATGCGGGCGCCGAGCTTCTTTTCATTCGCAGAACCGAGCGAGCCGACGATCCGTGGTCGGGTCATATCGCATTTCCAGGCGGGCGTTACGAAGACGAGGACGTCACGATCCTCGCTACCGCGGTCCGCGAAACGCATGAAGAAGTGGGCATCGACCTCTCCTCTGCCAACCTCGTCGCACGTCTGCCCGACATCCTCGCGTATACGCGAGGCAAGAGCGCGTCGCTCGTCGTCACGCCCTTCGTCTTCGCTCTCCGCGGCGAGCATGCAGGGCAGCACACACCGAACCTCGAAGTCGCCGAAGCATTATGGATTCCGTTCGCGAGCATTGCGCGCGGTGAGGGACGCGGCACCTTTTCGTGGTCGCGGGAGGGCAAAGTGTTCGAGCTTCCGTGCATCCGATTTCAGCCCGGGGATCGGGTGCTCTGGGGGATGACGTACCGCATGGTCGAGACCATGCTCGAGGCGCTCGGACCTGATGACGACTGACACCTCCGCTGCGTCTCTCCCGCACTGCGCCTTCGGTGCACGTTTGGTGTCGGCGCCGCACGTGATCGCAACGCTCACTTGCGCACAAGCGAGCGCTTTCTCTCTCCTTTGGCGGCTTTGTGCGCGATCGAGCGAAGACGAAATCATCCACGCAGGTATGAGGCGTGCAAGCAACGGGGGGGATCGTGTGGGGCGCACAAGGTGTGGTGAAAGCCGCCATCGTCGGTTTGCTCCTCGTCGGAGCAAGTTACGCGACTCGCCAAGATGCACGTGCTGATTCCGCACGCGTCATCAATGCAGAATACACGCATCCGAAAGTCCGTGTCCGCTCTCCCGTCGTTCTCGTGACCATCGACGGCGCGCGTTTACTAACTCGCCACACGGCGTGGCGCTTTGGTCGGCGCACCCGGACACGATGTAATCCAAGCGACCGGACCGAATTACGTCTCACTACCTGGTTACACGGAGATTCTCACCGGGCGCTCGCCGGTGGAATGTCAGAGTAACGGGAATTTCACGCCGGTGCCGCCGAGTCCGCAGTAGCCGCCCGGATCCCTCGCGAGGTACTGTTGATGATAATCTTCTGCATAGTAAAATATCGGCGCTGCCGTGATCTCCGTCGTGATGTCGCCGTAGCCGGCCGCGCGGAGCTCCTTCTGAAAAGCTGTGGCTGACGCCGCCGCGGTGTGCGCTTGCGTATCATCGAACACATAGATGCCCGAGCGGTATTGTGTGCCGACGTCGTTGCCCTGGCGCATGCCCTGCGTCGGATCGTGATTCTCCCAGAATGCGCGGAGCAAGTTTTCATAATTTATGATTTGCGGATTGAAGATGACGCGCACCACTTCGGCGTGCCCGGTCCTGCCGGTGCAAACCTCGTCATATGCAGGATTTGGTGTAGTGCCGCCCGCATAACCAACTTGCGTGGAGTAAATGCCGTGGAGTTGCCACATCTCTTTTTCTGCACCCCAAAAACATCCCATCCCGAACATCGCAATCTGCATTCCCGGCGGCCACGGTTCCTTCATGCGCGTACCAAGCACGGCATGCTTCTCGGCCACGAAGACGGGCTCACTTCGTCCGGGCAAGGATTGGGCGGCGCTCGGCATCCGGATCTTTTCTGTAAAACTAATCATAAACCTCATATACCGCTTTCGATTTGCCGCGATCTCATCGTTGGGGCCTGCGGTGCGGTCCTCAAAGCCATGCGAGGCTGTTCCGGTCCGCTCCTCGGCCCCGCCTCGACCTCGCGTCAACTTGAAAGCGGTCTTAGTGTGATATGGCCCCATTGTTGCTGGCCTGATACCAAAGGTAAAATCATGACGCTCCCGAAGACCATCCTCGTTCCAACAGACTTCGGTGAGGGCTCCGAGGCAGCCCTGCTCTACGCCGTCGACCTTGCGAAGGTGGTCGGCGCAGATCTCGTTGTGCTCCATGCCTTCGAGATCCCCATGGTCGGCTTTCCCGACGGTACGCTGGCCGCGAGCGCGGAGTTCGCTTCTCGTGTGCTCGAGGGTGCGCGGGCAGGGCTGGACAATGCCATCAAGCCGCACGAGGCATCGGGCGTCTCCATTCGCGGCCTCATCAAGCAAGGCGATACGTGGCGAACCATTCTCGACGCAGTCGCGGAGGTTCGGGCGGGCCTCATCGTGATGGGGACGCATGGACGCCGCGGGTTACCTCGTGCGCTCCTTGGCAGCGTGGCAGAGAAGATTGTGAGGACGGCTCCCTGTCCCGTGCTTACAGTGCAGTCAAGCGCGCCCCCGTCATAGAGCGCGCGTGCGATACGGTCTTTGCCGTTTCGCCTCATGCTGAGCGGAACGCGTTCGTGTGCCGACGCCATAGAAATCGTCGCTTCGAATTGGAGCGCGCGTGTTTGCGCGTGGTCCTCTATTTGCCTGTGCATCATGCAGGGAAAGGGGAACGCTCACGATGCGCAAGCGCCATCTTCCGTCCATTGAGACGCTGACTTCGAGCGACAACGAGCGACTCAACGCCGAGCTACGCCTCTCGGAGGTGCGGGATCAGGTCACGCATGCCAAGGAGCTGTTAGACGCAGTCGAGCTCTACGTGCTTCCGCACAGCGA
Organism: Polyangiaceae bacterium; assembly: GCA_009781005.1. Lineage (GTDB taxonomy): Bacteria > Myxococcota_A > Polyangia > Polyangiales > Polyangiaceae > Labilithrix. Next base: position 65,377 of record WQYX01000005.1, on the reverse strand, counting down.
CACCCAGCCGCAGGATGAATTCGCTGTTGTTCCCGCCGTTGCCGAGGAGCTCGCGCGGCTCGGATGCCGCATCGTCGAAATCGCGTCCGTGCTTTCTAAAGCGCAGGAACTCACCCCGCGGTCGGCCTCGCATCCTCGGGATCAACGGGCTGCACCGCCACCGTAATTAGCCCCCCGCAATCAATGAGACTGGCTAATAAATGATTAATGTCCGCGGTGCGCTGAGAATCTGTATTGACTTGGTCGTCGCATGATGTCACATAAGGTGTAGTTGTTGGGTGGCCTTGAGTTGGCCAGCAACTGCGGACTTGGGGGGTTGTCGGCTCCGAGCCCGCGAACAGGCTCGGAGCCTCGTCTTGGGCATTGGATCGGCCCCCCCCTCCCACCAATGTTCGAGTTCCGACCGAGGCTCCCCGCGCGCCGGCGTCGAAAGACGTCGGCGCGTTTTTTTTGCTGCAAACCTGCTGCGCGCCACGATCTCTTCGTTTTTTCCTGCGGTGCGTGCTCGTCTTGCCATCTCGGGGCGGCACGCGCCGCCCCGCCCCGAAAGAGCGCGGTCTTTCGGGGTCCCCACCCCACGCGGGGCTCGCTTCGCTTGCCAACGAGTACGCTCCACGCGCTCCTGACTTCGCGGTGCGACGGCGTGTGCGTGTGCTACTTGCACGCGCTCCTCGGAAAAAGCCTCGACCTCGCGTCGCTCGCGACGGTTTGCAGAGATCACGTTCAGGCGGGGCAACCTCCGATGACGACGCAGCGATAGTGGAGGCGCACAATCCCTGCTTCTTCGTGTGTGTCGAAGAGCGCACGGAGATCGCTGATGAGCGCGGCGTGCGCCTCTCCTTCACGTGGGGCGTAGGAGGTTGACATGGCCCGAGCGATGAGCGCGTCGCGATCGAGCTCCTGATCGTGAAGCAAGGCCGTGCGCGACCATCCGCCCGCGCCAAAAAGCTCATTGAATGCTTCGGGCATTTCCGATCGACCTTGAAGTGTTGCGTAGTCCGGGCAACGCCTTCGCAGCACGTCTTCGAATGCGGCGGTGAACTGTGTGGCGGTTGTGTCGCGATCGTTCCACACGAGCGCGATGCATCCGACGTTCGGCGCTTTACGCAAGATGCGTTTCATCTCCGCATGCGCGCGCGGTCGATCGAACCAATGGTATGCCTGCGCCGCGGTCACGAGATCGACGCTCGATGTCGCGAGCGTCGTTGCCTCCGCGCGCCCGTTCACGTTTCGGAATCCTGCGATGCTTCCAAGTCTTTGCTCGGCGGTGGCTCGCATGTCTGCGTTCGGCTCGACCGCGAACACCGTCGCGCCGCGCTCGAGCAAGATCGCGGTGAAGATCCCGGTGCCCGAACCAAGATCGGCGACAACCGATCCCGCGCGCAGATGGAAGTCGCGTGCGAGCAGATCGAGGACCGCGAGCGGATAGCTTGGGCGCGCCTTGTCGTATGCAGCCGCGCGCCCTTCGAAGCGTTGTGTCGGATCGCTCATGCTCAGTGCCCCGCGAGATGCGCGCACCGAGGCGCGTCGACGATGATGGTGACGCCTTGGTTGCTCGGAACACGGGCGTTCAATATTGCGGTTTGCGTGGAAGTACCTGTGAAGATGTCCACGTGTTCGCCGCGGACCTTGAGTCCGCGATCTTCGACGACGAAGCAGCCGTCCGACGTGCCGTCACTCTCCGCACGCGTCGCGCCGTCGAACTCGGGAATGTAGAGCACGGTGCCCATCGGCAACACGGAAGTGTCGGCCGCCACGGATCGCATGGGAACGATGGACTTGCCAGCGGCGCCGCGCCCCCAAGGAAACGTCGCAGCATCGAGCGCGTCGAAGCAGATACGTTGTCCGGTGCGCGGACATACTTCGGCGCACGCGCAGTCACGCTGGGCGAAGCTGACGGTCTTGCCTTGGCGCAACGATCCGGATCCTTGCACGCAGACGGCGTCGTAGAAACCGCGTGAGACTTTCGCGATGGGAGTGCAGGATGCATTCATCAGCGCGACTTCATCTCCCGCGTAATCTGCCTCGCGCGGGAAGTGGTAGTACGTGTTGCGAAACGTTCCGAGCACGCGCCCGCCACCCGGGCGATCGCGTTCGTCGCTCGATGCGTCGGCGCGCTCGTCGTCCTTCGGCGCACCCCGCTCGCCGATCGTTCGCGACGCGGCGCGCCCGGCCGGCGCGCGTCCTTCGGGATCGGGCGGCTGCGCCGTGCGCGTCTCCTCCTGCGTGAGTGGCTCCTTCATCCAGGAGGAGCCGCTGCCCCAGTCTGCGCACGCCGCCGTCATGCTCGTTAGGCAGAGGATCGGAACGGGAAGCAGCGGCGCACGAGACATGATCGGACGACGATACTCCGGCGCACGCCAGACTCGGAAATTTGTCGGCGTAAAGCGGATTCAAGCCCGCTTTCGATTTGCTAACGGCATGCGGAGAGAGCGTCGAGGAATCCCTCCGCCCATGTCACGGCGTTCGATCGTTGCACGGAGGCGAGGAGCTTCGCGTGTCTCGCCTTTCGCTCCGTGAGATCGATGCGCAGTGCGCGATCGAGATCGCGAGCCATCCCATCGATGTAGTTTGGATTCGTCAGGACTGCGTCGCGCATTTCAACGGCGGCGCCGGCAAATTGCGACAATAAAAGGACGCCGGGGCTCTCCGGATCTTGCGCTGCAACGTATTCCTTTGCGACGAGGTTCATGCCGTCGCGGAGCGGTGTCACGTAACCGACGCTTGCGGCACGATAGAGTTGCGATAGCTGGGGCTTCGAATACGACCGATACAAATAGCGAATCGGAACCCACGCGGCTTCGCCGAATTCGCCGTTGATGCGGCCGACGATGCTCTCGATCGTCGCGCGTTGCTCGGCGTAGAGCGGAACGTCCGCGCGCGAAGGAACCGAGACTTGCACGAGCGAGACCTTGCCTCGCCACTCTGGAAACATTTCAAGCAGGCGTCCGAACGCGAGAAGTCGCTCCGGAATCCCCTTCGTGTAGTCGAGGCGGTCGACGCCGAGCACGAGCCGCGACTCGCCGAGAGAGCGCATGATCCCTTCGATCTCTTCGATGATCGCAGGCTCGGGGGGCTCCTGAAACGTATCCGGCAGAATGCCGATGGGCATGGCGGCCACGTGCGTGATGCGCCCGCGATGCGAGACGACGTCGTCGGTCACGCGCGCCGGGAGGATGGACGACACGCACGATAAAAAGTTTGCGACGCTCGCGGACGTGTGAAACCCGAGCAGATCGAAATCGAGGAGCGCGTCGAGCACCTCACCGGCCCAAGGGAGCATGGAGAACATATCGAGAGATGGAAATGGGATATGCAGAAAATGCCCAATGGGCCCGCTGTGACCTTTTTGGCGCATCACCTGTGCAAAGAGCAAGAGGTGGTAGTCGTGCACCCAGATCATCCCGCGGCGGCCAATGTGCGTCGACGCGACATCTGCAAGGGTCTCGTGAACCTCGCGGTACGCGCCCCATCCCTTGTCGGAGAGCGTTACGCGCGATGGGAACGAGTGAAAGAGCGGCCAGAGCGTGCCGTTGCAGAAGCCTGAATAGTAATCGCGATACCAGGCTTCTTTGTAATCGACCCACGCGAATTGGGCCGTACCGTTGTCGATGACGCCGCTTGCCACAGATTCGGTATCAGGCACGGTCCGTCCACTCCAACCAAGCCACATGCCACCGCGAGCGCGCAGCGCTGGCTCGAGTGCCGAGACGAGTCCGCCGACGTTCTTCTTTCGGACCTCCTCGTCGCCTTCGATATGACGGAAATCAGGTAAGCGGTTCGATACGACGAGCAGGTCGCGATCGACAACGATTTGCGTCGCATGCGGTGGCGCGACCTCGCGTGGAAGCACGATGGGCAAAGGCGTGTGCCCCGCGCGCAGTCCATGAACGTAGCGGAGCACTGCGCGCACTTCGTCGGTATCCGCGAGCTCCCAGCGCGCGAAGGTTCTTCGCGTCTCGGCGGTGCGAACGACGATGGACTCGTCTTGTGGTGCGAGCGCCTGGAACATGTGTTCGTCGGTCACGTCGTCGCCGATCGCGACGAGACGCGCGCCCGCGCCAGCGATCTCACGTACCCAGGGTACCGCCGAAGATTTCTTGACCGATGCAGGGCGCACTTCCGTAACGAGAGTTCCTTCGAGGCGTTCGTAGGCGGGCTGGCGCGCGAGGAAGCGATCGATGATGCCGTACGCTTCCACGATCAACTCACCGCGCTGACCGCGCCGGACGCCTCGGTAGTGCAACGCCACCGTGGTGGTCTTTCGTTCGAGCAGCGCGCCGGGGTGCCTTGCGACGAGCGCCGCGAGCTCGGCTCCGAGTTCGCGAAGAGGTGTCAGATCGAGATCGAGCACGTTCTCCCAAGCACCCGCACCACGTCGCATGGCGCCGTGTTCAGCGACGAGGCGGACGCTCGGACTCGGGAAGAAGCGCTCGAGCCACTCGTGCGGGCGGCCGCTGACGATGGCGACCACGACGCCAGGCAACGCCGCGAGATCTTCGATGAGCGCGATGGCGTCGCGATCGGGTCGTGCATCTTCCGGTGCACTTGCGAACGGCACGAGCGTCCCGTCGAGATCGCAGAGGATCCCGAGCGGCGTGTGTCGTGCGATGGCCATCCAGTGCGCGACGTGAACCTTCACGTCCGAAGCCCCACCCTGCTGGACAGAATCCAGGGCGGTTGGCGGAGCGGAAGCGGATCGAGCGGGAGGTGTGCCTTCCATCATGGGATCACTCAAAGCGGGTACCACGCGCAACGTAAGACCGAATGATGCGCGCGCGTGGGACGATGCTCCGCGCGACATGCGGCTCACGCGTCGATGAGGCTCGCAACGAAATGATTCAGCTCGCGACGGTTATCAAACGCGTTCTACGCGGCACCACGGCGGTGCTGTGCGGACGGGCGCGTCGTGGCAAGTCGCGTCGGACGGAAGCCGCTCTCGACGACTTTGTCATCGTCATCATCGCCGCGCGGCGTGGAGAGTCGCGCGCGCAACACCTCGTCGAGGTGTTCGATCGCCGTCGGCTTGAGAAGCACGGCGTCGAATGCGGCCCTGACTTTCGGACCCACGTCATCGAAACCTGTGAGCACGATCGCCACACGCGGTCGTCTTTCGAGTGAGGCAACGAGATCGAGCGCGGTGCCGTCGCCGAGCGCGAGATCGGACAGGAGCGCATCCGTCTTTTCGCGCGCGAGCATCGCTCGCGCGGTGGCGCACGACGAGGCCGAGCGGACTTCGTAGCCGAGAGCTTCGAGGCTCATGGAGACCACGAAGTTGTGATCGTCATCATCGTCGACGACGAGCACCACGGGCGCGAGAAGTTCGTCAGACATGGCGTCAGTGGATAGCGCCACGGCGTCTGGAGAGCCATCGCTGGTTGAAGAAAATCGTGCACGAAATCCGCGCGCAGCGGCATCGAGTGCATGATGCACGTACATTCTCGTACGTGCAATCTACAACAAAGCCGCACGCGTGCATCATGCATACACTTCGCATGCGTGCGATCTGCACATATGCGACTCGCATGCATGATGCACGTGACGTGCATGACGCGTGCATTTTACATGGGCGTGCGACTCGTATGCATGATGCACGCTCCTGTGCATGCATGCATTTTACAAGATGTTCGCATGCATGCATGATGCATGCTCGTTCCGGCGCGGCCATCCGGCGAGCGCGCGTGCCGCAATTCAAGGGCGGCCCTGCCTGTTTGCACGCGGCAATTGTGCTCCTTTTTAGAGTACAATTGCATGCAAGCTGCACTTGGTCGGTGCTCCGAATGTTGGGGCGGCACCGACCGCATCGGCAACCGTGTAGCCCAACGCTACGCGTGGCAGTGTGCCTCGAAGCCTTTTCGCACGTCCGAGCCATGTCGAGGAACGCGTGTTGCAGTCGGCGGCATCGATGCGGATTGTTCGTGTCAGCGTGTTTGGCCAAACCTGGCCGAACGTCCGCCGAACGGCACTTGGTACGGCGCTGTTTGCGAGTCTCTCGGCATACCGCTGTTCGGAACCGCCAACCCTGCCTCCGAACTCGCCAATTCCAGAGGTCGAGCGCCGTGAGGAGCCGAAGCCGACCGTGCCGAGCCCGCTGTCGGATGCAGGGACAACAACGCGCTCGACAGGGACTTCCGCGTCATCGCGCTCGCGATGACGCGTCGCTCGGTCTGGCTCGTGGGTGTGTTGCTCTCGGATGCGGCGCGGCTTTGCGCTGGCCCGCACCGTGCGTAATCGGCGGACAGTCTTGCGGCCGCTGGTCGCTTCAAGGGAGATAGGAAAAATGGGTCTGATTACCTTCATCCTGTTCGGTTTCGTCGTCGGTCTCATTGCGCGCGCCATCATGCCGGGCCGGCAAAGCATGGGGATTGTGGCAACCGCGCTGCTCGGCATCGCCGGTTCGTTCGTAGGAGGTTTGCTTGGCAGCCTCATTCACCGAGGACGAAACATCTTCGATCTGCACACGTCGGGCATCATTGGCAGCATCATCGGAGCGTTGATCGTGATGTTCCTCGTTGGCCTGACGGGTCGTGGCCGCCGCGCCATGACTTAAATGCATTTCCTAACCTGCTGCGAGCGCTCGGACGGGGGTGAGGCATTCCGGGCCTGTCCCTGGATTCCGGACCGAGGCGGCGAGGGCGCGTTTTGAGCGGGATTCGAGGCGCGAGGAGGAGCGTACTGAAGTACGTCGACGACGAGCAACGACGAAGACCGCCAAAACCCGCCGAGTCCGCCGACGCGGAGGAATTCAGGGACAGGCCCGAGTGTAGATTGCATCAACCGCTTCGTGCTGCAGCTCGGCTCCCCGGACTGCGCACGCGGCGTGTCTGTCTCCGTCGCAAGTTCGAATCAGGCTTCGAGCGATTCGCCGAGCCTCGCGTCGATTTTCGCGAGGGACGCACGTTGGCTTCTGCCGCCGCCATCTCAAGCGTGTAATCTGTACGCTTTCGCGTCGTTGCGCGCTTTTTCGCTGCCAGCGCGGTTCCGCGTTTGTGCTTCGACGGCGCGGCGGCGCGCTTCTTCTTCGTCGTTGTTGCGTTGGACCGCCGAGAGGTCGTGGCCTTCTGCCGCGGCCTTTCGCTTTTTGTCTTTGTCGCCATCCAAGAGATCTCCCGCGTTACGTCGGGCGAGTTGCAACGCTCGCGCCTGCGTCCCTGCACGGGTGTCTGGGGCACCTCGGTTGCATGGTGAGGCGATCGAAAGGAAGTGGTGACATGAGGCAAGAGGGCTCCTTTGTGACCGACATCAAGGAGATTCGCCGCCGCGCGCGCGAGCATCTCGAGAAAGGCGCGGTCACAAAAAACTATGGCTTGGATCTCACGACCGCGGTGAATGTGCTCAACGAGGCGGTCGCGACGGAGCTCGTTTGCATGCTCCGCTACAAGTATCACGCGACCATGGCCGTCGGCATCGCGAGCGAGTCGGTGAAATCCGAGTTTTCGCAGCACGCGACAGATGAACTCCAACACATGGAGTGGCTCGCCGAGCGTATCAATCAGCTTGGCGGAAAGCCGAATCTCGATCCGGCAGGGCTGCTCTCACGCTCGTCGGCCGAGTACATCGAAGGCGACACGCTCATCGACATGATTCGTGAAAACCTCATCGCCGAGCGCATCGCCATCGAGAGCTATCGCGAGATGATCCGATTTTTCAGTGACAAGGATCCAACGACGCGGATCTTGCTCGAGCGCATTCTCGAGAAGGAAGAAGAGCACGCCAACGACATGCACGATCTATTGCGTGCTCACAGCAAGTAGTTACGCGTGACGCGGGTGGTGCATCGCGGCTGCGCGGTGCTCCCTCGCTTCGTCGCGTGTCGTGAAGATCGGCACGAGCTTGGCGTGGCATGCAGGGCAAGACCAGCTCGTCGCACGATCGGTCGCCACGCCCACGGCACCAGCCATGGCGCACCAGACGGGAACGAGCACGACGTTGAGGCCTAGCAAGGTCCCGTAGAGCATCGATATCGCGAGCAGACCAACCCAGAAAAGAACGACCGCAATCTTCCACGCCGTCTTCGGCGCGATCGGCATCACCTCTTCTTTGCAAGACGGACAAGTCATCGTCTCCATTGGACCTCCGAGGGCGAAAGATCCAACCGATGCATCACGCGATCCGTTGCACCACGCGAGGGCTCCACGTGCCCGCGCTCGCTCGAAACTCGTGGGTGGTTAACGTCCGGTTTACATGAATAAACCGAGCGTGGTCGTGCTGGACGACGACGAGGACAATCTCCTCATTCTCGAGGCTGCGCTGACCAAGCGTGGCTTCGATGTGCGAGCCGCGCGTTCGTGCGCCGACGCGCGAGCGCTACTCGACGGACGAGAGGCGGACGCGCTCGTCACCGATCTGTCGCTCGGCGACGGAACGGCGTTCGAGCTCGTCTCCACGCTCGGCCGGCGGAGGCCGCGTGCCCTCGTCCTGGTCACGGGTTTCGGCGGACACGCAGACCGAGAGGCCTCCGCTGCCGCAGGGTTTCACGCGCATCTCGTCAAGCCGATCACGTTCGATCAGCTCGATCGAGCATTGCGTGCCGCACTCGGTAACGGTGCACCGCGAGTGCCCGTGCCCGGAACCATGTGACCGACTACTTTGCGGACACGACGTTGCCGTAGGCGTCGCGTTCTTCGAGCGGCCCGAGACCGAGTGCGATCGATTCGGACGCGAGCTTCGCCTTGTCGCCGACCACGATGACGGTCATCGCATCGCGATGGAGAAGCTCTCCGGCGACGCGCTTCACGTCGGCGGCTGTCACGGCTTCGATGCGCGCAGGCTTTTTCGCGTACTCATCGAGCGGCAGATCGTAGACGGCGAGATCCGCGAGGGCAGCCGCGACGTCCGTGACGGCCTCGAAGCGTCCCGGCATGCCGAGCAAGATGCTCTCCTTTGCGAGCGCGAGCTCTTCGTCGGTTGGACCGTCTCGACGCATGCCATCGAGCTCCGCGAACATTTCCTGGATGGCGGGCACGGTCTTGTCCGCGACGACGGGTGCGGCGACGACGAAAGGCCCTGCACCGTGGCGCATCGCCACGAACGAACGCGCGCCGTACGTGTACGCGTGCTTCTCGCGCAAGTTCAGATTGATTCGGCTCGAGAACATCCCGCCGAGGATCGCGTTCATCACACCGATGGCGTCGCGGTCCTTCGTGGAGAACGGGACGCCGGGGCGCGCGATCTGCACCTGCGACTGCGCACCTGGTTTGTCGACAATCACGATGCGCCGCTCGGCGCTCGCTTTTGGCGGCGTCTTGGGGCCTCTCTTCGAGACGGGCTTGGCGCCTGGGTGCGCTTTCCATTTGCCGAACGCTGCCTCGAGCTTCGGCTGCAAACCTTCGCGCGTGACGTCCCCTGCAACCACGATGGTCGCATTCGCCGGTTGGAACAATCGTTCGTAGACGGCGACGAGCTCTTGTCGCGTGAGCTTCTTCGCGTCCGCTTCTTCGCCGCCGAGTGTGTGCCCGTACGGATGCGCGCGTCCGAAGATGGCTGGCGCAAGTGCGTTCTGTGCGATCGCGCCCGGGCTGCTTTTGTCCGCCTGGATGCCGGCGATGCGGCGCGCGCGCGTCCGCTCGATCTCCGCGTCCGGGAAGGTCGGTGCGAGCGCGACGTCGCTCATGATCTCGAGCGCGGCGTCGAGTTTGTTGGCGAGGACCTTCACGCTCGTTCCACCGGAGTCCCAGTCGAACCACGTCGCGTGCGCCGCGCCGATGGCCTCGTAGTCGTCGTCGATCGCAAGGGCGCTACGCTTCTTCGTTCCTTGCTCGAGCATCTGTCCCAGAAACGACACGAGTCCAGGGCGGACATTTTCGAGATCGCCCGCACCCACGCCGATGACGAGACGCACGGCAACGATGGGCAGTTCATGGCGCTCGGCGAGCAGGACGCGCACGCCGCTCTTCAACTTGAACTCGGTGATCGTCGGCGGCGTGAACGTGATGCGACCGTCTGGCGACGGAGCCTTGTCGCGGAACGGCGCATCCGGCGTGGTGCGCGGCGGATGTGCCGTAGTGATCGGTGCAGCGGAAGCCGGCGGCGCGGGCGGCGGCGCCGATCCTCCGCACGCGATCGTGGAGGTACCGAGCACGAACGCGAACATCGCCAAACAGTGTTGAGGGCGGATCACTTGCCACCTCGCTTGATGGTGACGACGCGTCCGGCCACGGGCGCTCGTGGGTTGGGAGTTACGAGCGTCACGACGCAGTCCTGCGCTTTGACCCAGCTTCGCGCCGCGTCCACGACACCAACCGTTGTCGCATCCGTTGTTCGCGCCATGTCTCGTGCGAGGTAATTCGGATCGCCGACGTAATGGCTATACGTGTTGAGGCGGTTTGCGCGCGAGGAGCTTCGCTCGAGATCGAAGATGTTGTCGGCGAGAGTGCTCGTCTTGGCGCGCGCAAGTTCCGCATCCTCGATGCCGCTCTTGCGAAACTTGTCGAGCTCTTCGTCAATCACCTTGAGCAGCTCGTCGGCGCTATGTCCCGGGCGTGCCGTGGCAACGATCTCGAAGACGCTCGCGAGCTCGCGCGAGTCCTGCGACGCGCTCACGTTCTGAGCAATCTGAAGATCGTAGACGAGGCGCTTGTACAGGCGGCTCGTCTTGCCGCCCGCGAGCACGTGCGCCAAAAGATCGAGCTCGGCGTCGCCGGTCTGAAAGAACGCGGGTGTGGGCCAGGCCACGTAGACGCGGGGCAGCTCCACGGCGGCCTCCATCTCGATGCGCGCCTCCCCTGGATGAGTGACGAGCGCAGGTTTTTTTCGAGCAACGTCGTCGCCGCGCGGGATCGGACCGAAGTACTTGTCGACGAGGGACTTCGCCGTTGTCTTATCGATGTCGCCCGAGATCACGAGCGTGCAGTTGTTCGGCACGTAAAAGGTTCGGAAGAACGCTTTTACGTCGGCGAGTGTCGCCGCATCGAGATCCTTCGGCGTGCCAATCGTCAGAAGGCGATAGGGGTGGCCTTCGGGAAAGAGTTCGCCGTAGATCGCTTCGAACACGAGTCCGTAGGGCGCATTTTCATAGTTCTGTCGTCGCTCGTTCTTGACGACGTCGCGCTGGCTCTCGAACGTTGCCTCGTCGACGTGGTCGAGCAGAAATCCCATACGGTCACTCTCGAGCCAGAGTGCGAGCGCAAGCTGGTTGCGCGGAACGGTCTGAAAGTAATTCGTCCGATCCGTATTCGTGGAGCCGTTGATCGAGGTGGCTCCCGCCTTTTCCAAGAAGCGAAAGTAAGTGTCTTCGGGGACGTGCTTGCTCCCTTGAAACATCAGATGCTCGAAGAGGTGCGCGAAGCCGTTTCGCCCCTTTGGCTCGTCCTTCGATCCCACGTGGTACCAGAGGTTCACGGTCACGATGGGTGTGCGGTGGTCCTCGTCGTAGATCACCGTGAGCCCGTTCGGCAGTTCCACCTTCTCTGCAACGATCGAGACGGGCAATGGTGCAGACGCAGAGGACGAGGGCTCGCCCGCGGTAGCACGCGTTGAAACGTCCGCGTACCCGCGTGACACGATGGAGAGCAGAGTCGATACGACGAGGACGGAGATTCGACGCATGGAGGGAGAGACCATAGTCGATGACAGCGATTGCGTACGCGGCGGTAATGCCAATGACGTTATGTCCGAGCGAGTTTGGGCAATTCGATGATGAACGTTGTTCCACGGCCCGCGCCGGCGCTCTCTGCGGTAATCGTGCCGCCGTGCAGCTCGACGAGATGGCGACTGATGGCGAGTCCGAGTCCAAGTCCGTTATGCAGTCTCGTCGTTGAACTGTCGAATTGGCGAAATCGTTCGAAGAGATGCGGAAGAAACGACGGCTCGATTCCCGCGCCCGTGTCGGCAATACGAATTCGAACCATCTGCGCGTCGTGCTCCGCGCTCATCGCCACCGAGCCTCCGCGTGGAGTGAACTTCACCGCGTTCATAGCGAGGTTCCAGACGACTTGCTGCAAACGATCCGGATCGCCGAGCACGACTCCCGCGTCGCCGTCCGCAGGCGCGTCGAACTCCACGCCTCGCGCTGCCGCCGTTGGACGGACGGCAGCAGCCACCGCGCGCACGATCTCGGTGACGCTGACCGTGCGGCGTTTGACCTCGAGCTTGCCTCGAACGATCCGTGAAACGTCGAGGATGTCATCGATGAGCCTCGCGAGCGCGCGAGCATTGCGCTCGATGACCTCGATGCCCTTGTTTGCCGCCGCGCTCTCGAGCGGCTCTCTGAGCATGGCCGACCAACCGAGGATCGCGTTGAGCGGCGTGCGGAGCTCGTGGCTAACGGTCGAGAGAAATGCATCCTTGAGCTGCGCGGCGTCGTCGATCTCGCGCGCAGCTCGTTCTACGCTGTCCAACTGCTGTGCGTGATGAAGTGCGCACCCCGTCACGTTCGCGAGCGCGTGCAAGAACGCGCACTCCTCGGCGGAGAAGAAGTGCTCGTCATCGAACTCGACGTCGAGTGTCCCGAGCATTCGCCCGTCGATCTCGAGAAGAAAAACTCCGCGCGCGACAGATTCGTAGTCGGTCACATTCGTGGCTTCGACAGCGGCGGGCGTTCGCTCGCTGACGAACCCGACGTGGCTGTCGCGGCGCGCGAGGCTCCCGTCCGTGGCAATGGTCTCGAGTGTTTCGCCGTCTTCTACTAGGGCGACGGAGATCGCCGTGCGATCGGCACCGATCGCGGTGCGTGCTCCGGTCACCACGATGTGCGCAACCTCGACCGCGGACAACCGTCGGCACAGCGATTTGGTGATCACTCGCATGTGCTTGAGCAGCGCCGCATGACTGCCTGCGTCGTTCACGAGCGCAGGATACTCGAGCGACTCCTCGCGATGCTGCGGCGTTGTGCCGGCTTTCTCTGCTATCGCATGGAGGACGACGCTCCTCGTGGCGCAGAGTGGGCAACGCGTCGAAGGAGACCGAGCAGCGTGTCGAGACGCAGCGGTTTTGCAACGCTTTCGCACGCCACCTGCGGCGCATCCGCCGCTCCCGAGAGCACGACGACGTGCGTGTCCGAGAGACATGGATCGCGGCGAATGGCGTCGAGAACGTGCCGGCCATCCATCTCCGGCATGTTGAGGTCGAGCAGGATGAGGTCGGGACGCGTCGACGACGCGAGCGCGAGCGCCTCCCTGCCGTTCTTTGCGCACGAGACGATGTGACCTTCTTCGCTCAAGATGTCTCGCATGGTCTCGACCGTGTCTTCGTCGTCGTCGACGACGAGGACCGTGGCACGATGGCTCATGTGGCTCTCCGGTGGTGGCGTTCGCTCGGAAGTTGACGGCATTCGACGGGGCTTTCGAGTGGCGCTCCTTGGTTGAGAGAAGAGCGCCAGCAAAGAGCGATCCCACACCGCTTGCGTTCGCTGGGGGCGACACCTCGACACGTTGACCGGCCTGACTTCGGACTCATGCATTCGCCATCAAGTGGCTCGCCTAGATAAGTTCCCTGTCGCACAAAACCCCAGCTCCGGCGCACGCAAGCGCGTGGGCGCCGTCTCTGCGTTGCTCGCGCGTGAACGGCAAGCACGCGAGCAAGCCGAAGGTGCACTCGCACGTGCCGAAGCTGCGAGCCGCGCCAAAGATGAATTTCTCGCCATGCTGAGTCACGAGCTCAGAAATCCGCTCAATGCGATCCTCGGTTGGTCGCGCGTCCTTCAAGAGGGGGGCGAAGATCTGCCGATCGAGCGCTGGAACAAAGGACTCGAGGTCATCGCACGAAGCGCGCACGCGCAGGTGCAGCTCGTCGACGACATGCTCGACGTCGCACGCATCGTGAGCGGCAAGCTTCGCTTGTCGAAGGGTCAGGTGAACGTGCGCGCGGAGATCGAGTCGTGCGTCGACGCCGTGCGGTCTCTCGCGCAGGCAAAGGGTGTCGCGCTCGGGTCCGAGATAGAGGGTGAGCCTGGAAGCATCGTTGCCGACGGAGATCGCGTGCAACAGATCCTCTCGAACCTCGCCACGAATGCCGTCAAATTCACGCCGCGCGGCGGCGTGGTGACGATCGGCGCAGGCCGCACGGCGGACGCCGTTGTCTTGTCGGTGCGGGACACGGGCCAAGGGATCGCTCCGTCCTTCTTGCCGCTCGTCTTCGATCCCTTCCGTCAGGCGCACGACTCGACGGCGCGCCACGGTGGTCTCGGCCTCGGCCTCGCCATCGTCCGCCACCTCACCGAGCTGCACGGAGGAACCGTCACCGCTTCGAGCAAAGGCCGCGGCTTGGGGGCTTGCTTCACCGTGACGCTGCCGCTCTTCGCGGCCTTCGAGGTGAGCGCAGACGACGAAGGCACGTCGCGGTGGGTCGCCGCACCGACGAGCAAGCTCGCGGGTGTGACCGTGCTCGTGCTCGACGACGAAGAGGACATGCGCGATCTGGTGGGGATGATCCTCGAGCAAGCGGGCGCGCGGGTGACGCGCGCGTCGAACGTCGAAGCCGCCATGCATTCGCTCGAGGCCGATCCCCCCGATGTCGTCGTGTCGGATCTCGCAATGCCCGTGGAGGATGGCTACGCGTTCGTTCGTCGCGTCCGCAGCACGAGCCGCGAGGCGCTCCGCACGATTCCCGTGGTTGCCATGACGGCGTACGCGCGCATCGAGGATCGTCACCGCGTGCTCGCTGCCGGGTTTCAACGTCACGTTGCCAAACCCATCGAACCCGCGGAGCTCGTCGAAGTCCTCACGGAGCTTGCGAAACGCTGAGAGGTTCGTCGCCGTCGCCGATCAGGTCAACGTCAACGACTACGAAAGACGACGTGATCGTTGACGTGGTCTTTGACGGCGACGGCGACGTGAACGAATTGCACGTAAGAAGAAGTGTGCAATCTACACGATTCTTCTCAGCGATCGAAACGTCTTCAACGGTTGTCGCTGCCGTGTTCCGTATGACTATTGCTGGACGCGCTACTGGGAGCTTCCGCCGTAGGACGCCGCCGAACGCCGCCGCGGCGTATGTGCGGAGCCATTCCTCCTTTGCGTCCCGCGACGCGCGCTTCCTCGCTGCTGAACTGGTGAGCGGTGCCCGCAGAGTGTGCAGCTTTTCCGCCCTTGCTCGCGATCTCACGGACGCGGTCACGATCCATCGCAGCGAACCCGCGGCGGCGCGGCCGGCGCTCTTCCGTCGCGGCGTCGGTCTTGATCTCGGACGACTGCGAGTCATCCGGGTTGTTGTCGTCGCCGTACCACATGTTGACCACTCACTCCTGCGGCTCCGCACACGTGGCGCGGCCCACCGGCTATTGGTTAGGTTGTATGGAACGGTACGAAGCGACGGTCGTGCCAGAGACCAGCCCCGCAAAGAGAGCGAACAAGTCGAAGGATTACGTGTCGTCGCGCAACATTCGTGGAGTTAATGTGCCCACGGCATCCGAAACGAAACGATGCACTGCATGAGCTGAATGTGCATCATGCACGCATCAATGTGCATGATGCACATATCCAGATTGCGTGACGCGTAGCTGCGATCGATGAGAGCGCTTTCAAGTTGGCGCGAGGTCGAGGCGGGGCCGAGCAGCGGACCGGAACAGCCTCTTGGCTTTGAGGACCGCAGCGCAGGCCCCAACGATGAGATCGCGCCAAATCGAAAGCGCTCAGTTGGGCAATTCTTCCCAGGGGCGGCGTACCCAACCCGCCTGGATGGAGCTGCGATCGAGCAGCACGAGCAACCCCGCTGCGAGGAGCTCTTCGACGGCGAGGCAGATCTCGTCGAGCGCGTCCTTCATCTCGATCGTTCCGGCGTAGCGCTCACGTGCGCGATAGCGGTTACGCCAGACGAGCTCGACGCTGTCGATTGTCTCGCGCGCCGTGCTCGAGCACCCGTCGACGAGGCAAGCGTAGATGAGTCGCGCGGCGTCGCTGAGTTGCGCGACCGCGGGATGCGACCACTGGATCGCCTGCACCCGCGCGACGCCCACCTGATCGGCGGCCGTCCCGCGCTGCACGAATTCGTTTCGACCCTTCATGGTTCACCTCCAAGCGGCCTCGAGTGGAGCGGTCCCCCTCGATCCTCCGCTTGCAAGCACCGGGCGACGCGGGACTCGAATGCGGCAGCGGCGTTCTCGCATGCCGCCATCGCGGTGCGAAGCGCGAGCATGTTGCTACCGACCAAAGCAACTCAGGACACGCTAAAGTCACGGTGTGAAGTTCAGGCTCGGCAGCATCCCAGTCCGCGTGCACGGATTTTTTCTCATCATGATCCTGGCTCTCGGTGCCGGTGCGACGGATCAGAGCAAGCCTGACGTCCGCGCGCTCCTTATTTGGGGCGTCATCGTGTTCGCGTCGGTGCTCCTGCACGAACTCGGGCATGCGCTCGTTGGCCGCGCGTTCGGACTGTCGCCGCAGATCGACCTTCATGGGATGGGCGGAACGACGTCATGGATCAGCGGGCGTGACGTCGGTCATGCGCGCAGCATTGCCATCAGTCTCGCGGGTCCGTTTGCCGGCTTCGCGATTGGGATCCCGCTGTACATCCTGAATCATAAGGGGATCCTCGCGCCCCAGGGGGCCCTCGCAAGCAATGCACTGAGACAACTTCTCTGGGTGAACATTGGCTGGGGCATCATCAATCTCATTCCGATGTTGCCGCTCGACGGCGGCAACGTGATGCGATCCTTTCTGCATCTCGTCACCAAGGGCAATGGTGAAAAGGCGGCACGCGTCGTCTCCATTGCCTTGGCAGGCGTGATGGTCTTCATCGGTCTGTCGTCGTCGGGGATGTGGTTTGCCATGCTCGGCGGCCTCTTTATGTATTCGAACATTCAGGCGCTGCGTGCCGTAAGCAGATATCGGATCGCCAGCGCCGCGGAAGCCGCCGCGATCCAAGAGGCTTACCGCGCGCTCGAGGCGCACGACGGTGCAGCCGCGATTGGCGCCTTGAATCCCGTGCTCGCCTCTCCCGTGTCCCCGGAACATAGGCAAGTAGGGCTGCGCCTTTTCGCTTATGCACTTCTCCTCGAAGGGCAGTGGGGCGCACTCTTGCCGGTCCTCGAAAACGAGAGAATGGTCATCGGCCTCGACGAGCTCGAGCGTTATGCGAATACAGCGCGCGAACTCGGACGTGCCGAAGATGCTGCACGCATCGAGTCGCTCGTCGCAACCATGCGTCCGCGCATGGCAAATGATTTCGGCTAGCGGCGAGAGTGAATGCCGGGTCGGCAGCGCCGAAGGCGCTGCCGACCGCGGCCCTCAAAGCGACATCAGGCTGTCCACGTGGCGATACAGTGATCAGTTAGAGTATTGTTTGACTACGGCAGTGTATTCGTAAAGAGACTTCCGAGGAGTACGGTCCCAATTTACAAGGCCCCAATATTCACCGGGATATACATATTGGAAATAGAAGAACCGCTGCACTTCCGGCATGGTATACGCGGATTCCATATAGGCCCGGACCTCCGCCGCTTGCATGTCGTCGTTCTGCTGTTCACTCCCGAGCTCTGTGATCCAAATAGGGATATTGCCGTCGCCATTGCTTTTCATCGTGTCCAGAGCCGCGCCGTGGACGGAAGATGCAAAATAGTTAAATTTTAAAGCGGATTTCGTATCCACGGAAACCGAACCATACGGATGGACCCCAACCGCGTCAAAGGGCGAGCGGCCATATTTGCTCTTGAATGCCTTGTATCCGGTCGAGCTGTAAACATTCTTCACATACTGCTGCGCCCCAGAATTGGTTCCACCTGGCTCTCCTACGTTAACGTCGTCGAGTCCTCCAAACACAATCGTCGCCGCCGGATCCCAGGGGGTCGCCGTATATTTGAAATTCTCATAAATGTCCCCTATCATCTTCGCGTAGTCACCGGCGGGCATGTTCCAATAGCCGTTTTCCTCGTTCCATATTTCCCATGATTTAACGCCCAGCGCGGAAAAATAAGGGACCGCATCTTTCAGAACAGCAATAAGGCCTTTTGCATCGGTGTCATAGGTATAGCAAAGAATTTTGGTGTTGCTATCCCAGGGAGCGCCGCACGACCGGTCCGTGTTCTTGTAGGATGCATAACTTACAAGCATCATCACTTCAATGCCGAGGGACTTGGCTTTTTTGACGACATTGCCGATGTCCGCCCAGTTTTCATCATATTCGAGATGGATGCGGAGGCTCTTTACGCCCATTGTCTTGTAATTTGACCATTCGTCGTCGGCAATTTGATAACTCGCTGTCGGTACCACACCAAAGAACGCTGTTTTACCAGTTCCATTCGTTGTTCCACTATCTGGTGTTCCACTGTCTGGCCCGGCATCTGTTCCACCATCTGGCCCCGCAGCACCTTTGACGGCGGCGTAGAACTTGATGCCTTCGGATGTCCAGCCGCTGGCTGTGAGAGCATCCCGATCCGCCTGGCTTACCGCAAAACGGTGGGCACTGCCTGAGAGGAAACGATAGACGGGCTGCGTACAGCTTGCCTCCGAAGCCGACACGTAAAAGTTGATCCCTTGATCAACGTAACCGTAGCTCTGAGTAGCGGACGCAATTTCGCCCGAGTTGATCGTCCAGAAGAAGTCGTTGGTTTTCGAGCTGTACATCCGATGCGCGCCAACGAGACCGGTGGCGGCCGTGAGCGACGCGTAGAATGGCGTGCCGTGGTCTTCTGTAAATCCATTGTTGCTGGCGGCCTTCTGCGCCTCCGTCTGCGAAGCCGTCAGGAGATTCGTTTTGAGCTTCGGGTTGACGACTTGATAGATGGGACTGGATGACAGCGCGGAACAATCCGGGGCTGTACCTGCAGAGGAAGTGACGGACGCCGATTCGGACAATCCAGACAGATCGTTCTCACTCGAGGATTTTTCGGCCGAACAAGCGGGAATTGCCACACCCGCGAGAAGCAGTGGAATTGCAAACTGGATTTTTTTGATTTTGCCAGAAAGACACTCGCAACGGGGGATATTCATTATTTTCTCCATTCAAGGGAATCGCACGACAAGCGTGCGTGCACGGCCGACGGAGTAAACTTCACCGCCTTTTATGGCGAGCCCTCGAGGCTCGGTTCCTTGTTATCTTATAAATGAGACCTGCCGCGCAAGCGAATTTGCGCGAAAACTGGCTCGGCGCAGAATTCTATGATTGCTTCACATCATTTTATGGAGTGAATAAAAAACTATAGAAAAAAACTGTAGAATTGTGCCGTCACTTCACCGGAGCGGAGGCGCGTGTTTTTAGGCTGTCGATGGCGTGCACCGGTGCGCTCTCGCCGGCCATGAGATGCGCGATGGCGCCGAGGACGAGGCGCTGACTCTCGAGCATGCTCTTGCCAGCAAAGACGTGCGAGACGACCAAAAGCGAGTAGTGGCCATCAGAACCGGGTGTGACGTGCACGTGCGCGTCCGGAATCTTTTCGAGGATGGCGGTTTCGAGCGCCGTGACGACAGAATTCATAGAATTCATCAGGCGTCTGCGGGCTCGTTCGGATTTTCAATCTTGAAGGCGCCGTCGCCGTCGGCCGTCTCGACCCAGCGGATGTGAAGCCCGTTGGCGCGGCTGGCGCTCGGGGCATCGAAGAGAATGGAAATGCCATTGTCCGATGTGGCAACCACATCGCCGGCCTGTTTTGGACCGAAGTAAAGATCGTATTGGAATGCGTCCGTGATTTCGAGGCGGAGCATTTCGCCGTTGCCCTCGTCCGCGGCGCGAATGGCATTTGCGGCGGCGTCTTCAATGCTGATCGAGGGTGGAGCGACGGATTTGACCTCGACGCCGAGCTTCTTCGCGAGCTCCCCCGAGGCGTACATTTCTTTGACGATGTCGCATCCGCCGACGAATTCCCCGCCGATGTAGAGCTGCGGGATCGTCGGCCAATTCGAATATTCTTTGATTCCCTCGCGCACGGCTCCGTCCGCGAGCACGTTGACGGTCTCGAAGCTCACGCCAAGTTGTCTCAAGATATGCACGACCTGAGCGGAGAATCCGCACTGCGGAAATTGCCTATTGCCCTTCATGAAGAGCACGACATTGTTTTCCTGTACGAGGTTGTCGAATTGGTTTCGGAGCGCATCGGTGAGCATCGAAAAAGAGGGTTTACGCGTCCGCTTCGCCTCGTCAAGCCTCCGCTTTACCCTTGCCTGAATCATCGCTTGCGCCAACAACCGGGTGTAGCGTCGAACGATGATACGATCTCGATCGTTTCCCCCTCGATCACGACCCCGCGCGGAAGCGGAAATCGGAGCCCCGCCACCGCCACCGCCGGGAGGCGACGCTTACGCAGATCTTTTGCGCGACACACGCGGTCTTCGCGACGAGCAATCACGTGCACGCGAGCTTTGGATTTCCAAGCTTCCGGCCGATAGCCGCGAAGACGCCCTCTTCGAGCTCGAGATTCTCCTCAAGGGGCTTGCGTGCTTCGCGAATCCTCGCAACCACCCAGGACCGGCGCATGGCACGCCCATCGTGGCCCAGGATTATCGCGACCACCTCGCTCTGGCGCGTGACGGCATGCAGCGCATCGCGCACCTTAGCCGCGTGCTTCTCGGACAGCAGGAGCGCGCGTACGTCTTTCAGCGCTACCTCGAAATGCTTCTGCCGGACGACAGCGCCCGCTCGCGCCTCGTGCGCGGCGCCACTCGTCAGGATACCCCCGAGGAATCGCTCTTCCTTCTCCGTCATGCGATGACGAACCTCGTCGAGGTCACGTCCGGCATCACGCGACTGCCGCGGGTACCCTTCCGCACGTTCTACGCGACGCTCTCGGTTGCGCACCGCGAGGTGTCGCAGTCGGCATTTTTCAACCCGCTTGCAGCACTCGAATTCCGTCCCGAATTCGATCGCATCACGAACGCTCGGCTGCTCGAGTTGATGCAGCAGGTACCCGGCGGCGAGCAAGCTCGCCGCCTCGTCGCGCTGGCGTTTCTCTCGCTCCTGCGCATGCTGCACTACATCGCGTTGGTCGAGCGCGTCATCGAAGAGCCTCGCCCGGCGGGGCTCGTCCATCTCGTTCTCAGTGTGCTCAGGTCGGATGCGCGCGCGCTCACCGGCTACCTTCGCAAGCAGGCTGGCTCGCAGCTCGCGGGCGGCTTCGAGCGCGAGATCCTCAAGATCCCCGCGTCGCAAATCACCTCGCGCTACGACGGCATGATCGCGGAGGCCGGGCACCTCCTATCCATCAAGTCCACGCTCGGGGGCATTGCAGCAAATATCCGGCTCGAACTTCGTCGTGCTTTCGAGCACGATCTGCCCGCCCCCGATCGAACGGCATCGATAGACGCGTTTCGCGCTGCGATCACTGCGACGACCGCGAACTTGCGTCCGGCCCTACAGAACGGCGTGCTCGTACTCGGCAAATCGTTGGGCGCGCGCCTCGACGAGCACGGCCTCTTCGACGGCATCGCAGAACGCCGATCCATATCGAATCGTTTGCGTCGCGACGTCTGGATGTTCGCGCAGATCGTTCGAGCCTTTGGCGCGAAGGCTCGCGTCACGGCAAACCAGGACGATCGGTGGAGCGGTCCGTCGTCGCTTCAATTCGTGCGCGAGTTCCTCTCGTACTTCAACGCGATGGGCTATCCGCTTCTTCGTGCCGCGGATTATCCGCGCGTCGATGTTTTCATCGCGGCCCTGTCTGCGCTGGAGGAGACCGATCTCCTCGATCCGGAGCGTCTCGATCATGCAGTGGGAGAGGCCGAGGAATTTTACGTATTCCTCTATGCGCTCTTCGATCAAATCGGACAACGCGACGAACTCCGAGGAGTATCGTTCGATCGCCGCGCGGCCGCCCAAGCGCTCACGCTCTACCTTGGGGATTGACTGAACCGATGATCAGTCACATTGTAAACTGCAGAGTTTTATAGTTTAAAAGGATAGAGGGCGGCTTCTAGGAAGCTCGCCCTCTATCCCTATTTCACCCCGGCAGAGCCAGGTGTGAAAGCGGCAAAACCAATACGATTTGCGGCGGGAATGACTACTCTTCGCCTTCGTCCATATGCGCGCCGGCCGATGAACCGGCCGAGGGTGGCGGTGCCGCCTGGGCCGCAGCCTTGCCGCGGCTGCCTCCACGCGCACCAGACGAACGCTTTGCCGCGGATCGTCCAGCTTTCGCCGCCTTTGGGGCGGCTTTTCTAGCTGGCTTTTTGCTCGCCTTTTTTGCACCAGCCTTTTTGGCCGATGCCTTCTTGGCGGTACGCTTCTTGGCGCCCGCCTTGGCGCTCGCCTTCTTTGCCGTCTTGCCGGCGGCCTTTGCCGTCTTGCCGGCGGCCTTTTTTGTAGTCTTCGTGGTCTTTTTAGCGCCGGCCTTCTTCTTAGCAGCCATATCGAGTCCTCCTGCAGAGGTGATCTACATGACGTATATGGTCACCTACGTTAGGTTGTCAAACAAAAAACTTGACGCACGCGCAGGGTGAAAGGGCGATCCGTGAACTGAACGAATCTCGAAAAGTCATCTTGTGTTTTTTATGAATTCGTGCAGCCGATAGCTCGCGGCCATGAAAATCAGCATCGCCGTGTCGGTGTTTAGAGATTCCGTATTCAATAAAAAATATGGATTGTGGTCGGATCGCCGCGGCCCCTCGATAAAGAAGCACTTCGGAGCAGATCGAATTTTTTGACGCGCGCATCCTCCCGAATGCGCGATCGAGTGCTGCCTTGACGATGACTTTGAGAGCCCGATACGGTCGCAAGCAACGAAAGGGAACGAAAGGGTCGGGCCGATGAAAAAAATGTGGCTTTGGTTGTGTGTCGCCGCGCTGTCGCTCGGTGCGCTGTCGCTCGTCGGCTGTGGACATACCGACGAGGAGATGGCTGGCAAGCAGCGCGAGATCGACAAACTCCAAGCAGATCTGAAAGCAGCGAAGGCGCAGATCGCCGACGATCAGGCGAAATTCAGCGATACGCAGAACTCGCTGAACACCATGAGGGAGCAGCTCAAGGCCGCTGGTTTAGGGCTCGCACAATCCAAATCCGACAGCGCACGTCTCCAGCAAGCGCTTTCTGAGTACAGGACGCGCGCCGATCAGCTCGCAGTCATCGAACAGCGCTTCCGCGAGCTGCGCGCGAAACTCGACAAGCTGACTCAGTTCGGCGTCAAGGTCGAGCCGCGCAACAACCGCCTCGTGATTCAGTTGCCGGGGGACATCCTCTTCGACTCGGGTCGTGACGATCTCAAGGCGCAAGGCAAGGACGTTCTTGGCCAGATCGCCGAGGTCATTCGCAGCGACAAAGATCTCATGAATCGCTTCTTTCTCGTCGCTGGTCACACCGACAACGTGAAGTACCCGCCGGGCGGCCCATTCAAAGACAACTGGGGTCTGTCGCTCGCTCGCGCGCGCCAAGTTCTCCTCTTTCTCGTCGGCGAGGTGAAACCGGGGGCCAAGATCTCGGGTGGTGGTCTCAATCCCACGCGTTGGGCAGCCGCCGGCTACGGCGAAACCGATCCGGTTGCCGGCACAATGCTGCAGCAGTCCGAGGCTGACCGGAAGAAGAACCGCCGCGTCGAACTCGTCGTGCAACCGAACGTCGAGGAGATGTTGAACTTGGGCAATATTCACTAAGGGCTCATTCGGTGTCTCGCGTAGCGACCATCGATATCGGCACAAACACCGTCCTGCTCCTCGTGGCGGAACGGAATGCGGCAGGGGAGCTCGTTGCCGTCGAAGAGCGCGCGACCATCACGCGCCTCGGCGAAGGTGTCGACAAGACGCGGATGCTTGCGCCGGCCGCCATCGCGCGGACGAACGCATGCCTCGATGAGTACGCGGAGATCGTTGCGCGCGCGGGCGTCACGCGCGTCGCCGTCGTCGGCACGAGCGCCATGCGCGACGCCGAAGGCGGCGGCGCCGTTGGCGATCACGTCGTCGCGAAATTCGGCGTTCCCGCGCGCACCATCTCGGGCGATGAAGAGGCGCGCCTCACCTTTGCCGGAGCGCTGAGCGGTCTCCCGCGAGGAGCGCGCAACGGCAATGCCATCGTCTTCGATATTGGCGGAGGAAGCACCGAAGTCGTTTTCGGCGATGGAGTTACGGGCACGATCTCCTTTGCGCAGAGTTACGACGTCGGCAGCGTGCGCCTTACCGAACGCCGCGTTCGAAGCGATCCTCCAACCGCGGAGGATTGCGACGCCGTTTCGCGCGACGCGCGCAACGCGTTCGAGGCCGTGCCCTCGTGTGCGACGACGCAGGCGCCGATCGGCATCGCCGGCACGATGACGACGCTTGCGGCAGTGGCGCTCGGTATGGGCAGCTACGACGGATCGCGCGTGCACGGCGCCCGGCTCAGCGTGGCCACGCTCGAACGCGTCGTCTCGAGGCTCGCGAGCACGCCGCTCGATCAGCGAAAAAAAATTCCCGGTCTCCAACCAAAGCGCGCGGACGTCATCGTCGCCGGCGGGCTCATTGCGCTCGCCTTCTTGATGCGCATCGGCACTCGCGAGGTGGTGATCTCTGACCGGGGTGTCCGATGGGGATTGGCCGAAGAGACCGCTTCCAGTTGACGCGACACGACAGGGCAGGCACGGAGGCCTGCCCCTACAGCGGACAACACACCTTCGACAGGGCAGGCACGGAGGCCTGCCCCTACGGCCACAACAACGCAATCGTAGGGGCGGCCCCCCGTGGCCGCCCGTTATTGCGACTGAGTTGCAACATGTCGCCTGCGCGTGTGATGCTTCTTCTTTGCTGGAGTCGTTGAGTTCGCCTCCGGCGCCTTGTCGCCGGCCTGGCCCGCCTTCGCGAGAACGAGTTCGAGAGTGTCACCTTTGCCGCGCACCTGGTAATTGGGAACGCCGTCTTTGAAAGTGACGGTGAGCTCGGCGCCGCCGGCCTCGTTCGCCATGCGAATGGCAGCAATGCGAGAGTCTTTGGCAGCGAGCGGACCCGCTGCTTCGAGCGATTTTCGCCCCGGGATGACGACCGTGAACCCTGCCGGTTGCGAGGCGCCCTGAATTTTTTCGATCGCGCCATCCATCTTGATGCGCATCACGTTGCCGTGACCGACCGGTCCGTTGCCGAACGGAGTGACCTTGATTCTCCTTTGGGCTGCGGAGCGCGTCGACGACAGATCGTCGCTCACGTCGTTACCGTTGGCGAGTGTTGCTGCTTGCGCGGCAAGCGGATCGTTCACCGCCATGGCCGACGCCATCGAGGGCGGTGCAACCGCGGACGCCAACACGGAAGCGGGCGGAGCTACGGACGCAGATGGGGTGGCGGATGCAACGACGGCGCTGCTCTCCGGAGGCGTGCTTGCAGCAGGAGCGGGCGCGGACTTGTGCAACGCGACCGCAACGAGCGCCGTCGCCATCACGGCTGCACCTGCGACCGCCATCTTCTTCCTGGTCATCTTGAATCGCGGCTTGTCTTCGGACATCGCAACCTTCCCTTCGATCTCACCGCGCACGACTTTGCGTCCTGCCGTATGCAGGCCACCACCCGGCGGAGGTGCCGTCGTTCGACGAACGGGCGACACGAGATCAGAACTTTTTGCTCCGCGCTTCGCCGCCCCGCGCGCCGCGAGCAACCCAATGGTTGTCTTCGTGCGCTTCGCCCATCTCGCGATTGCAGGGGCGATCTTGGCGGCTGTTCGCGCCATCGGGCTCTTCATCCGATCGGCTTCGGAGAGCTCGAAGTCGCCGTCGGTCTTCGCAGCGGAGGGCGCTGCAGAAGCGGCGTGCGCGTCCCCTGCGAAGCCATCGTGATCGTCGATGGATGCGTCTTCGCCGGCGTGCTCGTGAAGTTCGTTTGCTGTCGACGAAGACACGTGCACGATGTCCTCGGGGCTCAGGATGTCGGGCGTTGCAGCCTCGACGCTTGCCTCGCCGACTCCGGCGTCCTTGTCGTCATAGCGAAGCGCCACGACGAGCTGCGGAACGTGCGAATCGGGTTCCATCTCGATCGAAACACCGTCGATGTGCGCGAAGCGACGATCCCCACTTTTGGCATCTTCGAGATCGAGCCCCTTGCCAACTTGGAGGAAACCGAGCTCGCTGTACGCCGTGAGGCTCGAGCCCTGCGTGCTTTTGACGCGCGCTCGCATCGGCGTCACGAGACCTTCGATGTGCAAGCGGACCTTGCGGCCAGAAGGTGTTTTCGCGAAGTTGCCGTCTTCGCCCATGCCCACGATGCGCCCGAGCGCGGCGGCGCTCTCGGTATCGAGGTTGGTAAACCGAATACCGAACTCGCCGCCTTGGCCGCGCTGTTCGTTCCAGGTGACCTCACCCTCCGCGACGACCGAGAGCTCGGGCCCCCCGTCGAAGCAGCATTTGACTGGTTGACCAACTTCGGGAAGGTACGCCGTACGTAGCTGCATCCCGTCTTCGGAGAGGTTGACCGCCCGCGCTTCGAACGATGGTCCAAGCGCGCCACCCAATTCCACCAATGCATCGAAGGGGATTCGGGGCACACCTGGCGCGCGGCGATCAGTTGCAGAATTCATGGTGAGAGTTCCTCCGGACAACTCCGCTCTCTAAGGAGGAACTCTCGAGTGGGCCAAATTCCTAGCGGCACGCGAAGGCGCATCTCCGCATTCCTTGTGGCAGTATTCGGTGGCGATGGCGGACGACGCGAAGCGCCCGGACGATGACCATGATGGCGAGTCCCTTGGGTCACGAAGGCCCGACGCTCCTCCCACGTCTCGGTTCGGGCGTCTTGCGCGTCTCGGCGCACTCTCGACGCGAGCGCTGCCCATCGCGACCGAAGCGGTCCGGCGCGCAACGCTGGGCCGGCGTCGCGACGAACAAGAGGAGCTCGAAGCGCAGCGCCGCACGATCGACAACGCGAAGAAAACCGCCAAGGCCATGCTCAAGACGCTTGGCGAGATGAAGGGGCTGCCGCTCAAGCTCGGACAGATGGCGTCGTACATCGACGGCCTCGCCCCGCCCGGCTACGAAGAAAAATTCCAGCAGGTTCTGAAGAAGCTTCAGGCAAAGGCACCGCCGCTATCACGACAGGCTGCGGTGAAGATGGTGACCAAGGAGCTCGGTCCTCCCGAAGAGATCTTTGCCACCTGGGAGGCCGATCCCTTTGCCGCGGCGAGCATCGGTCAGGTGCATCATGCAACTACCAAGAGCGGTGATCGCGTTGCGGTGAAGGTTCAATATCCGGACATCGACAAGGCCATTGAAAATGATCTCAAGAGCCTCTCCATGTTCGAGACGATGATCGCGCCCATCGGCCGGCGCTATCACTCGCGGGAAACCATCGACGAGATCAAGGCCGTGTTCCTCGCCGAACTCGACTACCGGCGCGAGGCCGACAACGCCGAGGCATTTCGAAAGATGCACGCCGGTGACGACGAGATCGTCGTGCCGAAGACTTGGAGTGCGTTCTCGTCACGCCGCGTGCTCACAGCCGAACTCATCGAGGGCGTCGACTACGCAACGTTCTCCACGACCGCAACGCAGGAGGAACGCAGCCGCGCCGCGCAGACGATCTGGCGCTTCATGTTCCGTGCACTCTTCAAGCATGGATGGCTGTACGCCGATCCGCACCCGGGCAACTACCGCTTCCTCGGAGGTGGCAAGGTCGCCTTCCTCGACTACGGCTGCGTGAAGGTCTTGCCGCCTCCGCTCCTTGCAGGCATGAAGCGTTACCTCACCGCGGCGATGGACGAGCGCTGGGATGATTTCGAGCGCGCATGCGTCGAGGTGCTCGGTTACGACGACTCGGATCCCGCGTCGTTCAAGATGTGTGTGGATTACACGAAACTCATGATCGAGTCCCTCACGCGCGACGGCAACTACAGGCACACCCACGCGACGGCACGCGAGTCCATCGCATTCTTGGTGCGCGGCTCGAAAGAGCTCATGAAGCCCAAAGAGGGCGATCTGTTGCCGAGTCTCCCCGGTCCCGTTCGCATGCCGCAGGACTTTACGTTCATCAACCGCCTTCAGTGGGGGCTCGCGAGCGTGATGGCAGGGATCGGCGGCGAAGCCAATTTTCGCACAATCGCCGAGCCATGGATTCGCGGACCGCGCATCGAGATCTCGTGAGCGAATGCGCGAGCGAAGGAGTGCACGTCGTGAGGCGCCACGGACATGCGGGCGCGGAGAATTTGCTCGTGCACGGTGACAATCTTGCGGCGCTTCTGGCTCTGCGAGCGAACTTCGACGGAAAGATTCGTTGTGCGTACCTCGATCCGCCGTTCAATACGGGCCGCAAGTTTGCAGAATACACTGATTCGAGAACGAGCGACGCGTGGGTCAGCATGATGAGATCGCGCCTTCTGGCGCTCGCTCCGCTGCTTGCCAGCGACGGGTCCGTGTTCGTGGAGATCGACGACACGGAGCTTGCGCGCCTCACGCTCCTGATGGACGAAGTCTTCGGCGCAAAAAATCATATCAGCACGATCACGATCGTTCGGAGCGCGCCAACGGGGCACAAGGCGCAAAACCGCGGACCCGTGCACGTCAGTGACTTTTTGCTCGCCTACGCGAAGGACAAAAAAAACTGGCGCTACCATCCGCAGGTGCGCGTGCGTTGTGGATACGATTCAGCATACGGCACGTGGCTCGACAATCCGGATGCGCCGCACGCGTGCTGGACGTTTCGCCCCTTGCGCACGGCTGCATGCAAAGAGCTCGGTCACGCATCGGTGCGCGATGCCGCGCGCGCGCTCGGCGCCCGCGAGCTCGCGCACGTCGTGGAGCGCTTTGCGATCGATCACGCTGGGCACGTCGTGCGTTTCGCGCAGCCGCGCTACGAAGCCATCGCGCGCGCCGCGCAACGGATCGTGGATCGGTCGCGCGCGGAACCATCGTGCGTGTTCGTTCACGAGCGTGAAGGCAGGCCGCCCTTCATCGTGCGCGGGGGGAATCGCATCCTGTTTTTGAAGGACAAGGTCCAGAGCGTCGACGGCGAAAACGTCATCGTCGAGCCGATCACCAACGTGTGGGACGACGTGAAGTTCCAGGGCATCGCGCGCGAAGGCGGCGTCGTCTTCTCGCGCAACAAAAAGCCCGAGCGCCTCGTTGCGCGCGTTCTCGCGATGGCGAGCGAGCCCGGTGATTGGGTGATTGACCCGTTTCTCGGCAGCGGCACCACGGCCGCTGTCGCGCACAAAATGGGCCGGCGTTGGATCGGGATCGAGTCCGGGGATCATTGCGAGACCCTGTGCGAGCCGCGGCTTCTGCGCGTCGTCCGCGGTGACGACGAGACGGGGGTGAGCGCATCGTTCGGTTTCGAAGGAGGAGGAGGCTTTGCCGTCGCCCACGTTGTTTAAAAGAGAACGCGCCGTTGCCTGCGTGTCTGTCATGCTTCTCATGACTGCGTGTGCGGGCTGCCCGCGTAGCGATCCAGCAGCGTCAACGTCTCCAGTATCGAGTGACGCGTCCGCGGCACTTGCTCCGATCGAAAAATCTGTGTCGAACGACGCGGGATCGATCGACAACGTGCCGTGGCCTTCCGCCATCGCTGCCGAACGATGGGCGGAGGCCGAGGCGATCATCTCCGCGCTACCCCCTGCCGAACGAGCCAAGCCCGAAGTTCGTCTTGCGCGTGCGCGCGTCGCGCGCATGCTCGGTAAGGAAGCGTTCGCGATCACGCTGCTCGACAAACTCGAAGACGCGCTGCCTTTGCTTCGCGATCTCATCGCCAAAGAGCGCGCGCTCTCGCAGATCGCGGCAGGCCCTGCAGACGAGGCTGCGGAGTGGTTCGCGGCGCAGCCGGTACCATCGATGTGGCTCCTCGCGGCTGAAGCCTGGGATCGTGCTGGCGATACGGCACGCGCACGGGTGCAATGCGATCGCGTCGTTGGCGCGCCGAACCGAACGCGCACGCAGGAAGAGGCCGCGCGTGCACTTCGCATGCGTATTGTCCGCGATGCACGAACTTCGGGCCGAAACGACGGTGGCGCGGATGAATCCACGCTTGCGACCGACGCGAAATGGCTCGCGGTTCACGCCCTCGACAGCAGCCGCGCCACGACGGCCGAAGACGTGCTCGCGCACTTCGCGCCCGGGGTGACGCTCAGCCCCGACGATCTCCTCACGCGGGCGCGCATGCTCGGCGAGGCGGGGCGCACCGACGAAGCGTTGCGGACCGTCGAGCGTGCCACGAGCGCGAAAGACGCGAAGGGCAATCTGAGCGAGATCGATCGGTGCCGCGCGCGCGCGGAGATCGAGTACAAATCACGCACGCGCTACACCGAGGCAGCCCTCGCGTATCGCGCGTGCGCTCGCCTCGGAGGTCCGCACGCGGCCGAGGATGCATTCCTGTCGGCACGCGCGTTTTCCCGCGCGGATCGCGATGCCGATGCGCTTGCCGCATTCGCATCGGTGATCCGGCAGCACCCGAAAACGACGTGGGCGGATCAGGCCGCCTTTCACATCGCGCGGACGCACGCGCTCGCCGGCCGATGGCGTGAAGCTGCGCGTGCGTTCGACGGCTACGCAGAAGAGTGGCCTCGCGGCCGCGAGAAGCGCGAAGCCGACCGCTATCGCGCGCTGTCACACCTCATGGCGCAAGATCACAAGATTGCGCGAAAGCTTCTCGAAGATCTCGCAGGAAGCGGTGATGATCCCATCGCGCGAGCGCGGTGGACGAACCTTGCGACGCTCGCGGCGCTGCGTGATGGCGACAGGCTTCATGCGCTCTCGCGGTGGACCGAAGTTGCGCGCGCGCACCCGCTGACGTGGCCGGCGCTCGTCGCCCGAGCGCACCTCGTAGCCGAGTCGACCCCGGTGCCCCCGGTCATCGATCCTCTGCCGGCGATGAGTGCGCCGCCAACACCATTCGACGTCGTTTTGCCGCCGCCGGTCGACGTGCTTCACCGCATCGGTCTCGACGCCGACGCCGAACAAGCCCTCCGCGAGCGCGAGTCTGCTGTCATTGGCAAAGCCCAAGGACCCAGCACCGAAGCTCTCTGCCGCGCGTACGCCGAACTCGATCGCGCCAAGCGGCGCTACCAGCTTTCGCTGAAGGTGCCCCCGACGTTGCTCGCCACGGCTCCGGGACCGAACAGCCGCTGGGCGTGGGACTGCGCATTTCCGAGGCCGTACGAACGCCACGTCGAGAACGCCGCCGAAACCGCGCACGTCGACACGAATTTTCTTTGGGCTGTGATGCGACAGGAGAGTGCGTTCGATCCCGACGCTGTCTCGCCCGCGCGTGCCGTGGGGCTTCTGCAGCTCATGCCCGCCACCGCGAAGGTCCTGGCAACGGCCGCAGGCTTGCCGCACGAGGAGGGCTGGCTCGTTCGCCCGGGGCACAACGTGTTGCTCGGCGCACGTTACTTGCGCGAGTTGCTCGACAAGTTTGCGGGCAACGAGACGCTCGCCGCGGCCGCATACAACGCGGGCGCCGATGCGATCGTGCGCTGGCAAAACCACGCCAAGGGCGAGACGCTCGACGTGTTCGTCGAGATGATTCCGTTCCTCGAGACACGCGGCTACGTGGTCCGCGTGATGAGCAACCTTGCGCGCTATGGCTTCCTCGAGCGTGGGGAAGCCGGTGTCCCGCGCATCGCGCTCTCGATGAAGTAGTAGAGCGCACGTCGCGCATGACGATGAGCGATGGATGCTAGAGTCGCGCGCTCAACGTGGTCGGGATTCTCCTCGCCGTCGTCTTCATCGCGCTCAATGGCTTCTTCGTTGCGGCCGAATTTGCGATCGTCAAGATCAGCACCACGCTCGCGTACACGAAGAAAGCGCCGCGCGAAGATCCGCGCATCAGGCGGGCGCGCGCGGTCGTAGGGCGGCTCGATCGCTATTTGTCGGTCACGCAGTTCGGCGTCACGCTCGCGAGTCTCGGGCTCGGCTGGATCGGTCAGCCGGCAATCGAGCAGCTCGTCGACAACGCGGTGCGCTCTCTGCTCGGCAGAGAGCCGGGCGAAGTCGTCCATGTTGCGATCGTCGTCCTGTCGTTCACCGTCCTCACGTTCAGCCACGTCCTGCTCGGTGAGCTCGTTCCGAAGCTCGTTGCGATTCAGCGATCGGAAAAAATCGCTTACGGGGCCGCTCCATCGCTCCAGCTCGTGTACGTGATCTTTCGGCCGCTGCTCTGGATCTTGGAGCGCGCCACGCGCCTCATCTTGCGCACCATGGGTCTCAACGCGGACGCTGCGAACGAGGGCACGCTGTCCGAAGAGGAACTCATTGGCATCCTTGCTGCGAACGCTGCGCGCGGCCACAACGGCAAAAGTCGCGCGGAGCTGTTCGAGCATGTTTCGCGTTTCGCGCAACGCACCGCGCGCCACGCGATGGTGCCGCGTGTCGACGTCTTCAGCCTCCCCGTCGCAACCACCGGCGTCGATGCGATTGCCCAACTTCGCATGCATCAATATTCGCGCGTCATCTTGACGAGAGACCGCAGTCTCGACGAGATCGCGGGCTATCTCTACGTCAAGGACTTCTTGCTCGATCCCGAGAGCGCTGCGCTTCCTTCGCTCGAGAACTTGCGCCGTGAGATATTGTTCGTCCCGGAGGCGCAGAGCCTCTCGGACGTACTGCGCGAGATGCAGCGTTCGCAGGTTCAGATCGCGGTCGTCGTCGACGAGTATGGCGGTACGAGCGGCATCCTCACCATGGAGGATCTGCTCGAGGAAATCGTTGGCGAGATCCGCGACGAGCTCGACGTGGAGGCTGCACATCTGGTCGAAGTGCCGGGTGAATACAACACGTGGGACGTCGACGCGCGCGCGTCGATGGAGGAGCTCCGTCCTGCGGGCGTTCAAGCTGCGCCGGAGGAGTGGGCCGAAACGGTCGGGACGGTCGTCCTGAACCGCCTCGGGCGTATCCCGCGTGTTGGTGACAGGGTCGATCTCGACCCCTACGCCACCGCCGAAATCACGAGCGTCAGCCGGCGTCGCATCATGGGTGTGCGCGTGCACATCGAGCCCTCGAGCAAAACGTGAAGATTGCACGCATCGCCGCCGTGCTGCTCACGGTGTTCTCGATCATCCTCGTTCTGCGGCTCGAGCTCTCGCGAGATCTCACGGAACTTTTTCCGGCAACACCGGAGGCTTCCGCGCTCGCGCGCGTCACGCGTGTGTTCGGAGGAGGCGACGTTGCGCTCGTCTTGCTGCGTGGCAATAACGCAACTGAGTTGCAAGTAGCTGCCCGCGAAGCCGCGGACAAGCTCGAAGGGTGCGCGTCGGTGGCTCAGGTGATGAGTGGTCCGCCCGCGCCAGAGATGGACGGCGCGCCTGATCCGACGTCTGCGTGGCGATGGGCAGGCCCCGTCGCGCGCGACAAGCTACGCGCAGCGCTCACCGAGGACGGAATGCGAAAGCGTATCCGTGACACGCGAGCGCTCTTGCTCGCGCCCGGGTCGAGTGACGTTGCGCCGATCCTCACGCACGATCCGCTGCGGCTCTCGATGATTCCGTGGGAGGAGCGCATCGAGCTTACCGCGGGCGCACGCGCCGCGCCCGGAGGCGCGTTCGTTGCGGAGGACGGGAAGGCGCGTTTGCTCGTCGTCGAACCGAGAGGACGCGTGTTCGATTCCGGTGCGGCCGCACGATTCACGAACGAAGCGGACTCCGCGCTCGACGTCGTGAGAAGAGCTCACCCGAACGTGAGTATTTCGCTCACGGGCGGTCACGTCATCGCCACGCAGACCGAAGCGATGATGCGCCGAGATCTCGAGATTAGCTCCGTTCTCTCGCTCGTCCTCGCGTCGGTCGTATTCGTCTTGACGTTCCGCAGAGTGCGCGCGCTCATCGCCGTGCTCCCTCCACTTGCTGCGGGGACACTCTGGACCACCGCCGTTGCGGCAGTCGCCTATCCGCATCTCTCGGCCATCGCGACCGCGTTTGCTGCCGTCGTCATCGGCGTCGGCGTCGACACGGGAGTGCACGTCTACGGGCACCTCTTGATGGCGCGACGAGAGGGTCACGCACCGGCAACGTCTGCAGCCATTGCGCTGCGCGAAACGTGGCGGCCAACGCTCGGAGCCGCGCTTGCTTCGGGCGGTGCTTTTGCCTGCCTCGGACTGTCGGACATTGCGGGCATGCGCCAGCTCGGGGTGCTCTGCGGGATCGGCGAAGTGCTCACGGCGGTGGCGATTCTGCTCGTCGTGCCGCTCGTTGGATCATGGCTCGAACGCGGCGCGCCCCCAGCGCCGACGACGCTTCCGTGGATCTCCGCGCTCACCGCGACGCGCCGTCGATCCTGGCTTGCGCTCGCCGCTGCAGCCGCGTGCGTCGTGGGGGCGTTCGCGATCGGGATCCCCGAGTTCGATCACGGCGTCGTCGCACTCGATGCGAAGACGTTACCTGCGCTTGCAACCTACGAGCAGATCTACGCGGCGTTTGGGGGCACCCGCGGTCAGCTCGTCGTCGTGTCGGCCGATCGCGACGAGGCGCGTGCGCGGGCACGCGCGGACGCCGTCGCCGAGGTTGCCGAGACGCTCGCGGCACAAGGCACCATCGCGGGCTTCGACGCGCTTGGGACGATCGCACCTTCTGCAGCGGCTCAGCACATGCGCCTCGCCGAGCGCGACAGACTCGACTTGCCATCGAAAGTGCCGCTCCTCGCGCGCGTCTTGAAGGAAGAAGGATTGTCGCCTGACGCGTTTGCACCGGCGCTCGCGGCATTCGAGCATCCGACGATGAATGCAACCAACGAGTTGCCCGGTGGCGCTGCCGGCATGCCGTGGCTTGTGCGACGCCATCTTGGCTTCGACGACAAGGGTGCAATCGCCGTCACGTACGTTCGCCTCATGCAAGATCCAGCCAAGGACAGAGCCGCGCGTGCGACCCTCCGCGCCGCCGATCCGGAGGCGATCCTCACGGGGTTTTCGGATCTCGAGAGCTCGCTCAAAGATACGCTCGAACGCGATCTGCCGCGGGTGCTCGTCGCCGCGATGGCCATCGTGTTCGTCGTCCTGGCCATTTCGCTCAAGCGGACCGTGGCCATTGCGCTGGCGATCGCCGTTCTCGTCGTCGAGATTTCGATCGTGCTTCTGACCTCGCGACTCGTCGGCGCACGGTGGCATGCCTACGACGCGCTCGTGCTCCCAGTG
Organism: Polyangiaceae bacterium; assembly: GCA_009781005.1. Lineage (GTDB taxonomy): Bacteria > Myxococcota_A > Polyangia > Polyangiales > Polyangiaceae > Labilithrix. The sequence continues at coordinate 30,530 of WQYX01000005.1, read as the reverse complement.
CTGCTCGGCATCACGCTCGACGAAGCACTCTTTCTCCTCGACGCAGCCAAGCGTCGTGGCATCGGCGATGCGCTCGCTGAGCAGGCACCGCTCGCGTCGGCAACGGCGCTCACGACCGCGGCGGGTTTCGGTGCGCTCGTGGTGTGCCGCTTCGGAGGTCTCGTTGACGTCGGCAAGATCGGCGCGCTCGGTTCGGCGGTTGGTCTCGTGTGCGCGCTCGTGGTGATCCCGGCGGGTCTGCGCCTGACGCGGCGAGGACTCTCATTGACCTGAACAAAAAACCAGTATAGGGTGCATCGCCATGGACGACAAGACCCGCCAGAAGTCGCTCGATCTCACCCTCGCTGGCATCGAGAAGGAATTTGGTAAGGGCGCCATCATGCGCCTCAAAGATGGCGCATCGCTCGCCGACGACGTCCAAGTCGTCTCGTCGGGATCCATCGGTCTCGACATCGCGCTTGGAATCGGCGGTTACCCGAAGGGCCGCATCATCGAAATTTACGGCCCTGAATCGAGCGGCAAAACCACGCTGACACTCCATGCGATCGCGCAGGTGCAGAAGGCGGGCGGCGTCGCCGCTTTCATCGACGCCGAGCACGCGCTCGATCCTGCATATGCACGCAAGCTCGGGGTGAAGACGGACGAGATGCTCGTGTCGCAGCCAGATTATGGCGAACAGGCTCTCGAGATCGCCGACATGCTCGTCCGATCGAATGCGGTCGAAATCGTCGTGATCGACTCCGTTGCGGCACTCGTCCCAAAGGCGGAAATCGAGGGCGATATGGGTGACAGCCACGTTGGCCTCCAAGCGCGTCTCATGAGTCAGGCGCTGCGCAAACTCACGGGCACCGTGGCCCGCTCGAACTGCCTGCTCGTCTTCATCAATCAAATCCGCATGAAGATCGGCGTCATGTTCGGCTCGCCAGAGACCACCACGGGCGGCAACGCGCTCAAGTTCTACGCCTCGCAGCGCCTCGACATTCGTCGTATTGGTCAAATCAAAGAAGCCGCATCGGGCGACAAGAAGGAGCCCGTGTCCATTGGCAATCGCACGCGCGTCAAGATTGTGAAAAATAAGCTTGCGCCGCCTTTCCGCGAAGTGGAATTCGACATCCTTTATGGCCAGGGCATTAGCCGTGCGGGTGACATCGTCGATCTTGCAACGGACCTCGGCATCATCGAAAAAAGCGGCGCGTGGTTCTCCTACGGAAGTGACCGCATCGGTCAGGGGCGTGAGAACGCGAAGGCCTACCTCGAACAGCATCCCCAGTTGATGGACAAGCTCGAGATGCAGATCCTTGCAAAGTACAACATCAAGCGTGGTGTTGCAGCGGCTTCGGCCGAGCAACCCGCGGCAACGCCAAAGGGTGGCAAGATCGAAGCGAAGCCATCCGAGCTCGCACCCGACGGCAAACCGCTCGTTCGCATCCCTCCCGCGAAGAATGGTGCGAGCAAGCCCGCAAACTGAGAGCGTGTTTACCAGCCTGCTGCGCAAATCGATACGTCGGTTGGGCGCTGCGGTGCCTGCGCACGTACGACAAGTACGTTTACGCGGGCTCCTCGCGCTCCGCCCTAGGGCCTGTCCCTGAATTCCGGACCGAGGAGGAGAGAGCGCGTTTTGCGCGGGATTCGAGGCGCGAGGAGGAGACGTACTGGAGTACGTCGACGACGAGCAACGATGAAGACCGCCAAAACCCGCCGAGTCCGCCGACGTGGAGTCGAATTCAGGGACAGGCCCTAGCCTCGATTCGCTCGCAACGGCTGGTAAACACGCTCTGACGTCACTCTCATCCTATCCTTCGATATGATGGGTTCCGATGAAGCTCTATGTGATGCGGCACGGACCCGCCGAGGATACTTCGCCAACGAAGCGTGACGCCGATCGTGCGCTCACGGAGTCGGGACGCAATCGGGTTCACGCCGTGGCTCGGACCCTTGCCGAGCACGGCGAGGCGCCGTTCGTGATTCTGTCGAGCCCGCTCGTGCGGGCCTTTCAAACCGCAGAAATCGTCGCCTCGGTAACGGGGCTCGCGGAGCGTGTTGCATCGGAGAAAAAGGCACGATCGTCCGGCGCAAAAGGCTCGGTCGAAATGCGCCTGGAGATGGCGCCAGGTGGCGACCAGATGGGCCTCGTCTCCGAGCTCGTAAGTGCTGGGCGAAAGCGCGTGATGATCGTCGGCCATGAACCTGATCTCGGAGTGCTCGTGGCGCGTCTCATTGGAGAACCGCCCCGAGAGGGCATGCTCAAAGCCATGGTGGTCGGATTGAAGCTCACGCCCAATGCCCACGGCGCGGACTTCTCGTCGAAATTACGTTTCGTCCTTCATCCAAAGACGCTCGCCTGGCGACGCGGCTAACACCGCTTTCGATTTGCTGCGATCTCATCGTCAACTTGAAAGCGGTCTATAAAATTCAAATTTTTGCGAGTCCCGAGTCTCTCGTCAAGAGTTGCCACTGGGGCGTATTTCTTCCGCTAAAACGATTCTTGAATACGTGAATTCGAGAGCTCTTGATATGCGTCTAAGCTACTGAAATTGCTTGCAAAATGACCACTTCTTGACAGCCGGCGCACCCTCCCGTACCCCCAAATAGAGACAATATGACTGTTCGAACGGGGGTTTTGAATATCCATGGTTCGCTTTCCCCGCGGTGGTTGCGCGCAAATGCCGCGCTGGTTCGTTCGCCGGTCACGATGCGGGCGGCCATCCGCATCTCGGAACGGGTGAGCGCCGAGCTCGCATTCCTCTTCCCAACGCAATCGCCTCGCCTCTTCGTTCACGAAGGAGCGCGCCAGGCGCTCGAGCGGCGTCTGAAGGCAGCGTATCCCGGCCGTCCGGTCGTGCTCTCGATCACGGACAACCGGCACTCCATCATCTCGCACTCGATCAAGCGCGGTGTGCTTCACGCGCGCATCCACCACATGTTTCTCGACGCGCCTCCGCCCGTCGTCGACGCGCTCGTGCGCTACGTCACGCATGGCGATCGCCATGCGAGCTTGCTCGTCGGCGAATACATCGAGGCAAGCGGTGCCTGGCTGGCGCGCCGTTGTCCCCGCGCCATTCCGCTCTCCGCCAAAGGCACGCATCACGATTTGCGTGCAATTTACAACGACCTCAATGCTCTTTATTTCGGAGGCGGCTGCCATGCGCTCATCACGTGGGGCCGCAAGACAACCCGCAGGCGCGGTGCTCCGCGCAAGGCCATTCGGCTCGGAAGCTACGGCAGCCTCGAGCGCCTCATCCGCATTCACCCGGTGCTCGACAAGCCTTGGATCCCTCGGTACTTCGTCGAATACATCGTCTACCACGAGATGCTCCACCACCACATGATTCCGACGGCGCGCAGCGCGCGTGGGGCGAGCTCGAACATCGCGTCGGCCAAAGGGCAAGTCACTCGCCGCGTCTTGCATCCTCCGGAGTTCCTGGAGAAAGAGCGTGCGTTCTGCAACTACGATCGCGCGCTTGCATGGGAGCGTCGTCACCTCCATCGACTCCTTTCCGCTTCCTGAAGCCGAGATCAGGTAGGAATGCGTCTGTGATTCGAAAAAGTAGGGTGCTCGTTGTCTGTGCGTTCTTGGCAGCCCTTGCACTTGGCATCGCGTGCGGCGGCGCGAAATCCACGACGCTGGAAGTTCCCGGTGCCTCGATACCGAAAAAAGCATCTGTGACGCCGTCCGTAACGGGGCACATCGTGACCTCGATCGACGAGCGTGCAATAGGACCATTTTTTGCGAAGCTGCCGGGTGGCGCCGCGCTCGCCACGTGGGTGACGGGGGCCGAAGGGAATGACCGGCGCGTCATCGCAGTCCCACTCGATCCGAATGGCGAGCGTCGCGGTCCGGACAAAACTCTCGCCCTCGTCGGCATCGAGACCAACATGCTCGTCGTGCGTCCGTCGCGCGGACCTTCACCCGGGTTCGTCGTGGCGTGGACAACGCTCGCGGATCGAGGCGACTCGCTGTGGGTGATGGCGGTCGGCGCCGACGGCGTGCCGCGCGGTAAGCCTGTGGAGCTCGCACACACGAACGACGACGTCATCTGGGTCGACATCGTTCCCACGGACGCAGGTGCCACGTGCCTTTGGGTGGAGGAGACGCACGATGGCAAGGCGAACATGGTTGCGGCGGCGCTCAACGCCGACGGCACGGTTCACGATGCACCTCCTCACGTTGCCCGCGGGATCACCGGATGGCACGTCGTCGAGCTACCTGGCGGAGTCGGTCTATCGACCGTCTCCGCGCAAGCGTCTGCCGATGCGGGGCGCGGTGGTGTGCTCACGTTCGTGCGTCTCGACGCGGAGGCGCGTCCGGTTGGTGCACCCGTCACGATTGCCGACAAGCCCACGGTGAGCGGTGACGTGGAAGTGGCACGCATCGTTCACGGCGCCTTCGGCGCGGTCGGCCCGCCTGGCGGCGGGACCTCAGGCACTCGGCTGCTCTTCGCGTGGACGGATCGCACGACCGATGAACCCTTCGTTGCCGCGGCTTCTCTTGACGAGCACGGCGTGCTCGCCCCTGCCCGCAGCGTCGTCGAAGCGCCTGGTGGCGCCGCTCTTCTCGGTGTCGCGTCGGGCCCCGCGGGCGCCGCGCTCATGTGGGAATCACCGACGCGCCGTATCGGCGACGTTCGACACATGCATGTTGCACATATTGATGCTCGCGGATTGCCCGACGGCGTGCCTCTGTCGCTCGAAACGCAGGGCCGCGCGCTGCCCGAGCTCACTGCTGCGGGATCCGGCTTTGCCATTCTTGCCACGTTGCAGGATTGCGACCGCGGTTCTGCAGCCTGCGCGGATGCCGCGTTCGTTCCGACGCTCCTTCGCACCGACGCGCGCGTGACTGGCTTGCAGCGCGAGCCCCTGACATTCGGTTCGGACCCCGCATCGTTCGCTTGGGGGGCGACGTGCAATGACGACGGCTGTCTTGCCCTCGCGGCGTCAGGTAACGCTCCTGCACGTATTCGCGTTGCCGAAGTCCGTCCGCGCACCAACATGCAGCCTGCGCCCGAGCAAAAACTCCCGGCCCAGGGTTCACGACAGGATTCGCGCGTCGCAGATCTCACGGCGGTGATCGCCGGCGAGACCGTGGTGGATTTCGCAACGACGCACTTGGGGAACGTAACCGTGCTCGCAACGCTCGCGACGAGTCCTAAGCCGCAAGCCGGAAAGGGGCACGGCGATGACTCGCGCTCGCTCCTGACGCTCGCGACGCGCACCATCGACGCTGCCGGTATTGCCAGCGCTCCCATCGTGTTCTCCACGCGCGCCCTCGCCGCCGGTGGCGTTGCGCTTGCGCCGGGCGGCAAACCCGAAGACGGCGGTGCTGTAGCGTGGGTTGCGAGCGACGGCGGCGATCCAGAGGTGCATGTTGCACGCATCGACAGGTCCGGTAAGCGCACGAACGACGTTCAGCTCACGAAGACGAAGGGCGACGCGAGCGACGTGACCATCACGTGGGCCGGCTCTGGGTGGATCGTTGCCTGGGTCGATGGCCGCGACGGCAACGGCGAGGTGTACGCGACGAAGGTAGGACTCGATCTCCACCGCGTCGCGCGCGAAGAACGGATCACGAAGGCACCGGGCGACGCAAGCGATCTCGTTGCGCTCGCCCGCGGGGATCTCGTTTGGCTTGCATGGGCTGACCCTCGCGAGCGTCCGAAAGACGGCATTGCGGATATCTTCGCGTGTGCGATCGGGGCCCGCGACGCCAAGCGCGTCATCGATGAGCAACGCATTCTTGCCACGGCGGCGCACTCGCGCACCCCGGCGCTCGCGCCCGCAGACGACGGTGTTCAAGTCGCATGGATCGAGGAAGCGCCGCTCGGAGTCCAGACACCGAATTCAAGCGGCTACGGTGCCATGTGGGCGACGCTCGACAGCGCTGGAAGGCTCGTTCGTCGCCCGATCAAATTGCCTTTTGCGGGGGAGGGTGCGGCCACGTCCGTTGCCCTCGATGCGAGCACACCCAACTTGCATGCGATCGTCGCTCGCAGCACGCAAGATTCCGTCGCGCTCGATGCGGTCGATCTGTCTTCGGCCCCTCCGCAGGCCTTCCCGCTGCTCACACTCGACGGCCCACCCTCGCTCGACGTTGCCATCGTTCTCGAGGGCGACATTCTTTATTTCAACGACCAAGGTTCGCGCGACGTCGACAGGCGTGTACGTCGAGCGAAGATCGTCTGGCGTTAGCCCGGGCTTCGCTGGAAGAATTTTTGGGGTCTGTCTTTTTTCGCACAACAACTGCCCGCACCCGACCGACCAGGAGATAAAAGGAGATTCCCCATGGGCATCGACGGTATTGGAAAAAGCGGGGGTTTGCCCCCAACCCCCGACATGCAGGGGACAGGTGCGGTCGGCTCGACCCACGCTCCGTCGAAGGCGTTCCATGTCGAACGCGGCGACGCGACCGGCGCGCAGGCGACGGATAAGACCGCGGGCACGGAGCACGCCGGTGGCGTCGGCGCAGCCGACACAGCCTCGCCCCTTGCGCGGTTGCGCGCGGGCGAGATCGACGTGAATGGCTACGTCGATCTCAAGATCGATCAGGCCACATCGAGACTCAAAGGACTGTCGCCAAGCAAGCTCGAAGACATCAAGAGCGTGCTGCGCGATCAGATGATGACCGACCCAGAGCTCGTCGATCTCGTTCACAGGGCGACCGGACAGATGCCCAAGCCTCCAGAGGAGTAAGAGCGTGTTTACCAGCCTGCTGCGCAAATCGATACGTCGGTTGGGCGCTGCGGTGCCTGCGCACGTACGCCAAGTACGTTTACGCGGGCTCCTCGCGCTCCGCCCTAGCCTCGATTCGCTCGCAACGGCTGGTAAACACGCTCTAAGCTCTGTCCCGTGAACGACGCGATCGACCGACGTAGTTTTCTCGCGGCTCTCGCACTCGCAGCGTGCTCGCGGCGTGATCGTTCTGCAGACGGATCGCCCTCCCTCGCTGCCTCGGCACCTCTTCCTCCGATGCTAGACGCGGCGTCGGCTCCGCTCGCGCGCGGCACCGTTGGAACGCAGACGTGGTCGTTCGACGGAGGTGGTCGTGCCGTCGTCATCGTTCCGGCGTGGGTGGCATCGACGGTGCGGCTCCCGGTTCTCGTCGCGCTGCATGGTCGCGGCGAAGCCTTGAAAGGGCCCGAGCTCGGTGTCCTGGGGTGGCCTCGCGATTACGCGCTCCTTCGCGCCATTGAACGGGTTTGTGCGCCTCCGCTCACGACGGACGACTTCGAAGGCTTCGTCGAAGCGCGCCACCTTGCCAACACGAACAAGGCGCTCGAGGCACAACCCTTCCGCGGTCTCGTTGTCGTCTGCCCGTACCTGCCGGACATCGATCTCCGCAAGCCCGCGCGCATCCATGAGTATGGCGAATACCTCTGGAAGAGCGTCATGCCGCGCGTGCGGCGCGAGCTCCCGATCCTCGCGTCGCCTGCGTCAACGGGGATCGACGGCGTTTCGCTCGGCGGCGCCGTCGCGCTGCGCGTTGGGCTCGAAGGAGCGTCGTCGCTCGGCGCGGTGGGCACGTTGCAGGCGGCCATCAACGACGATCAGATCGGCGAGTTGACGGAGCTCGCGAAGGGCGCGCGTGGGAAAAACCCAGATTTGAAGCTACGACTTCTTACGAGCAAGGAAGATTACTTCCGCGGCGCGATCTCGAAGTTGTCGAATGCGTTTCGAGCCGCTGGCATCGTCCACGACTTTGCGGACGTGCCCGGACCGCACGACTATCCGTTCAATCGAGGTCCGGGCGCGATCGAAATGCTTCTGTGGCACGACCGTGTTCTCGCTCACGCCTGACATCGAAAGAAGCAAGCGCGCGAGGGGCGCGGTGGTGTGTGGAACTTTGCTAACATGCGCGGGTCCCATGGCCGATGCCGTTCTCACGAAGGGAGCTTTCGGCAAAGTGTCCAAAGAGTCGTGGCTTCTGACGCTCGATGCCCTCGCAGAGGACATTGCTCTTTCGGATCCGAAGAACGTCGGAGGGAAAGCTTCGAAGCTCGCGTGGCTCAAACGTCACGGATTCAACGTGCCCGAGACGTGGGTGATCCCAGCCCAGGCTTTCGCCGCAGCTTTGCGAGAACTTCCTCCGTCGTGCGAGCCGCGTTCGCTTTTACGTGCGGCCACCGGGCGAACCGTCTACGCGCGCGCCGCCGAGGCACGCGAGCAAATCCTAGAGGCCAAGCTCCCATCGCGACTCGAGAGCGAACTCGCCGATCTCTGGCATGCGAAAGTGGGCGTGGCGTCTTGGGGGTTCGCCGTGCGCTCGAGCGCCACGTGCGAAGACGGTGCGATCTTGTCGATGGCAGGTCTTGCCGAATCCATCCTTGGTGCGCGCGGTGTCCAAGGTCTCGTTCGGGCCGTGCGGCGCGTTTGGGCATCCATCGCTTCAGGGCGTGCGCTCGGCTACCTCGCGGCGCACCGCATTCGCGATGTCGGCATGGCCGTCGTCATCCAGCCCATCGTCCCAGCGGTTGCGGCGGGCGTGATGTTCACGCGCAAGCACGGTGGCCCACGTGAACGCATCGTCAACGTGGGTCTCGGTCTCGGCTCCCCGGTCGTGGATGGCGTCACCACGCCCGACATGCTTCGCATCGACCAAGACGGCCGCGTGCTCGAGCAGACCATCGCGCGAAAGCAACGCGCCACCGTCGTTGGTGAAGACGGTCTCGTCGAACGCGACGCACCGAATCCGGATGCCCCCGCGCTCGCGCAGTCGGCGATCACCGAGCTTGCTGGCATCGCCAAGCGTCTCGAGGCGATCGAGGACGTGCCTTGGGACGTCGAGTTCGCGTGTGAGGCAACGGCAGACGGCGGGCAGGCGCGCACGTGGCTCGTCCAAGCGCGCCACGTGACGGGCAGCGGATTCCCCGATGGCGGAGACGCGGCGACGGTGTGGAGCAACGCGAATGTCGGTGAGGCGCTGCCGGGTGTTGCGACGCCGTTCACGTGGTCAGTGGCCGGCGCATACAGCGAATCCGGCTTTCGCAAGGCGTTTGGCACTCTCGGCTGCTCGGTGCCGAAGCATGCGCGCCTCGTTGGCAATGTCTACGGGCGCTTCTATTTGAATCTGACCGAGTTCATGCGCATCGCTGCGCAAGTGCCGTGGTTGGATCCGCATACGCTCGTCGACCTCGGTGGAGGTGCGGGCGGGCAGGAGCTTACGAACCAGCTCGGCGTGGTGTCACGCCGTAGCTTTTATGCACGGCTTCCTCTGACGGCCACGCGGCTCGTGCGCGAACAGTTCCGGCTCGAGCAGCACGTCCTCCGCTTCGAAGCGGAAGCCGAACGGGCGTTGCGTGTGCACAACGCGCTCGATCTCGCCATCTTGCCGGACGAGGGTGTGGCCAAAAAGATCCGCGACGTGCAGAGGCTGCTCGAGCGCACGGGTGACGTGATGCTCACGTGCGCATCGAGCTCGCTCGGCACGCATATCGTCCTCAAAAGCTTGCTCGCGCGCGTGGAGCCGAACGACGCCGAGCGGCTCGCGCACGATCTCACGCGCGGCATCCGCGATCTCGAGAGCGCGCGGCCGGCCATCGGTGTGGCCCGCATCGTCAACCTCGCACGTCGCGAACCCGAAGCGCGCGCCGTGTTGGAACGTGAGACGGCGACATTGTCCGCGCTGCCCGAGGGCCCGACCAAAAATGCGCTGTCTGCGTTTCTCGATCTCTATGGCGATCGCGTCGTTCGCGAAGCGGAGCTCTCGACGCCGCGGTGGAAAGAGGATCCGCGCCCGGTGCTCGCGATGATCCGCGTTGCGCTCCGCGGCGAGCGGCGCGAAGTGGAGTCGAAGATCGCGCGCGCCAAAGAAGACGCGCACGCGTCGATGCACGCAATCTTGCGGCGTTTCAACTTCGTCGAGAAGACGCTCTTGCGCCACCTGGTGGCGCGCGCGCAAATGGCGGCGCGCCGTCGCGAGCAGATGCGTGCATGGGTGACGCGTGTGCTCGGCGCGCTCCGCGACGTGGCCCTCGACGCCGATCGACGTATCCTTCGCCTCGTGCCCGATCTTGCGCGCGACTGGGCAGCGCTCCGGAAAGACGACGCGGGCGTCGAGCCGGTCCGCACCGTGTTCTTCCTTACGGTCGACGAAGTCGTGACGGCGTTGCGTTCATCGCGGACGGACCTCGCTCCGCTCGTTCGTGCACGTCGCGCAGAATTCGCCCGAGATTGCGCCCGTCCGGATCCGCCGGCGACCTTCGTTGGTGTGCCGCCGTCGGTGCAGCTTCCGCCTTCGGGCGGCGACGTGCTGCGCGGCATCGGCGCGAGCTCCGGCATCGTCGAAGGGCGCGCGCGCGTTCTCTTGTCGGTTTCGCGCATGAGCGAACTCGAGCCGGGTGAGGTGCTCGTCGTGCATACGACCGACGTCGGCTGGACACCGCTCTTTTGCCTTGCCGCGGGCGTGGTGACGGAGCTCGGTGGCCCGCTCAGCCACGCCGCCGTCGTTGCACGCGAGCTGGGTGTCCCGAGCGTCGTCAACGTCGACGGCGTCACGCGCGCTCTCAAGACGGGTGATCGAGTGAGAGTCGACGGCGACCAAGGCATCGTCGAACGGCTCGTGAGCGCGGCGACGTGAAAGCGCGCATGAAACGGTGGGTCGTGCGCCTCGAGGACGGTGCACGCCTGGCCGACGTCGTCGCGTGCGCCGGTGAGGACCACAGCGCGATCTCGGAGGGACGCGTCTTCATTGGAAGCAAACGCGCGACGACGCTCGATGCGAAGGTGCGGCCGGGCGACGAGGTGCGTATCGGCACTCGGCAAGATCCCACGGTGCAAGCCGCGCACGTGCCAATCCTCTTCGCGGAGGATGGCATTCTCGCGTGCAACAAGCCTGCGGGGATCCCGACGGTGCCCGATCATGCGGGCGCCGCCCACTCGCTCGTCGCGCTCGTCGCAGAGCAAGCAAAGCTGCGCGCGTCGGACCTGCGCATCACATCGCGTCTCGATCGCGACGTGAGCGGCGTCGTTCTTTTCGCAACCGAGGATCGCACGGAGGCGCGCTTGCGAAAGGCACGCGCCGAGGGTCGGTACGCGCGAAGATATGTTGCCATCGCGGCTCTTCGCGGCGACGCGGCCCAAAATGTTGCACTCTGCAAAGGATTCTGGACGAGTGCCATTGGTCGCGGGAGAGACGCGCTCCACCGGGCCGTTGCCGGTCCCGACGCAAAGCCAGCGGAAACGCGATGGGAGATCGTCGCGTTTGCGGGCGGTGAGACGCGCTTCGCGCTGCTCGCGGTCGCGCCCATCACCGGCAGAACGCACCAGATCCGCGTTCACGCGAGCCACGCGCGCATGCCTCTCGTGGGTGATCGCGACTACGGCGGCACGGGCCGTATCACGCTCGATGATGGTCGCGTCATCGCGCTGTCTCGCATCGCTCTTCACGCGGCACGCGTGACCGTGTCGTTTGGCGAAGGCAACGTGCTCGTCGCCGATGCGCCGATTCCCGCCGAGCTCGCGCGCCTGTGGACTCTGCTTGGCGGTGCGGCCGATGCATGGGATATGGCCGTGTCGTGCGACCTCGATCCTGCTGCATCCGCGTGAAGCCTTGTCGCTTGTTGATTGTGCTCGGCGGTCTCGGGCTCGGGTTCTTCGTCGCGTTTGCTCCGGGCGCGCGCGCGGACGCTGGGCCGCCTGTTTACGACGCGAGCGCCGGTGATGCAGCGGCGCCCGACGCGGTGGCGCCGTTGGATGGAGGAGCAAAACGCGATGCGGGTGCGCCCATCTCGAAGATCCCGCCCGATCCTCCGGCGATGAAGGAGCGTGAACAGTGGGTCTACGATCTGCGCTACGACCGCGGAGAAATCTTTCTTCTCGCGGTCCGTAAGCAGGACATGGGTGAGCCTGTAACCACACCTCGGATGATGGGCCGCTTCGCACTCGAGCTCTATGAGGGGCCGACCTTGATCGAGCGTGTCCGATTCGATTTTCCCATGCTGGGCGCCCCCGAAGCTCCGGATGCTGGGATGAGGACTCCCCCGCGTTTCGAACCCAAGCTGAAGACGCGAATCGGCGTGTTCTTCCCGGCCACGAAGCGCGGAACGCGGCTCGAGCTCTGGGACCGTGCCCGCGATATGCGCTGGCCGCTCCCGTGGCCACCACAAGCAGACCGAGTCGACGCCGGCGGCGCCTGAGCCGGGACGCGCGGCCTTTCCTCGGCAAGTGACCAACTTTGTGCGACCCTTACGTTCCGATGAATAGTGGCGATGACGCGCAGGCTTCGTTGGTCGGTCAAACGATTGCGGGAAAGTACAAAGTTGTCCGTCTGCTCGGTGAAGGCGGCATGGGCTGCGTGTATCTCGCCGAGCAGCAACTTGGGTCGGCTGCAAGGAAGGTCGCGCTCAAGACGTTGCACAAGCACTTGTCGCACGACGCGAGTATCCAAGCCCGTTTCGATCGCGAAGCGGGCACCGTCGCGGGACTCGAGCACCCCAACACAATCCAGGTGTTCGACTACGGCAAGATGGATGATGGCACGCTCTACATCGTCATGGAGTTCGTGCAGGGGCGGAGCGTCGGCGACATCCTAGAGAAGGACGGGCCGATGCCGCCGGCGCGCGTCGAGCACATCATGAAGCAGATCTGCGGCTCGCTCGAAGAGGCGCACAATCACGGCATCATTCACCGCGATCTCAAACCGGACAACGTCGTTCTCTGCGAACGCGCCGGTCAGAAGGATTGGGTCGAGGTGCTCGACTTCGGGATCGCGAAGCGATCGACGGAGCAGGATCCGAACGAGGCGAAGCTCACGCAACAAGGCATGGTGCTCGGCACGCCGCCGTACATGAGCCCGGAGCAGTTCACGGGGCAGCCGATCGACAAGCGATCGGACATCTACGCGCTCGGCATCATGGCGTACGAGATGCTCACGGCTTGTTTGCCCTTCAAGGCGAACACCGCGTGGGAGTGGGCATCGAAGCACATGACCGAGATGCCAACGCCGCTCGAGCGCCAGCCGCTCGGCGCGCACGTTCCTCCTGCCATGCGCGCAGCGATCATGAAGGCGCTCGCGAAGAATCGTGATGATCGCTTCTCGTCCGTCAAACAGTTCATCGACGCGTTCACCGCCGACTCCGCGGCGAGCGCGTCCGCCGTGAGCGTGGCCAATTCGCCGAACGCATTTGCCAACACCGTTGCGATGGATGCACCACCTCCAAACGTCGTGGCGCCGGCGGGCCCCCAGACAGAGATGGTGCAGCCCATGGGCATGTATACGCCGCCTCCGGCGACTCCGTGGGGCCCATCTTCGGGAATGGGCGGACCCGGTCAGGCGCCATATCCGCAACCGCCGTACTCTCCACCGCCGAAGAAAGGCAAAGGGCTCGTCATCGTGCTCGGGGCGCTTGCCCTGGTGCTCTTGGGTGGCGGCGCCCTCGCCGCCGTGTTCTCGAGGAAACCGCCGCCTCCCCCGCAAATGGATCTCGGCGTGGACGCGGCGGCGACAATCGCACCAACGACACCGCCGACCGAGGTGGTCCCGCCACCCCAAGAGCAGCAGGAGGCGTCTGTGACGGTCCCGGCGCTCGAGACGGGAAAGTCTGCCCAGCCGCCCGCGGCGGTTGTCCAGCCGAAACCCCCGACGCCGCCAACACCGCCCGCAAATCCAACACCGAACGTCAACCCGGTTCCCGTGCCACCGCCCCCCCAGCCGCCGCAGCGTCCGTTCCGGCACCAGCAGAGGACCGAGGAGATTTGCGCGCAGGCCCGCTCGGCACGCTCGCGTCGTCAGCCCGCGGCCATCATCGCGGCGCTCGAGAACAGGTGTCGCGAACAGGGGGGCAACCCTTAAGTTGCATGGTGCGGGCAGGCCGCCGGAGTTCTGAGAGAACGTGATGCAATGTCCTTCGTGCCACGCCGCCGTCGACGATAACCGGCCGTTCTGCTCGGCGTGCGGCGCCGCGCTTCCTCATGAGGGTCCACCGGATCCGCTGATCGGCCGCACGCTGGCTGGCAAGTACAAGATCGTGAAGCTGCTCGGCGAGGGCGGCATGGGTGCGGTGTACGTCGGCGAGCAGCCGCTCGGGCACACGATACGAAGGATTGCCATCAAGACGTTGCACCCGCATCTGTCGAACGATCCGCAAATCCGCGAAAGGTTTTATCGCGAGGTGGGAACGCTCGCCGGGCTCGAGCACCCGAACACGGTGCAAGTCTTCGACTTCGGCGCGACCGAGGATGGTGTCCTTTTCATTGTCATGGAGTTCGTGCAGGGCGAGAGCATCGCCGAGGTCCTAACGAAATCTGGGGCCCTTGCGCCCGTACGCACCGAGAAAATCCTCGCGCAGATCTGCGGCTCACTCGGCGAAGCACATAGCAAAGGCATCATCCATCGCGATCTCAAACCGGACAACGTGATCCTCACGGAGCGCGCTGGTCAGAAGGATTTCGTGAAGGTTCTCGACTTCGGCATCGCGAAGCGAAGCGGCGAAGAGGATCGTCGCGAGGCGAAGCTCACGCAGCAGGGCACGGTGCTCGGAACGCCGCCGTATATGAGTCCCGAGCAGTTCACCGGAGAGCCTCTCGATTGGCGATCGGATGTCTATTCGCTCGGCGTCATGGCTTACGAGATGCTCACCGGTGAGTTGCCGTTCGACGCGAAGACACCGTGGGAGTGGGCCACGCTCCACATGACGGCTACGCCGAGGCCGATGGAAACAACGCCGCGCGGTGCGGCGCTTCCCGAGCCCATGCGCGGCGCGATCATGCGTGCACTTGCAAAGAACAGAGAGCAACGCTTCGCGAGCGTGCAGGCGTTTCTCGATTGTTTCTGCGGCGTCGCGGGGTCGGGCCAGGTTGCGGCTCCGCAGCGTACGCCAACGGCGATAGATCCTTCCGTGCCCGCGGCGCCAAGTCCGTACGGCGTCCGGATGGGGAACACTGATTCGCTCAAAGGTCAGACGCAAATCGGTGAACCCATGGTGCCGACACCAGCGGGCTTCGCCGGCGCGGGCGGGATGGCGTATGGCGCGCCCGCATCGCCGAGGATGGCTCCTGTCTCGGTGACACCATCGCCGTACGGCATGCAAGGGATGCCGTACGCGCTCTCGCCCACGGTGGGCAGCAGGAAGAAGGGCAGGGGGCTCCTTCTCGGCTTGGTCGCAGTCGTCGGTGTTGCGAGCATCATCGCTGTCGTCGTCGGCATTGGCAGCAACCGAACGGAGCTTGTCGAGTTCGACGCGGCGGTGGTGCCGACGAGTACCGCAACGGTCATTGCAACAGCGTCGTCAACAACGCCCGTCCATGTCCCCCCTCCTGAAATCCCCACGCTGAACGTGCCGGGAAATACGCCGAAGCCAGTTCCACCGCCGGCGCCCAAGCCAACGCCTTCGTCACCTCCGGAGCCGGGTCCAACGCTGCCGCCGTTCGTGCTTCCGGTGCCAACGCCGTCTCCGGAACCAAATCCACCACCCCCGCAGCCGAACCCTCCCGCACCAACGCCTCCGCCGTACATGCCTCCCTCGCCAACGCCGGCCCCAACGCCAACGCCGCGCGTGTCTCAGATGCCTCCGGCGGCGGCCGCTGTCTGTGCTCAGGCACGCACGGCTCGTCAGAGCGGCCGGCCCAACCTCACGCTCGACAGACAATGCCGAGCGGCGGGCGGAAACCCCTACTGACGACGCGATGACGTCGCAGCAAATCGAAAGCCGTCTCGCGGACGTGGCCCTGCCTGTCCCGGTCGAGCGGTCATTCAGCTACTTGGTGCCCGAGTCGCTCGCGGGCGCCGTGGCCCCGGGACGCCGCGTCCTCTGCACGATTGGCGTGCGCCGCGTAGTCGGCGTGGTGATCTCCGTGCGCCAAGGCGAGCCGCCTCCTCGCGCGAAGCCTTTGCTCGATGTGCTGGAGGGGATCGCGCTGCCGCCCGATCTCGTGAGCTTCCTCTCGCGCGTTGCCGCCTACTACCTCGCGCCCATCGGCGAGGTCGTGCGCCTCGCGCTGCCGCCCGCGGATCGCGACGCGGAGCGTGCGGTTTCAACGCCGACGCTGTTTTCGACGACGAAGGGCGTTGCGCCGCGCAAGATTCAGTGGGTTACGTCGACGTCGATCGTCGAGTCGTCTGTCAAAGCCAAAACAGCGAGCGTGCTCGCGTACGTGCGCGCGCACGGCGCGCTTCCGATCTCGAGGCTTGAGGCACAGTTTGGCGGTGCACGCGCAACGGTGAGGCGGCTCGTTGAACAGGGACTGCTCTCGCTCTTCGAGAGAGAGGCGCCGCGCGATCCATTTTTTGCCGAGCCCGTGGCGATGGACGAGCCGCCCGAGCCCACCCGAGCTCAGTGCGAGGCCTTCGCGGCTATCGAGGGTGCGCTCACCTCGAAGGTGGCGACGACGTTCTTGCTCCACGGCGTCACCGGCTCGGGCAAGACCGAAGTCTATCTTCGCGCGATCGCTGCAGCGAAGAAGCTCGGTTGCGGCACGATCGTGCTCGTGCCCGAGATTGCACTCACGCCCCAACTCGTCGGCCGTTTTCGCGCGCGCTTTGGCGACGACGTTGCGGTCTTGCATTCTGCACTTACCGCGCGCGAGCGCTTCGACATGTGGATGCGCCTCGTCCGCGGTGAGGTCGATGTCGCGATCGGCGCGCGCAGTGCTCTCTTTGCGCCGATTGCGAACCTCGGGCTCGTCATCGTCGACGAAGAGCACGATCCGTCGTTCAAGCAGGAAGAAGGCGTGCGCTACCACGCGCGCGATATGTCGATGCTGCGCGCGCACATGCGTGGCGGCGTCTGCGTGCTCGGCAGTGCGACGCCGTCGCTCGAGACCGAGCAGCTCTCGCGCCTGGGCAAGGTGAAGAAACTCACGTTGCCCGATCGCGCGCGCGCCCAGGAGATGCCGAAAGTCGAGATCATCGATCTTCGCGCGATCGGGCCCGGACCAACGGGCGATCGCAAGTTGAGTCTGCTGCTTCATCGGGCGATCGAAGAGACCCTTGCGAAGAACGAACAGGTGATCCTCTTTCTGAATCGACGAGGCTTCGCGCCGAGCGTTCGCTGCGAGAGCTGCGGAGAGCTCGCAAGCTGCCCGCAATGCTCCGTTGCGCTCACATTCCACAAGAGGTTCGGCGGACGATCGGCGGGGGACGCAGTGGGGCCGAGCGGCATCATGCGCTGCCACTGGTGTGATTACGCGGCGAAAATTCCTCCGCGGTGCCCAAAGTGCTCGTCGGATCGCGTGGCGCTCGAAGGGCTCGGTACCGAGAAGTTGGAAGAGACTCTTGGCGAAGCTTTTCCTCGTGCGCGCGTCGCGCGGCTCGATCGCGATGTGGCTCGGGGCAAAGACATCGAGAAGGTGCTCGCGCGCGTACGTTCGCGCGAGATCGACATTCTCGTCGGCACGCAGATGGTCACCAAAGGCCATGATCTGCCGCACGTCACGTTGGTTGGCGTCATCAACGCCGACGCCGCTCTCTCCATCCCAGATTTTCGCGCGAGCGAGCGCGCCTTTCAGCTCCTCGTGCAAGTTGCGGGACGCGCGGGCAGAGGCGACGCGAAAGGGCGCGTGCTCGTGCAGACCTACGATCCGGAGCACCACGCCATTGCATTTGCGGTGCGCCACGATGTTCCTGGGTTTCTCGAGCGCGAACTCAAAGATCGGCGCGAGCTTTTGTATCCACCGTTTTCGCGCATGGCACTTGCGCGCGTCGATTCGCTTGACGAAGCGGCAGCGCAAAAAGCGGCCGCCGAGATCGCCCGGGCGGCGCGCGTCGTGGCGCGCGAGGGCTCGCTCGATGTGCTCGGTCCTGCGGTTGCTCCGATCGCGAAGGTGCGCAATCGCTTCCGGTTTCGCGTGATGCTGAAAAGCGTGTCGCGTAGCCGGTTGCGTCAGGGGATGCTCGCGGTGCAAGGTGTCATGTCTCGACTGCCGCGCACGGTGCGTGCCGCGATCGACGTCGATCCGGTCGGCCTGCTATGAATCGCGCGTGCAGAGTCCGCCACTGACAACGCGCCTCCTCACGCAGCGACTCGTGCTGAGGCCGCCGCGCACGGGGGACATCGGCGCGGTCCGTCGTCTCTTGCGCGACAACCAAGAGCATCTCCGTCCCTGGAATCCGGCGTCGCCCGCAGGAGAGGATCCTTCCTCCATGACCGAAGTGTCGAACGCCGTGCTGCGGCAGCGCGGCGAGTGGAAGCGCGGTTCGGGCTATGTCTTCATGCTCTCGTTTCGTGCGTCGCCGGGTGCGTTCATCGGCAAGATCGCCCTGTCGGGCGTGATGCGAGGCGCAATGCTCGGCGCCCATCTCGGTTATTGGATGGACGTAAGCGCGCAAGGACAGGGGCTCGCGACCGAGGGGATCGGCGCGGTCCTCGACTTTGCGTTCGGTCCACTCGGTTTGCACCGCATTCAGGCCGCGATCATGCCGAAGAATCCAAGAAGCCTCCATGTCATCGAGAAGGTTGGCTTCCGTCGTGAGGGTTACGCGGAGCGGTATCTGCGAATCGCGGGCCTCTGGGAGGACCACATCATTTTCGCGCGCACGCGCGAGGAGCATGAAGTGTCCCGTGCCGACGCGCCGACGCCGCCATAGCGCGCAACCAGCGCGAGCGGCGGCCGACGTGTATTGCGATGCACGCTCCATGGCTCGATATCGTCCGCGCATTTCCACGGCTCGCGTTCGAGGTTCTCTCCGAACTCGTCGCACCGACCCGTTGCGCCGCCTGCGACGTTCGCGTGAAACCAAGAACGCTCTTCTGTACTTCGTGCATGGATTCGGTCTTGCCCCACACCTCGCGCTCGTGCCGTGAGCACGCCATCTTTGCTTACGGTGGCGCGATTGCGAAGGCCATCACGCGGTGCAAGTACGATCGGCGTGCCGATCTCGCGCCGCGCCTCGGTGAAGTCATGGCGGCTTCGGCCGAGTCTTTCGCTGGTCGTGTCGACGTCGTCGTGTCCGTCCCGATCCATCCGAAGCGCCTCGTTGAACGCGGCTTCGACCAAGCGGCGCTCATCGCTCGGCCCGTTGCGAAGCGCCTCGCTATTGCATGGAGACCGCGTACCCTCGCACGGACTCGGGACACTCCGCGGCAGGCGTCACTCGATCGCGACGCGCGCGCAACGAACGTCTCGGCGGCTTTCATCGTTCGCGCTCCCGAGGTTGTCGTCGGGCGTCGCGTTCTTCTCGTCGACGACGTTCGCACGACCGGGGCGACATTGTCGGCATGCGCGGAAGTGCTCCGCGCGGCAGGTGCACAGGCGATCGTCACGATGGTGCTTGCAGAACGCGAGTGGGACTGAAAGCGGTCTCTAGCGCTTGGTGCACTAGTTCGGGTCGCGTACGCTGCGCGATCGGGATGCCGCATTCGGCGCGATCATCGATTGCCAACTTCACATTCGTAACGGGTGTCGCGATGAGCATTGCGCTTTTCGTGGCCGACGTGGCTCGCGCGGAAGCTCCCTCGGTCAACACGCGCACGTGGCGTCCGTCGACCGATCCGAGCGCTTCGATGATCGTCGAGCCAGCCATGACGCCCGGGCCCGGTGTTTATAGCTTCGGCGGGTACGCGAGCTACGCTTATCGGCCGCTCATACTGCACGCGAATGACACCACGTATCGGATCGTCAAGCACGCGACGGGCTTCGATGCCGTTGCGAATCTTGGCATTGGCAAGCGCTTCGCCGTGGGCGCAGATGTTCCGCTCATTCTCTATCAAACAGGAGGGTTGCCTCCCGCCGTGAGCGACAAGGTGCCGGCAACAGCAATGGGCGACATTGGTCTCACGATGAAGGGTACCTTCGTTCCCAACGAGAGTGGCGGCTTCGGTCTTGCGGGCATCGGGCTTGTCACGCTGCCAACGGGCGGTCGATCGAGCTTCGCAAGTGACGGCTCGGTGACCGTCGGCGCGCGCATTATTGCAGAGTACACTCTTTTGATTGCGGCCGTGCAGGCGAGCCTCGGTTACACGCTGAGAACGGACCACCGCACGTGGCCGGGGTCCGACATCGGTGGTTATCGCTTCGGCGACGAGATCCCGTGGAGTATCGGCTTCATGTTTCGTCCAGGCATTCTGGGTGTCGATCCGGGGAACCGTCAGCGCTGGGAGATCGCCGCGCACGGCTCGGTGCCTGCGGGTCCGGTGGGACCGTTCGGAGCGGGAGATCCGGGGAGCGCCGCGCTCTCCCCCGCGCTCCTCGGCGTGAGCGATCGCGTCGAGCTCGGTCACTACCGCGATGCGTTCGTTCTCGTTGGCGCGGAAGTGGGTCTGAATCAGGCCATCGGCGTACCCGTCTTCCGCGGTATCGTGAGCGTGGGCTGGGCGCCCCGCGATCACGACATGGATCACGATGGCATCCCGGACGACGTCGATGGTTGCCCCGAGATCCCCGAAGACAAAGATGGTTTCGAAGACTCCGATGGTTGTCCGGACATCGACAACGACGAAGACGGCATCCTCGACAAGGACGATGCGTGTCCGAACGTGCCGGGCGAGCCGTCGAGCGATCCCGCGCGCAACGGATGCCCGCCATGATCCGCGTGCGTGAGAGCCATCGCTCGCAGTGGATTGTCATCGCGATCATGATCGCGATGAGCCATCCGAGTTCGAGTTGGGCGGACGATCCGAAGTCTGCGGCAACGGTTCCAACCAACGTCCGCGCGCGCGTCGGTGTCGATTACGCATCCCGCCTTCTGCGCTCCGCCAATCCCGACGAGCGCATACGGGGCATCGAGCGCGCTGCGTCTATCGGCACTCCGCAGGCCGTTGGGCTTCTCGCACGAGCGGCTGAGAAAGGCTCGGACTCCTCCGCTGCGCGAAGCGATCCCCGCGCGCTCATCGCACTCGCACGTGCGCTCTGCCTTTTCGCCGATCAAGAAAGCGCTCGCACCGCTCTCTTCGCCATCGTCACGAGCGCGCACGCTGGCAGCACGCGACGACCATCCACGAGCCGCGCTGGCGAGGCCCTCAACGACGAAGAGGGAGATTCCGTCGCGCGCGTCGAGCTCGCGCGGCAGACGGCGGCGATCGGCATCGCGCGGTCCGGAGTCGATCGCGCGCTCGAGCAACTCTATGGCATCGCCAAGGGCGCGGGCACTGGGCAGAGCGCGGCGATCGTGGCGCTGCTCGCGTCGCCGCCGCGCGCTCCGGGACTCCTCGGCAAGCCCGGAGATCCGCCCGTTTCGCTGTCCGTCCTCCGCATGCTCCGTGAGCTCGGCGATCTGCGCGCGATCGATGTCGTGCGGACCGCCACTCACGCAAGCGACGTTGACGTGCAGGCAGCGGCACTCGTTTCGCTCGCCGAGCTTGGTGATCACCGAGCCATCACGTTGGCGCAGACTTCCCTCACGCATGCAGATGCGCGCCTTCGTGCTGCTGCGGGGGAAGCGTTGGTGACTCTCACAGCCCCTCAGCGCTTCAAGGCTGTCGTCGCTCTCATCGAGGACGAAGCCACGACGTCCGCTGGCGTGCACCTCGCCGAACGCGTCTCGAGCCCCGACGTCACGAAGGCGCTCGTTGCGCGTGCCGCGTCGCATCCAGATCGATCGATCCGTGTAGCATGCATCCATGCACTCGGCCGCTCCACGGATCCCGATGCGGCCAAGGCACTTGCCGCGATCGTGGCCAATCCCGAGCTCGCTTACGATGCTGCATTGGCGCTCGCTCGGTCACCAGCGCCGAATGCTGGAGCACAGATCGCGAGTCTCGCGCGGAAGCCTCTGCCAAGTGGGGGCGCGCTCGGTGTGCGTGCGTACGTCGTGCGCGCGCTCGTGCGCGGGGATCGAGACCGTACGACCGATCGCATGCTCGAAGAGTTTGCTCGATCGAACGATGGATCCGTGCGCGCGCTCGGCATTTTTGCGCGCGTCGCATTCGAAGAGAGAAGCGTCGAGGATGCGCTCGGGGATCGGGATCCGCGCGTTCGTCGCGCGGTGGCCATGGGTAGCCTTGCGCGATGGCAACGTCTGTCGAAGAGCAGTGTGCGCGCTCTGCTTCTCGCTGCGAACACTGAAACGGATCTCGTCACGCGACAGCTCTTTGCCGTCGGTCTGCTCAATGGCGATCCGGATGGAATCGTGACCACACGCTCGCTCATCGATCGCGTCGAGGGCGGCGGTGCCGACATGGCCTTGGCGGCTTACGCATTTGCACGGCGCGCGGACGCGTCGACGGAGCGCAAGGTGCAGGCATTGCTCGCCGGAAAAGATCCGGTGCTTCGCGCGCACGCGGCGCGCGGACTCGGAGCAGCCACGTTGCCGGACGCTTCCGGTCGTCTCGCAGCTGCCTACGCGTACGAGACCGACGTCAACGTCCGCCGCGCGATCATTGCCGCACTTGCAGCACGCACAGATGACGCATCGTCTCCCGCGCGCAAAGCGACCCTTGAGACAGCCGCGCGCCTCGATCCCGATGGACCAGCGCGAAGTGCGGCGCAGCGTGCTCTCGAGGGTTCTGAGCAACCCTTCGGCATGCCACTCGTGACTGAGACCGCATGGCTGCACATCACGCGCAGCGACGGCGCTCCACCTAGAAGCGCGTATGCCGGCGCGATGGTTGGCGGCGAAGGCTTCGCAATCCCAATGGCCTTCGACGAGGAGGGCTTCGCCATCGTTCCGGGTCTCGTGCCCGGACAATCTCGGCTCATACTTGCACCCCGTTTGCCTCCATACGAACCTGCCGCGCGATGAGTTCGAAAACGGATCCGAAACGGCGCAAAGCGAAGGACGAGCCAGAGGAGCAGGAGCGCGGCACGTCGTTCGAGGATGCTCTCAAGCGCCTCGCGACCATCGTGACGACTCTCGAGCGCGGAGATTTGCCTCTCGAAGAATCGCTGCGTCTGTTCGAAGAGGGCGTGGGCCTGTCCCGTGCCACGCAGGAGAGGCTTGATGGTGCACAAAAGCGAGTCGAGCAGTTGCTCGGCTTCGAGCGCGACGGGCGCGCCCGAACGGCTCCGTTCGAAACGAGTGCCGATCGCGACGACGAGGAGGAGCTGCCGGGGGATGTGCCAATGCCAGCCGATGAGAACGAATTCCCCAACTCGTGATAGAGAGGAGTGGCGGCCATTATCGCACGATGGTCCGGAGGCTTTCCTTGAATCGCTGGAGAACGCTTGCTCTGTTCGGCGTTGCGACGAGTGCGTGGGCCGGGGCAATCAGCGCATGCATCGACGCCCCTCCCACCGTTGATGATCGCTTGCTCGATGCAATATCGCCGGCGGACGTGTCTGCAGCATCCGACGCGAGCGACAACGATTCCGCTGATCCACTTTGCGATCTCGTCGCATGGGCACCGGATGCGGATTCCGACGCATTGAACGACGGCAGCACGGACGCGTCTTCCCAGCTTCGATGTAGCGTTCCGGTGAAGCAGACTTCGGCAGCGCCACTCTCTGGAAGCGATCCTTCGAAGCCACCGCTCTTTGGAGACAATCCCATCTGCGCGTTGAGCGAAGGAGGCGATCTCTACTGCTGGGGATCGAACAGCATGGGTGGCGTTGGTATTGGAGAGGTAAGCGACAGTGTTTCAACGCCAACCAAGATCCTCTCCAACGTCGCATCAATGAATGCGGGCCCACACGGTGTTTGTGCCATCCAAGAAGACGGCATGACGTTTTGCTGGGGCGACAACACCTACCAGCAGGTATCCGAAGACACAGCGACAACGGCCGAGCCCGCGCCAACGCTGGTGAAAAAGAGCGACGGCTCCCCACTGCTTCTTTCGCAGGTTGCCACGGGCGAGTGGTTCTCATGTGGGATTGAGCTCGACACGGGGAAGGTGTGGTGTTGGGGTGGGACGGACCCAGGTCCGAAGGTCGCAGCGGCGCGCGTGAGTGAATTCGAAATCCCGCCTGCGGCACTCCCAGCGCAGAACATCAGCGTCAGCGCAGGAACCACGCACGCATGCGCGATTGGCGCCGACAATGTGGTCTATTGCTGGGGCAACGACGTGCGCGGCAAGCTGGGATATGCTCCCTCTGACGGTAGTACGTACTCGGCAACGCCGACGAAAATTGGCAACCTATCGAATGTGGCCGAAGTAAGCGCAGGGCGGTCCACCACCTGCGCGAGGCTCATCAACGGCGAGGTATGGTGCTGGGGTAGCAATGGGTATGCGCAATTTGGCACTGGCTTGTCCGACACCAACAGGCATGCCGCCCCCATCAAAATTGCAAGCCTGCCGCCAGGCGTCACCGCGATCGACGCACGCGGGGAGAGCGTCATGGCAACGACAGCAACCGGAGACGTCCTTGGCTGGGGCTATGTCGGAGTCTACTCCCTCGGCGACGGAGTCATCCCCACCACGGCGTGCGAAAACGGGGATGCCTGCCAGACAGCTCCTCGCCGCATCGGCTTCCTGCAGCCCATGGCACGCATGGGTACAACCGTTGGACTCGCGCGGGACCGTACCGTGTGGGCTTGGGGATCGTACACACTCATCGCCCAGAAAGTGGCCATTGTTCCATGAGCCGCGTGAACATCGGCACAACCCTGTTCGCCGCAACGCTGCTCATCGCGGCATGTATCGGCGATCCGCCCGTGTTGGGTGAGTACGTCACGCCCGCGTGCGTGGCAGATACCGAGAATGATCCAGCCAACTGCGGCGCGTGCGGAAATTCGTGCGGCGATCGATCCAATGCCGTCGGACGTTGCACGTCTGGTCACTGCGAACTCGTCACGTGCACACCGGGTTATCTCGACTGCGACGGCGACGAGGCCACGGGTTGCGAGATCAATGTGGCCAGCGACCCCTCGAATTGCGGGAGCTGCAAGCACCCATGCAACTCGGGGCTCGTTTGCATGAACGGCATCTGCACGGCCGCGATCCCCGTCAGCACCAGCTTTGCGTCTCCTTCGTCTCCTGGCGGCCTTTTGATCGTGCCGCGGCCTATTGCGGTTTCCCTCGGCGGCGTTGGCACAACGACCATCCACTATTCAACCGACGGGACCGATCCAAGTTCCACGGCGGCAAGTCCGATATCGATTCCCTCCTTGCCAACCACCAATGTGGATAAGGCATTCAATGTCCTGCGCTGGTATGCCGACAACGAGACGCCCCATCATGCAATGGTATTTCAGCTAGACAGCACCACGACGAATGCGCCGGCGAGAAACAACGGATACATCATTGAGGGTTTCAGGTTCACCTCGAGCGGAAGCCAAAGCCATGTCATTGAAGCGAGCGCAGGAGCGTCGCTCATCGCAAGTGCAACAATTCAAGTGTGGAGCCCCTCGAGCGCGCGGGTGCAGGTTGTTTACGGGTTCGATGCCACGCCCGTCGACTGTTTTTTCGACACCTCGGCTCCTCCTTACGGAAGCAACGGAGGCATCTCGGTAAGCTCTACGGTGAACGTTGTGGCCCCAACGACGAGCGGCCTTCATATCATGCGCGCCGATTTGCGGTCTGCCGCGGACTGCCAAGCGGCCCAGGCGAGCTCCTTTGGTGCAGCCGCGATCGACATCGGTGCTGTCGTCGTCAAGTGATTCGTGCGTTGAGAACATCATGAAACGTGGAATCCTGTTTTTCCTTGCTGTCTTTGGCTGTGCGTTTGCCGCGTGCAATCCGTCTATCACCACGCAATTGGTCCCGGCGGAATGCGTCTTTTGTTCCGACGACGGGCAGTGCATCGATCTCCTTGACGATCCCAATCACTGCGGAACGTGCACCACGAAATGCATTGCGCCGAGCGCCAGTGACGCGTGCTCGAAGGGCGCGTGCACCTACGGCGCGTGCACGCCTGGCCTTGCAGACTGCGATGGCGACATCGTGAATGGCTGCGAACGAAGCATTGACGGGGACACGCAAAACTGCGGTGGTTGCGGGATCGTGTGCGACCCCATCCACGCAACGGGAGCGTGCATCGCTGGCACGTGCACATACACCGCCTGCAATGCAAACTTCGAAGACTGTGACGGAAACAAGGCGAACGGCTGTGAAGTCGCGACAGCTATCGATGCGAGCCATTGCGGCGGCTGCAACATCCGCTGCTCCAATGGCAATATCTGTATCAACGGTGTCTGCACAGACGTTTCCCCCATTGTGGGTCCAACGAGTTACGCGTATCCGACCGACAACAATGGTGGCGTGGTTGCTCCGGACACTTTCATATTGACCATCCAGTCGGTGATGCCCGCAGTCATCTTTTACACGATGAACGGCACAACTCCGACGTACGCCTCGAACTTCGCGCAAAGCCCTCTCACGCTTACGATCACGAACACGGGTGTCAAGTCGAACACGGTTGTGCAGTGGTTCACAACCATCGACGAAACCGTCATGGTCCATAACGCAACCATCGATCCGTCGGAATACTACGTCTCCTTGTCCATTCGGGCTTGCGCCGGCGCCTTCGTGCAGAATGTACGCTGGGATTCGACGAATGGACCGGTTGTGATCGCGTCGCCGGGCCAGACGCTCACGGGGAAAGTCGACTACCGTGCCTGGAACACCTACCTCACCTACTGCCCTGCCTGTCCTGGCTGCGTTCCATTCGCTGGTTATGGCGTTCTGGCTACCGAAGGCTGTTACCTGAAGAGCACTTGGACTTGGAATTGGACCCCAAACGACGTTTCCATCCATGTCACGGCACCATCGCAACCAGGCCTCTACAAGTTGCGGCGCAGCATGCAGTTTGACGTCTGCACTCTCGACGTTGGAGTGAGTGGCGACGACGGAACCATCATTGTCCAATAGCGGTCAGAAGCGGCCGAGCACCTGAACGCCTCCGCCTGACGGATCCGCGTGTGGAACCACCGCAACGTGCGTTGATGGTGCGCTCTTGCTGGAGAGCACGAGCCACGCGCCGAGCCCGCCGAGAACGACACCCGCGCCTGCCGTGATGAACATCCACTGTTGATTCACGCGGGCGTTGTGGTCGGCGTTGAACGCCGCCTGGTCGAAGCATGGTGTCCCCGTTGCGCATGCCGCGTCGCGATCTTTCGCGAACGACCGCATCCGGAGTCCAAAGAAGACGGACGCACCGAGGGAGACAACGCCGGCGCCAACAACGCCGTAACCAATTGCGCGTTTGGTCGTGGGCTGCTCGTGTTGGGCCGTTGCGGAGGGTGCAGGCGTTTTGGGCAAAGGTTCGAGCGCGGGGATTTGCACGCGATCGATGCCGGGGCGATCAGGGATTGTTAGCTCCGTCTTCCACGTCAAATAGCCTGGCGCGGTTGCCTCGATCGTGTGCAGGCCTGGGTCGAGAGCGAGGCCAGCTCCCCATGCTCCGCGTTCGAGGACGCGATCGTCGAGCGTCACCGCCATGTTCTGAAGGGGTGCCCCGACGATGATCATCACGCGACGGATCTTCTTCTCGAGAGCGTCGCCCCTTCGTGCAGCATATTCCTCGCGTCGCCTGTCGCCGCTTCGCCCGGCAAGAGCCTGCGCTTCTTTGTACTCGGCCCACGCAGAAGCACTCTTGCCGAGTGTCTCATGACAGGCCGCAAGATTGAGGATGGTCCCCGGGGCCGGATCTATCCGGTGACTCGCCGCGAACTTGTCGCAAGCCTCTTCGGTCTTGCCCTCCTGAATGAGGCGCTGGCCTTCCTCGTACAGCGTTTCGGCAATCGCCGTGTCTTGCGCGAAAGCTGTATTCGTGGCGCACACGACGGAAAGCGACAGGAGCGTTGCGATGGGAGCACCAAGGAAACGACGATTGTGCGTCATCGTCAGTGCCGCCCTCCACGGAGGACGTTATCAATGGAGACTTCGTTTGCAGACTTCGCTCCCGTTGGCTTCATGGTTTGGGTGCGGGTTGGCTTGCCAGCAGCCTGGCTGGTTGGAGGAGGGAGCTCGCTGAACGGCGGATAGGTCGATGCGACCAGTGGCACGGATGCACTTGCTGCCGGCAGAACCACTGCACTCGAAGAAGGTGTTGGGATCGGGGGGAGCGCTGAAGTAGTGACGAGAGAAACTTGTGTAACACGGGGACCGTTCATTTCCGCGCGCCGCCCTTGGGGGGCCACGACGATGAACACACTGAGGGCAATCAGCGCGACGAATGCTGCGCGGATCATCCAACGACGAGCGGGCGGGGCCTTACCGTCGATAAGCGTCTCCACGGCGAACGCGTCCATGCCCCCCCTGTTTCGCGCGACCGGAGTCCGGCACACGCGCTCGGCAGATCCTTGCCCCGCTGTGGAGGCCATGGGGGCGAGCGCTTTTGCAAGCTCCGCGACATTTGCATAGCGCCGCCGTCGATCACGTTCGAGGCATTTGATTACTACGTTGTCGAGGACTTCCGGCACTTCAGGTCGGATTGCGCGAAGCCGCTTGGGCGTGTCCTCCAAGATCGAAGCGAAGACGGCGCCGACGGAGTCGCCTACGAACGGGTCCGTCTTCGTGAGGAGCGTGTAGAGGATCACGCCGATGGACCAGATGTCTGCGCGTGCGTCGACGTGCTTCGCGTTCCGGATCTGCTCCGGTGACATATACGCGGGTGTTCCAAGCGATACGTTCGTCAACGTCACTGCGGTGTCGTCGAACGGATTGGACAGAGTGGTGGCTTTCGAGATCCCGAAATCGAGGACCTTGACGACGCAAGAACCGTCGGGACGATGCGCCAGGAAGATATTCGACGGTTTCAGATCACGGTGCACGATGCCGAGTGAATGCGCCAGCGCCAGCGCCTCGAGAGCTTCGAGGACGATATCTACGACGCTCGCGATGGGGAGATGCTCCTTGAACCCTTCGACGAAATCGGAGAGATCCTGTCCTTCGAGCAGCTCGAGAACCATGAACGGGATGCCGTTCTCCAGCCTGCCGACGTCGAGCACCTGCGCGACGTGCTCACTTCGAATGCGGGCGGCTGCGCGAGCCTCGTTGACGAAGCGTGAGGCGATGGCTGGGATATCCGCAAGCTGCGGGAGCACCATCTTGATGGCCACGGGCTTACGGAGGATCTCGTGTTGAGCACGGTAGACCATCCCCATGCTGCCTTTGCCGAGAACGCGCTCGATCCGATACTTGCCAGCGACGACGTCGCCGACGTTCGGCAAACCTTCGCTGCAAACCACCGCCTCGGTCATGAGATCCATAGAATACGGCCAAAATGTGACATCGAACAGTCCTCTTGCCCCTGCGACACTCCTGCCGGAGCTTCCGCCGCGACGGTTCTGCTGAAGCGAATGACCCAAGTGGCTTCGCTTTCAGCAGAGGGTAGGTTAAGTTCACGTCTCGATGCGACTCTACGGGTCTAAGGTCTCTGCGCTTGCACAAGAGATCGTGCGCGAGCTCACCTCCTCAAAAGCGATCGAAGTCGACGACGCCCACGCCCAGCGCGAGGTCGTCGCAGATGTCGAATCCGTGCTCCGCAACTACCTCGAAACCGAGCGCATCGTCGACGGCAAGACGCGCGACCTCCTACAGAAGACGGGGCGCGGTGCATCGGAGTTCGGTCGCGTCCGCCAGCAGATCGCAGAGCATCACGGCATCAAAGTTGGCGACGACGCTCTGGATCATCTGCTCGATCAAGTCGTTGCAATGCTCATGCATTCGTCCCACGTGGACGAAGTCTTTGCCGAGGACGTCGATCTGCGCCGCCAGATGAGGCCCATCTTCAGACGCTACATGGCCATTGACAGCGACATCGACACGGAAGTCCGCGCCCAGCTCAAGCACGTTCGTGAGGGCACCCCCCAGTGGGATTTCGAATATGCGCGCGCTCTCGAGTCCGTAAAACGGAAACGCGGATTGAGTTGAGACGTGAATCACGCCGAACCGTTTCTGCTTCTCATTCTTTCGTCGCCAAGTGGGGCCGGAAAGACGACGCTTACACGTAAACTCCAAGAAAGATTTCCTGCGCTCAAATTCAGCGTCTCGCACACGACGCGTACGCCTCGCCCGGATGAAGTTCATGGCCGCGATTATTATTTTGTGAGTCGGTCCGAGTTCGACGCGCTCGTCGACGAGGGTGCGTTCATCGAGTGGGCCGAAGTCCATGGCAACTGCTACGGCACCTCGCGCGTCGAGATCGAGCGCGCGCGCGTCGAGCCTAACTGCGCAGGGATGATCTTCGATATCGATTATCAAGGCGCGCGCCAGATCCGCGCCAAACAGCACGACGCGGTCACCGTATTCATTCTGCCACCTTCCATGAGCGAACTCTTGCGACGCCTGCGCGGCCGGGCCAGCGAGAGTGAAGAGATTGTCCAACGCCGCTTCAAAGCCGCGATGATCGAGATCGCGCATTATGGATTATTTGATTATCTCGTCGTCAACGATGATCTCGATATGGCATTCCGTCATCTGGAGGCCATCGTGCTCGCCGAGCGGTCGCGACGCTTCCGTCGTGCCGATCTTGCCGAACGGCTGCTGCGCGTCGGCCAATTATAGCGGCACTCACTTGCGTTGAGCCCGAAATCCCGTGGCTCACGCTCCGCTTCTTTCGAGAGCCACGGGATTTCGGGCTCAACGAAGCATGACGTGTGTGCATCGCCATGGACTGTTCATTCAGCGCAACTGGGTTGCGCTGTATAGTCCGCTTGAAATCGGTAGACCGCTTTCAAGTTGACGCGAGGTCGAGGCGGGGCCGAGCAGCGGACCGGAACAGCCTTGTATGGCTTTGAGGACCGCAGCGCAGGCCCCAACGATGAGATCGCGTCAAATCGAAAGCGG
>WQYX01000004.1 GCA_009781005.1 Polyangiaceae bacterium | reverse complement strand
GCAAAGGGATCGGCCTTCTACCGCAATCGCGTCATGAATTCTCCGGGCTATGGGACCTCGAGCGCTCTCGTTAGCTCAACGTAAGACCGCGGTAGCCGATCGCCCTAGGCGCGAAATCTGCAACGAATTGGCGCATGATTCGTGTGCCTCACCTTCTCGTCGTCGAAGGCGATCGCCGCGCCGCGGAGCTGCTTGCTCGAATCTTCGAGGTAGACGACTACGACGTAAGCATCGCGCGCGACGTTGACTTGGCGTTGAAGCTCGCCCGGTCCGAACGGCCCGACGCAATCCTGCTCGATCTCGAGTTGCCAACGGACGTGCACGGCGGTGATCTTTTGCGCACACTGCGCATGGACGCCACACTGAGGGACGTGCCCGTCGTCGCGCTTTCGACCGCGTTCGAGCTTGCCCGAAATGACTTCGGAGTGTTCGGTCCGAACGCGGTCATCAGAAAACCACTCGTCGAGGAAAGCCTGCTCCTCCTGCTCGATCGCGTGCACGGTTTCGCGCCGCCGATGTTCGAGCCAGATCTGCCGCTCGCAACGGCGTGACCACAAGAGAGAAGGCCTACTTCGGCTGGAACAAGCAGAGGGCGTTGCCATCCGGATCGCGGAAGCCTGCGATGGTGCCGGACCCAATCTCTTGTACGTCGAACGTCACGCCGCGATTCTCGAGGATCGCCATGGTCTCGCGGATCGGCAGCTTGGTGAGGAGACTGACGACGACCGAGTCCTTTGGTTCAGTCTGCTCCGCGCGGCCTGACTCGATCGCGTGCAGGCCGATGCGCAAGCCGCCACCAGCATCAAGAATCGATGCGCCCGATGCGTCGTCGACGAACTTCATACCGAGCGTCTCGACATAGAAGCGCACCGACGCATGAACATCGCGAACGAAGAAGATGACGAGACCACCGCAAATCATGAATTTTCCCTTCCCAGACCGCTTTCAAGTTGACGCGAGGTTTCGCACCCTCGCGGTCAGCTCGCTTGAGCGTGTCCGAGTTTCTTCTTTCCTTCTTGGAAGAGGATCTCCACCTTGCTTGAGTCGGCGCTGACGACGACACCTTTTCCAAACTTCGGGTGTGTGACGAGCTGACCCTTCACGAACTGGGTGGAGAGCGCGTAGGGGACGAACTCGGAGTCCGCCTTGCCCTCGATTTGCTCCTCCCAGCTCTTCTCGGGCGCCGAAGGCTTCGTCCAAAAATCGCCTTCATCGGTGTCCCTGCTCTTGCCCGAGCTTCGCTGCTTTGTGCGCTTCATCGACATGGCGGCCCCTATCTACCAAAGCTTTTGCTTGCGTGCAGGTAACATGCGGGGGTCCGATGTCCGTCAAGACCCACCACGCCGAGCTCGTTCACGCGATCGAAGCTCACAATTACCGCTACTACGTCCTGGACGATCCGAGCGTCAGCGACGCCGAGTTCGACGGGCTCATGCGCGAGTTGCGCGCGCTCGAAGATGCGTACTCGGAGCTCGTCACCGAAGATTCGCCCACCCGACGCGTTGGCGGACAGGCGCGCGCGTCGGTCACGAAGGTGCGACGTCCGCATCGCATGATGTCGCTCGACAACGCGTACTCAGCCGGCGAGATGTTTGAGTTTCACAAGCGCGTGATGTCCGGCCTGCGCGAAGGTGACGTGGCAAAATTCGTGGTCGAGCCGAAACTCGACGGTGCCAGCATTGAAGTCATTTTCGAAAACGGCAAGCTGACGCAAGCAACGACGCGCGGCGACGGCATGACGGGCGAAGACATCACGATGAACGTTCGCACCATTCGCGGGATCCCTTCGCATATCCGCCACGAAAAAAGAATCACGCTGCGCGGTGAGGTCCTCATCTACCGAAAGGATCTCGATGCGCTCAACGCCGAGCGCACCGCTGCAGGTCTCGAAGCCTTCGCAAATCCAAGAAACGCTGCGGCCGGCACCATGCGCATGCTCGATCCTCGCGAGGTCGCCGCACGCCCGCTGCGAGCGATTTTCTATCAAGTCGTCGAAGGCCCAGAGATGCATGCGACGCAGTCCGAAACATTGCGGTGGCTCGCGGAGCTCGGACTGCCAACGCACCGCCGCGAAGCCGTTGAACCTTGGGAAGACGTGATGAAGGTGATCACCGCCATGGATCAGGCGCGTGTGAGCTATCCGTTCGAGACCGACGGTGCCGTCGTGAAGGTCGACGACTACGGGCAGCAGGGGGTGCTCGGCACGACTTCGAAGTTTCCGAAATGGGCAATTGCCTTCAAATTCCAAGCCGAGCGTGCCGTGACCACGGTGCGTGACATCGTCGTTCAGGTTGGACGCACCGGCGCGCTCACGCCCGTCGCGATTATGGATCCGGTGCAACTCGCGGGGACCACGGTGACGCGCGCAACCCTTCACAACGCGGACCAGATCCGCGAGCTCGACGTGCACGTGGGGGATCGCGTGAGAGTCCAGAAAGCAGGCGAGATTATCCCGCAAGTCATGGGCGTCGAAGAGCGCGCCCGCGCCGAGGGCTCGCCGCATTTCCAAATGCCAAAGACGTGTCCCGAGTGCGGCACACCCGTGGTCAAACGACTGCGCGAAGAAGGGAAAATCGAGCTCGGCGAAGGCGCGACAACGCGTTGCCCCAATCGCCTCTGTCCGGCGCAGGTTCGTGGCCGAATATTGTATTATGCAAGCAGAGCGGCCATGGCCATCGATCGCCTCGGTGATTCCCTCGTCGAGAAGTTGGTCGACAAGGGGCTCGTGCACGACGTCGCGGATCTCTATGACCTCGACGCCAAGCAAATTGCCGCTCTCGAACGGATGGGCGACAAGAGCGCCGAGAACGTCATCGCATCCATCGCATGGTCACGTGAGCGCACGCTCGATCGACTGCTTTGCGGTCTCGGGATTCCGCAGATTGGCCAGGTTGCCGCCAAGCAGCTCGCGGAAGAAGCCGGAACACTCGAAACCGTATTTGCTTGGCGCGAAGAGGAGGTGCGCGAGAAGGTTTCCGGCATTCGCGGTTTCGGGCCAAAGATGGTGGAGAGCGTCGTCGAATTCCTAAAGAACGAAGACGAGCGTAATCTTGCTCAGAAGCTCATCGCGCGGGGAGTGGGTCGCCCGCAACCGCACGAAGTCGTTGCCGCGGAAGGCCCACTCGTGGGCAAGAGCTTTTGCGTGACGGGGGTGCTCACGCGCAAGCGCGAGGACGTGCACGCATCGTTGCGCGCGGCGGGTGCCACCATCCATGATTCGGTAAAGAAGGGAACGAGTTATCTCGTGGCCGGCGACAAGACCGGAAAAACGAAACTCGATCAGGCAAAGAAATACGGCGTAACGGTCCTTGATGAAGTAGAGATGGATATCCTTATTGGCAATTGAATGATTGCGCGTCGCCGTGGACTTTCGCCTGTAAGCAACAACGACATCTGGTTCGTCTACGTGGCCCGATGCGCGGATGACTCGCTCTACACGGGGATTGCCCGAGACGTCGCGGCGCGCATCGCGCAGCACGACGCCGGCAAAGGCGCTCGCTACACGCGCGGGCGCGGGCCCCTCGAGCTTTGCGCACGACGAAAGTGCGTGTCCAAAGGCGAAGCGCTCGCACTCGAAGCCGCGATCAAGCGTCTGTCGCGTGCCGACAAAGAGGCGCTCTGCAACAGTCGGCGTTTCGGAGCGTTCGCTCGACGCGTCAAATCGAAAGCAGGCTAATGTTCGGTGCGATGAACCTCGCGCAGGCACTTGAACTCAAACCCGAACAACCCAGCACATACGCGATCAACGTTCCCGAAGGCTGGCGTCATGGACCGGGCGCATTCGGCGGACTCGTTCTTGGTTATATCGTGCGCGCCGTACTCGCCGAAGAAGCGTCGGAGCAACCACCAGTTCTCGACCGCTTTCAAGTTGACGCGAGTTCGAGGCGGCCCGGGATGCGACCGGACTCGAACTGTACGGAGTCCACGAAGTGGACAGAGTACAGTGAGAGCGACGGAGCGAAGCGAAGTGAACAGCCTGCTTCGGCTTTGAGGACCGCACCGCAGCCGCCAACGATGAAATCGCGTCAAATCGAAAGCGGGCTAGGGCGTCCGCTCCGCACCATCACGGCAACCATCGCGGGACCGCTCATGGCTGGAGCGGCGAAGGTGCACGTCGAGAACCTCCGCGTTGGAAAGAGCGTGACGGTGATTGCCGCGCGCATCATGCAGGGTGGGGAGATGCCCGCGCACGCGATCTGCGTGCTCGGACGGGATCGGCCAACCAACGTGAGCCAAGTTGCGATTCGTCCTCCCACAATCGAGACGCGTTGGCAGGATATCGAGCCAGTCGCAGGCTCGCTTCTACCGGAGTTCGCTCAAAACTTCGAATTTCGTCTCGTGCATGGCATTCCGTTTTCGGGGAGCACGGAGGCGCATGCAGCGGGCTTCATTCGCTTACGCGAGCCAATCACTGCGGATGCTGCGGTCGTTGTCGCTCACGCCGATGCGTGGTGGCCAGCCGAGTTTACCCGCATGTCTGCGCCGCGCCTCATGGTCACTTTGTCGTTCACGCTCGAGATGTTCGGTGGACCTGCGCTGCTCTCGGCCGCGCCACTCGTGCACCGATCGCGCACAATGGCGAGCCAATCGGGTTATGTCACCGAGGCGCGCGAGTTATGGACCGAAGACGGGCGACTCGTCGCGCTGAATCAGCAGACGCTTGCGATCGTCAAGTGATCCGCCGATTTCGTTACACGCTCTCAGTGAATCTTGCGCTTGATGGGAGAGATAGATTCCTCCTCCGCTTCTTTCCGTCGTATTCTGACGGTAACGTCCAGGGGTCGGGCGCTCGGCCGGTCTCCTGCTGCTCAACGAAAGGACGGATCATGCAACGAGTTCTTCTATCGAGTGCACTGGCAATCACCGGAATCACGCTTGCTGCGTGCGGCACAGATGCCACGCCAACCCGCACCCATGAGCGTGTAGCGAGCACCGCGGAACCGTTGTCCACAACTCAATTTGACGGCACGAGCCTGCCGGCGAAGACACTCGCACTCACCATTGACGACGGAATCAGCGATCGGACCTCGGATCTCTCGGCGTATCTAAAGAGCGAGGGGATCCGCGTTGTCTTCTTCGTCATTGGGGAGACGATCGCGCCGTCGCCGGACTTACCGTACGTCTATGATCCGGTCCCGAACGCGGGAAACATTCTCCAACAGCTCGTGGACGACGGTCACTTGATCGGAAACCACACGACCTCGCACGCGGACGCCACAGCCGTGTCCAAGAACAAGTTCATTCAAGAGATGACAGAGACGGACAACGATATTGCACCCTACACCCAACCGAACAAGCTGCTCTTTCGAGCGGCCACGGGCGCGTGGAACAATGCGGCATACAACAAGGTGAGCGGCTCGGAGATGAACAAGTACGTCGGTCCGATCTACTGGGACATCGGCGGACGGTCGGACTCCTACCCGAACGCCGCCGCGGACTGGGCATGCTGGCAGGGCAAACTCAACGTCGGGTACGCCACCACGACGCAATGCGGAGATGCCTACATCAATGAGATCACCAGCGTCGGTCGAGGCATCGTGCTGATGCACGACCCGTTCGTTGCGCCGGCAGCGCAAGGCGGCGGCAATACTCTCGACATGCTGAAGTACATCGTGCCGAAGCTGAAGGAGCAGGGGTACTCATTCGTTCGGTTGGACGAAGTCCCGGACATCGCGAAGGCGCTGCCACCGTGCGATGCGAGCTGCGTGACGTGCTCTGGTCCGAACGCGAATCAATGCGATAGCTGCTCCGCGGACGAATTCCTCGCCGCGGGCACGTGCACGCCGTGCAGCACTTGTGCGGCGGACAGTTTCCAAGCGGCAGCGTGCACCGCAACGGCGGACACGGTGTGCACGCCTTACGACAGCGGCGAACAAACGCCTGGCACCGACAGCGGCGGATCGGGCATGAACGGGAGCCAGACGCTCGACTTCACCACCGTCGATTCCGGTAAGAGCGGTGGCTGCAACGTTGGTCATGCGCGCGGTGGACAAGGGGCAGTCGTCCTTGGCGCACTCACGTGGCTCATCGCGCGTCGGAAGCGGTCTAGTTCCAGAGGCGTGAAACCAACGCCAGATTTGCGTTGATCGCTCCCGACCCGATCGCTCCCGAGAGGAGCACGATTCGTCCATCCGTCTGAACGCGCGCGGCAACGGATGCCACGTCTGCCAGGGATGATACGGATAGGGATTCTGCAGGAAGGGGAAGGGCTACTTTCCCCTTCCTGCCGAACGAAGTGTCAGTGATCCCCGCTGCCGTGTACCGCCGGACGGACTCCAGCGCACCTAGGGTACCCGTAGTCACGAGGAGGCGGTCCTGATCGTCCAAAAAGACTTGCGGCCCCAAGTCGTCAGACACGGGCAACATGCCACCCATGCCAAACGTGTTATCGACATTCCCTCCCGAGGTGAAGGCGATGACGGAATAGTCCCCGTATCCATCGTCAAGCGTTGAGATGACCTGACCGTTAGGCACGAGAAGTAGCTTTCCTGGCCGAGTCAACCCGTCTGCGCGGATCAGCGTCTGGCCATCATCCATCCCAAAGGATGCATCGTTGGTGCCGCTGCCGTCGAGTTGCAAGATGCCGTAGCCCGAGTTGCCAGCGTTGGACCATTCACCAACAATGACGATCTTGCCGTTCGGCCGCACAGCGATGACTGTGCCGGACGAGAAATCATTACCCATGAAAGATGCGGTCTCGATGCCGCCGGTACCGAAGGCCGCGTCGAGAGCCCCGGCATTCGTGACCTTTGCAATTCCCATCACGCGGATGGCATCCGTCGTGGTGACGTCGAAGACCATGACCACATGGTTGTCCGGTGCTCGGGCAATGGCTCCAACGAGGCCGGCCGGCGGCGTGAGAACTGTGGCGCCAAGGGGGGTGACCACACCGACGTTTCTTCCATTGGTGGGAATCACACCGTACGCAGCACCGTCAGCCCTACCTCCAACCACGATACCGCCGTCCGGGAGGAGGGCCCCAACGGACGGATACAAGCCAGCCAGTATAGCAATTCCACCAGTACCGTAGGTGGTATCGAGCGCACCCTCGGACGTAAGTCGCGCGATGCACGTGTCGAATTTGGGTGTCCCCTGATGGGAACAAGCGCCAAGCACGAGGATGGTATCGTCGGCCTGGACGAAGACGTCGAGCGGCACTGCTGGTTCTCCAAACACTGCATTCAGCCGGCCATCCACTGCAAAGGTCGTATCCAGACTGCCGGAAGGACCGCGCACGAACAACGGCAAGCTTTCGCTTGCAGATGTTTTCCCGTTGACCGCATTCCCTTCGATGGTGACGTCCATCGGTCCTTGAGAAACCGTCGTAGCAACGACGATCTCGAGCTGCCCCGTGGTGGATGCGGAGGGAATCGTTAGCGGAGCGGCAGCCACTCCGGGTGGCGCGCCCGTCAGGGTGATAGAGATGTCACCCTTGGACGCTCCTTTTCGTACAATGGAGATGGGGACCGTCGTCGTCGTCCCCTGCACCACGCGCGTCCGCGTTGGGCTCGGAAGGAAGGAGTATTGTTCATCCAGGCTCGATCCGGCATCGACGATTTCCCCATCCTGCGAACCCGATTTTCGATCCGGATCGGCACCCGTGCGAACCATGTCGAATGGATTGCACCCCATGATGAACAACACGAAAAGAAGAGCCCCACGTATGCAACACATTGATCTCCCCACCATCAACCACCCGCATGGGCCCATGGAGATGTCGTCATCCCGCCCAGCGCGTGATCTTCGGCATGGCGATAATGAATTGCAACCAACTTTTTCTTTCGCAGCGACGGAGAGCACCGTTGCCGATTTCATGCGCGCGCGACGATCTTGAGGCCGCGCGGAGCAGATCCACGCGCGAGGCGTCACCGTAATGGATCTCGTTGCCGTACTGTTGGGACGAAGTCGGGCGCTCCATCACGAGCGCCGTGAAAACCACGACGAGTAACGACGCAGCCGCGGAGAGTTCGTGATCGCACGCGCGCGCAATGAAGCGAACATTACACATTACTAATGGTACACCCACATGCGGGCAATACAAGACAATGAGGGACCCCGGCAGTTCTGACGTACATCCGCATCGGCGAAGCTGAGCAGGCCACGAGGTTACGCAAACCCCCATGTTTTCAGGCATTTCCAGCCGTCCGACCGACTTTGCTGCGCGAGCAAATCAGTGAATGTCACGACCGCAAGGAATGTGTGGATACCGGAGAGATAGATTACTCCTCTTTTCGTTCCCATCGTAATCTTGCAGTACCGCGCAAGGATCGGGCGCTCGGGCGGTCTCCCGCCACTTAACGAAAGGATGCAACATGCAACGAGTTCTTCTATCGAGTGCACTGGTGATCGCCGGAGCCACGCTTGCCGCGTGCGCCCCAGACGCCACGCCAACCCGCACCAACGAGCGTGTAGCGAGCACCGCCGAACCGTTGTCCGCAACTCAATTCAATGGAACGAGCCTGCCGCCGAAGACGCTCGCACTCACCATTGACGACGGAATCAGCGATCGAACCTCGGCTCTCTCAACGTACCTAAAGAGCGAGGGGATCCGCGTTGTCTTCTTCGTCATCGGGGAGACGATCGCTAAGTCCCCGGACTTG
The DNA here is from genome assembly GCA_009781005.1 of Polyangiaceae bacterium. Taxonomy (GTDB): domain Bacteria; phylum Myxococcota_A; class Polyangia; order Polyangiales; family Polyangiaceae; genus Labilithrix. The sequence goes on along the minus strand of WQYX01000004.1, from coordinate 91,608 downwards.
CCGTACACCAATGACCCAGTCCCCAACGCAAGCGCCATCCTCCAACAGCTCGTGGCGGACGGTCACTTGATCGGAAACCACACGACCTCACATGCGGACGCCACAGCCGTGTCCAGTGCGCGACTCATCCAAGAGCTAACGGAGACCGACAACGACATTGCCCCCTACACGCAATCGAACAAGCTGCTCTTTCGAGCGCCCATGGGTAACTGGAACAACCCAACGACATACAACGGGGTGAAAGACTCGGCGATGAACAAGTACGTCGGTCCGATTTACTGGGATATCGGCGGATTGTCAGACCAGTACCCGAATGCCGCCGCCGACTGGGCATGCTGGCAGGGCCAACTCAACATCGGTCATGCCACCACGACGCAATGCGGAGACGCCTACATCAAAGAGATCACCAGTGTCGGTAAGGGAATCGTGCTCATGCACGACCCGTACTTCTGGGCGCAGGGCAACACGCTCGCCATGCTGCAGTACATCGTGCCGAAGCTGAAGGCACAGGGTTACTCGTTCGTTCGATTGGACGAAGTCCCGGACATCAAGAACGCACTGCCGCCGTGCAATGCGAGCTGTGTGACGTGCTCTGGTCCGAATGCGAATCAATGCGATAGCTGCTCGGCAGACAAATTCCTCACCGCGCACACGTGCACACCGTGCAGCACGTGCGCGGCGGGCAAATTCCAGACGGCAGCGTGTACGGCAACCGCCGACACGGTGTGCACGGCGTGTGATGCAACATGTGCAACATGCACGGGTCCGGCATCTACCAACTGCACGACGTGCGGGCTCGGACGATACCTGAATGACGGAACGTGTGCAGTTTGCACGCAATGCGAAGCCGGCAACTACACGAAAACCACGTGCACGGCGACCACGGACACAGTTTGCGCGCCCTGCCCGGAGGGGACATCTGCGTCCTCTGCAGGTGCCACAGAGTGCACGAGCTGTGGAGACTGCGAAGACGGTGACGAGTGCACGGCGGATTCGTGCGACGCCGTGCTCGGATGCGTGCATGTTACAGATGACGCGTGCGAGGCGGCGAAAAAAGACGCGGGCACGGGTTCCGACAGCGGCGGGCCAACGGACGACGGTGGGTCCAACGACGGAAGCACGCCATCCGATAGCGGCGTCGATTCCGTTACCATCGATTCCGGCAAGAGCGGTGGCTGCAACGTGGGTCGTGCGAGCGGTGGACAAGGGGGGGTCGCCCTCGGTGCGCTCGCGTGGCTCATCGCGCGTCGGAAGCGCGCTTCGCATAGTTAAATCCATGAGAGGATCTGGCCGTTCGGACGCGAGAACAAATCGCGCCCAGCGGCCAGACTACGGCCCTCCAACTAGCAACTCCAAGAGCCCCGCGACTGGGATCTCGAGCCAGTCGGGGCGGTTATCCATCTCGTAACCGATTTCATAGATGCATTTTTCAAATAGGAAAAAGTCGAGCAGTACGCGCTCGGCTGCAGCGTCCTTCGGAAGGATGTCGGTTGTTGAAACGGCGCCGATCCATCCTTCCAGAAGGCTGACGGATGCTGCGCGCTTCCAGAGCTTCGCCCACGGTAGAAGCCGCATGCGCTCGGTTGCATCGCGCAGGGCGAGAGCCGTAGCCGCTGCATAGTCGTACGATCGAAGCATCCCCGCGATATCGACGAGCGGCGAGCGCTTCTCTCGGCGCTCCTGGGGTGTGCGCGCAGGCTCGCCTTCGAAGTCGATGAGCATGAAATCCGAGCCGGTAAAGAGCACCTGACCAAGATGCAAATCGCCGTGCACGCGCGTCTTTTTTCCGGCGTCGTCGAGCGACGTCATCGAGCGAAGCCTCGTTTCGATCTCACCCTGCCGGTTGCGGATTTCGCAAACCGAATTCCCCGCCGTGCCGGAAGCGAGTGATGGCTGCGTCGCAATCTTGCCGAGAGCGCGTGTGAAGGATGATTCGGCGTGATGAACGAGCCCGAGCCGCGTGGCGAGATCGAGCGGCTCGGCCGAGAATGCCGGATTGTCCGGTTGAGAGACAAGCGCAGCATGCATCTGACCAATCCGATGCCCCAGCTTTCTTGCATGATGCACATAATCGCCAACCGCACGTGTTGCGTCGGGCGGAAGCCCAAGCCGTGCCATCGTGAGCAGATGGCGCGGCGGAAGGGCTGGCGCAGGAGCGCGCTCCCGACGAAGAACGTCCGCAAACCACGTCTTCAACGACTCGAGCGCATGCGCCCACGCATCACCGCGGTTTGGCACCTGCACATGCATGACAGCTACCGTGGTTGGCTCGGCGCTTTTTTGCGGATGATGAAACTCGATCCATCCTGCAAGTTCCGGTGCGTGCGCGTAGCCAACATCGGTGAGAAATCTGCCCATCTCCAAATCCGCGCTAGGGCCTTCGTCGAGCTTGCGGAAGATCTTCGCGATGACGCGATCGCCAAAAAGTACACTCGTGTTCGTTTGCTCGCGTGCCATGGTGCGGGGTGTCCGATCGGACAATCCCGATGCGTTGAACGGCGCGAGCACGCGCATGGTGAGAGTGTCCGCTCCCGAACGCAGCGTCGCTTGCACTTCGAAAGCATCAAGAAGCTCGGAGAGGAATGCTTCGACCGTCAGTGCGTCGACGAACACGCCGTCTTGCGCGTCACCCTTGCCGACGATCGAAAGCACAATCTCGCTCGGAGAGCGCGCGCGAAATTCTCTCGCCTCATCGCCCTCGAGAAACGTGAGCGGCACGACGTACGTAGTGACTTCGCCGCCTTCGAGCTCCACATCCACGAGCACGATGCGCGAGCGCGTCTTGGCGAACGGAATCGCGAACACGTCGCGAAATCGCACTCGTTCGATGGTTTTCGTCTTCGTTCGGAACCATCGACGCTGAAATATCCACGCTGCAAGCGCCTGTTCAAGGACCGCACGGTCCGCGCCGTCGAACATGCCCTCCCACGACGTCATTGGTAATACTCGAAGTCGTGCTCGCTTCGAATCTTCTTGCGCACGACGAATACGCTGACGGGCGATCGTTGTGGATCGAGCGAAATCGGATTTCGCGAACCATTCCAATGGTAGCGCGCGTCACTCATTAAATCGTGGACTTGGAACGACTCTCTTTCATGGATACCGAGTGCGCCAAGATCGAGATAAACGAAACCAGAATGCGCACGGTAAACATCCATGTTGGCAACCACGAGCACCACGTTGTCTTCGGCGCGCTTGCTGAAACAGAGGAGCGCATCGCTCGAAGTCCGGTGAAAGGTCAATTGCCGGGCTTGCTGGAATGCTGGATTGCCGCGACGAATGGCATTGACGCGCGTAATGACCTCGCGCAACGAATCGTCGCGATCGAGATCCCACGAGCGCAATTGAAATTTCTCGTTATCGATGTATTCCTCGGAACCCGCCCGCGCGACGTGTTCCATGAGCTCGAACGCGGGGCCGTAAATGCCGTAATTGCTCGAGAGCGTGGCCGCGAGCAAGAGGCGCAAAACGAACATGGGGCGGCCACCATGCTGCAGGTGTTCCGGTAAGATATCGGGTGTATTGGGCCAGAAATTCGGGCGGTAAAAATCCGAAATACCGGGCTCCGTCAGCTCGCATAGATAAGCCTCGAACTCGGCTTTCGTATCCCGCCACGTGAAATATGTATAACTCTGCGAGAAGCCCCTTTTGGCGAGCGCATACATGAGATTCGGGCGCGTGAACGCCTCGGCAAGGAAGATCACCTCGGGATGAACGGCTTTGATCTCGTCGATGCACCATTGCCAAAAACGAAGCGACTTGGTGTGTGGATTGTCGACACGGAAGACGCGCACGCCTTCGCCGACCCAGAACAAGAAGACGTCGAGAAGTTCGGCCCAGAGGCCGCGCCAATCTTCACATTCGAAATCGAACGGATAGACGTCTTGATATTTCTTCGGCGGATTCTCCGCATATTGAATGGTGCCGTCAGGCCGTTGAAAAAACCAATTTGGGTGCTCTCGTACGTACGGGTGATCGGGCGAAACTTGGAATGCAATGTCCAGAGCGAGTTCGATCTTTCGCGCGCGCGCCTCGCGGACGAGCCGGCGAAAGTCGTCGAGCGTACCGAGATCCGGATGAATGGCCTTATGGCCACCCTCTTTCGCGCCAATCGCCCATGGACTTCCGGGATCGTTCGGACCAGCGGTGAGCACGTTGTTGGGGCCTTTGCGAAACGCGTAGCCGATCGGATGGATGGGCGGGACGTAGAGCACGTCGAAGCCCATGTGCGCGACGTAATCGAGCCGGCGCACGACGTCGCCGAGCGTGCCGTGCTTGCCGTGGGCACCGCACGACCGCGGAAAGAGCTCGTACCAGGCGCTGAAGCGCGCAAGCGGCGGATCGACGACGATCGAGAGCACGGGATCGTAGCGGGTAACGTTCGCGAGGTTGGGCGCGAGGGCCATGGCACGAACGACGTCATCGCAGACGGCAGCGTCGAGTCTCGCGTCTGCGGAGCGCAAGCGATCCCCCGTGGCATCGGCGGCGTTGCTCAAGAGGGTGGACAGCTCGCCGTCGGTGCGCGACGCCGCCTGCGCGAGGAGACGCTCGCCCATGGCGAGTTCCACTTGGATGTCCTGTCCGGCATCTCTCTTCTTCTGAGTGCCGAGACGCCACGTCGTGTAGGCATCGATCCATGCCTCGAAGGTGATCTCCCACCTTCCGATCTCGGAAGCATGAAAGGTCGCCGACCAACGATCGTTGCCGCGCGCGACGAGCGGTGAAGATTGCCACGCGTGATCGCCGCTGCGACGAAAGAGCATGCGACCCGCAAGTGAGTCGTGACCATCGGAGAGGAGATCGCAGCTACACTCGACGACGTCGGAAAGGATGCGTTTCACCGGATAGCGACCGCCCTCCACCGCGGGGTAGACGCCTTCGATGACGACGCGGCGTTGACCATCCTCTGGAAACTGTCGCGCCACGCTACCTGCCTCCGCAGAGCGAGCATGCGAGCTTCGCGCCGCCACGACGTGCGGCGCCATCCCGCGCGGGAACGAGCGCATGTGCACGTCGACGGAAGGAACGCGGCGTGCTCCGATCGCTCTTCACGTGAGCGACTGCATCGTCCAACGTGATCTCGTACGCGCGGCGCTGCGAGCGCTTGGGATCGACGATCTCGTGCTCGCCGTTCACGACGCGAGCTTTCCGAGTTTCGCCGATGAGGAAACGGGACGCGGCTCGCCGTACACGCGCGGGGGCCACGCGATGGTGTCGTTTGCGAGCGAGCTAGGTTTCAATGGGATTCAGCTCGGCCCGCAGGGGCAAACGTCGCTCGGCAACTCGTCGCCGTACGACGGTTCGGTGTTCTCGAAGAGTCTCCTGTCCGTGGCGCTCACCGAGCTCGCATCGGCGCGCTTCGCATCGGTGTTGCGCCCCGAAGAGGTCGAAGCGATCGTGGAGGAAGCCCCGACATCACGCGTGCATGCACACTACAACTATGCATTCCAAGCGCATGAAAGAGCCGTGAACATGGCTGCCGGGCGCCTCCGCGCGGGCGCACGAGCAGGAGAATCGTATGCGGTCGACCTCGCCGCTCGCGTCGCCGCCTTCGGCGAACGCGAGGCGTGGGTGAGACACGATGCAATCTTCGAGGCGCTCACGAGATCGCACGGCACGGACGACTGGCACAGGTGGCCAGAGGCGGATCGGTCGCTACTTGCTCCAGGTGCAGGCGCTGCCCAGCGCGCTCGCGTCGCACAGATCGAGCGTGATCGCGCGGACGTCGTGGATGCGTGGTTCTTCGGACAATTCGTCCTGAGCGAGCAGCACGCGCTCTTCCGTGCACACGCGCATGCAGTCGATCTCCGACTCTTTGGCGATCTGCAAGTGGGCCTCTCGCATCGTGACACGTGGTCGCGCGCGGATCTGTTTTTGGCGAGCTACGTCATGGGCGCGCCGCCGAGCCGGACGAACCCGCAGGGGCAACCTTGGGGTTACCCCGTCTTGGACCCGGCGCGGCACGACGGCACCACACTCGCATTCATGCGCGCGCGCATCGAGAAATTGCTCGATGACTGCGATGGCGTCCGCATCGATCATCCACACGGCCTCGTGTGCCCGTGGGTCTACGACGCGACGGCGTCCGACGACCAACTCTCGGTCCAGAGGGGCGCGCGCCTCTTCGAGTCACCCGACGATCCCGCGCACCCCGCACTTGCACCGCTCGCCATCGCGCGACCCGACGAGCTCGATCGGTTTGCGCCGTTGTACGCCGACATGCACGTCCGATGGCTCGACGACGCGCAAGTGGCTCGCTACGCGATCTACGTCGACGAGATCGTGCGCGCCGCCGAGGCACGCGGCCTGCCCAGGAGCAGCGTCGTTTGCGAAGTCTTGAGCACGTGCCCGCTGCCGCTTCAATGCGTGATGGCACGCCACAACCTGGGCAGATTTCGCGTGACGCAGAAGGCGAACGTGACGAAGCCCGATGACAGCTACCGAAGCGACAACGCCAAACCCGAAGATTGGATCATGATCGGCAACCACGACACCGATCCGCTGCTCCTCGTCATCGATCGATGGAGAACGAACGGCAGCGTGAAGGAGCGCGCTGCATACCTCGCATCGCGTCTCGAACCGGATGAGACCCGGCGCGCGCGCTTCGCCAACGACATCGCAAATGAACCTTCCGGACTCGCGCGCGCGATGTTCGCCGAACTCTTCGCGAGCCGCGCGAAACACGTGATGGTGTTCTTCGCCGATCTCTTCGGAATGCGTGAAATCTACAACACACCAGGCATTCTTCGACCGGACAACTGGACGATACGCGTGCCCCGCGACTTTCGTACGGCGTACGCCGAAGCTTGCGCACGTGGCGAAGGACTCGATCTCCCGCGCATCCTCGCCGTCGCCATGCGTGCCCGCGGCGAGGCGTTCGTGCGCGACCACGAAGATCTCATCAAAGCGCTCGAGCGCGCGCGCGAGTAAACGTCAACGTTTCTTGGGGGAACGCTTCGGTCGCGCATCACCCGCAGTGTGCGCGCGATGCGGCGCATGGAACTCGCGAATCACGACGCGCGGATCGCGCGGATCCGGTTCGACGGCTGCCTTCGCGAACTGTTTCGCGACCGCCGCAGCAATGTCGACGATCGCGTACGTGCGCTGGATGTCGATCACGCCGACGTCACTCCCGCGGATCCCGCCGCGCCGGCACACCATCGCGAGCAGTCGACGCGAGTCGGCGCCGTGAACGCTCCCCCACGACACCCGAAACGATGTCCATCCGTGGCCTGCACCGCCCCGTTCGCGTCCCCCTTTTGTACTCTCTGGAGGAGTATAAATGTGCGGCTCTCGGCGGTTCTTGCGCTCTCGCGCCCGCTCCTCCGGTGGCGCAATGGACGTTACTTCTCGCGGCTGCGTCGGCCCGCTCGACTGCGCGCGCGTCAGCATTCGGGCGAGCACTCGTTCGGCGTCCCCGTGGGCAAAAAGCCTTCTGGCCAGCGCCAATTCGCGCGCATCGGGTTCTGGCGCATCCGCCTTCGTCAATTCATCGAAGAGTTGGGCGTCGTGCGCATCGCGGATCTCTTTTGCCGTCGGGATCGGCGCAAACCGAAAGCGGACGCCCGCGCGAGAAAGGAGCTGCCTCGTGCGCGCGAGCGCCGCGGGCGTCACGAGCAGGAGGCTCGTGCCTTTGCGCCCGGCGCGCCCCGTGCGTCCGCTGCGATGCGTGTACGAGTCCGGATCGCTCGGCGGTTCGACGTGAATGACGCGCGCGATGTCTTGCACGTCGATGCCGCGCGCAGCCACGTCCGTTGCGACGAGCGCGTGCAATTCGCCGCGCTTGAACGCGAGGAGTGCGCGATTGCGCTCGCGCTGCTCCATCTCTCCGGAGAGCGACGACACTCGAAAGCCCGCGTCCGCGAGCTGCTTGGTGATGTCCGCCACGTCGATCCGCGTGCGAGCGAAGATGAGCGTTTGCCCTTCGGGGCTCGCCAGCAAAAGGTTCACCATCGCGTCGAGTCGCTCGGACGCCGAAACGAGATGGATGACGTGTTCGATGTCCGTGTGTGCCGTGCCGAGAGGAGTGCCTTCGACGAGAGCCGGATCACTCTGCACGCGATCCGCGAGCGACTTGACCTCGCGCGGAAATGTCGCCGACACGAGATGCGTGCGCCGTCCTTCCGGAACGAAATCGAAGATGGCGTTGATGGCGTCGCGAAAGCCCATGTCGAGCATGCGATCGGCTTCGTCGAGGACGACCGCCGAGAGCGCGCTCGGATCGATGGCGGAGCGTTCGAGATGATCGAGCAGGCGCCCCGGTGTGCCGACGACGATGGACGGACCTTGCTTCAGCGCGCGTCGCTCGTCGCGGTAGCTGGCGCCTCCGGTGACCGAAACGACACGCGCGTCGAGCGGCTGAAAGAGCCACGAGAGTTCCGCTTCGACCTGGCGCGCCAGCTCCCGCGTCGGTGTGACGACGAGTGCGCGCGGAATGGCTTTGCCATCGATCGACGGCGCGGGACCTTCGGCGACGTCACGAATGGTCAGACCGAGTGCGACGGTTTTTCCAGATCCCGTCTGCGAGCTGATGCGCAGATCGCGTCCGGCGAGCTCCGGTGCAAGTACGGCTTCCTGCACGGGCGTCAGCGTAAAGTAGCCTTTGCTTTCGAATGCGCTCGCGAGCGCCGGACCTAAGAGCTCGCATGCCGTCGTCGTCATCGAGCGCGCAGGTAGCAGGGCGCGCGACATGAGGAAAACGAAATCGCGCGATCGATGGGAACGGCTGCGTTGCCGGGCGCAAAACCTCCGTGCCCGCGGCACAATGGAAGCTTGCGGGATCTCCTGGGTTGGCTAGTATGCGGCTTCGTCTCACGAGAACGTTTCCCAGCATCGATTGCTCTCTCCTCACCGGGATCGCGATTCGCACGCGAAGTTTCGTTGCCACGTGAGGTCGCACGAGCGCCGCGCTTCGTGCAGGCCTCCTCCGATCCCGACGGCTATTGGACGGTAGGTCTTCCTTGCTACTCAGAGCCGTCACCGCGAATTGAGAAGAGAGAACATGGGAAACCGACTGTATGTGGGGAATTTGTCCTTCAACTCGACCACCGAATCCGTTCGTGAATGCTTCGCGAACATTGGTGAAGTCACCGACGTTCACGTCGTAACCGACCGCGAGACTGGTCGTTCGCGCGGTTTCGCCTTCGTGACGATGAGCTCGCCGGCTGATGCGCAGAAGGCGATCTCCGAAATGAACGGCACACTGCTCGACGGCCGTCCGCTCCGCGTCAACGAAGCCGAAGAGCGCCAAAACCGCGGCGGCGGTGGCGGTGGTGGCGGGGGATTCGGCGGCGGCCGGGGAGGATTCGGCGGCGGGGGATTCGGCGGTGGCGACGGCGGCGGCGGCCGTCGTGGCGGTCACCGCGGCTGGTGATCCGCATGCGGCAGCCGTTCGGGGTGAACGGATGAAGTCCAAGCGAGCGCGGACGAAGATTTTTCCTTCCGCGCTCGGCGCTTTTTGTGCCTCGTGTGGTTTCCATACCCAAGGCTTTGGCGTTTTCCAATGCGGACGGGTTAGGATGGGCGAAAACAGTTAGCGTGCCTCTCGAGGCGAAAAACCAATGAGCCAGGATCCGCGTAAAGACAAGCGCGCCAAGATCGTCTCTGTCAACGTTCGCTACAAGAGTGCCACAGTCGACGAATTCATCGACAACCACTCGAACGACGTCAGTAAGGGCGGCATTTTCGTCAAGACACCGGCGCCGTTTCCGCCAGGCACACTTCTCAAGTTCGAGATCCGCCTTGCGGGCGACAAGAGCATCCTTGGAGGCATTGGGCGCGTCGCGTGGAAGCGCGACTCTGCCCAAGCCACCGTTGACAAGCCAGCCGGTATGGGCGTGAAGTTCATCAAGATCGATGATGCGTCGCGTGCCGTCATCGACCGACTCGTCGCAACGAAGGCCGATGCAGGACGTGCGTACACGTCCGAGTTCGCGGCAGCGGACAGGCCGACCGGCGAGAACGTGCAGTCTACATTGTTAGGCATCTCGGCGGTGCCTGAAGCGCGCCCCCCGCTGAACAAACCGACTCCAATTACCGTTCCTGCCATGCCTGCGGTGCCAAAGCCTGCGGCACCGCCAACCACGCCATTGCCAAAGCATGGTCCAATGGCCGGCGCGATCGCCAGGCCCGTGCGCCCACCTTCAACAGCGATACCGCCACTGACGCCAACGACCACTCCGCTGAAGAAGGCGACCATGATCGGCGTCGCTCCACAGAGTTTCGAGCGTCCGCCGGCCCGTGCACCGCAAGGCGCAGCACCAACCACTCCAACCGAAAAGGCGCCCGAGCCCGAGCCCAAGGTTGAGGGACCGCGTCCGCTGGAAGCTGCAACGGGGCGCAAGCCGACGATGGTGGGCATGGGCAACTTCCCTCCGCCAACGGAAGCCAAAACGCACGAGGCGAAGCCGGTCGAAGCTGCATCTGTTTCGAAGGCGAAGTCTGCCGAACCGATGTTCCCAGAAGCCACACCCGCGGGCGCGAGCGAGACCGCTCCCGAACCCACGGTGATGAAACAGGCTGCGGAGCTCCTCGAGGAAGCTCTCAAGGAAGCAGGGGGATCGCTCGACGAGATTGATCAAAACCCGCTTTTCTCAAAGGCCGACAAGGATATTACGGACAAGGATATTACGGAGAAGGTGAGCGAGGTGCCCGCGGTAACGGCGACGCCGGTGGACCAGCCAGTGCCGTCGGCGCCATCGCCTCCTGTGGAAACGCCGTTGCCCTCCGCGGAAGTGCCGTTGCCCGTCGCGGAAACGCCGTCGCCGCCTGCAGAAGCAGAGGAAGCAGAAGAGAATGTTTCAACGGCGCCCGCGGAGCCGATTTCATCGCCCCCGCCAGCGAAGCTCGCCGATCAGGTCCAGGCACCGACGAAGAAGAAGAGTGGCGCTTGGGTCGTCATCGCTCTTCTTCTCGCGCTGATTGCAGCGGGAGTCGCATACGCGCTGGGCGTGTTTTCAACGGGTGAGGGAGCGGGAGACGCGTCCACGTCGCCATCCACACCGGCGACCGAAGTTCCGCCTCTGGTGCCAAACGCTGCGGAGGGAGGCATTGAGGATTCCGGTGCGCCGCCGGCGGCGCCCGTGGAGATGGATGCCGCCGCAGAGCCCGAACGACCGGCCGACACAGGCTACCTATCCACGGATGCAACGACCACGCAGGCGGCACCCGAACATGCACCTCGCGCGCACACGCATCACGGTACGCCGAGATCTCCTGATGGGTCGGTGGACGCGGCCACGCCGCCCGGACAACAGGATGCTGCGCCGAAACCTGGGACTCCCCCAGTGGAAGGAGCGCCAAGGCCAAGGCCCATCGAAGTGCCCGCGCCGGCGGACGCCTCTGCGCCAACCGAGTAACTCGTACGTCGTTCGACAGTACAATCACATGCAAGATGCATAGCCCCCGCGCGACAAAGCGAAGCTCGTGAAAATGGAAACGGGCACGTGAGTGCCCTTGAAAAATGGGCCCGCTCGAGTAGGTTGGCCGGGTTCTTCCGGCGTCGTCTAATGGCAGGACAGAGGATTTTGGATCCTCTTACCGGGGTTCGAGTCCCTGCGCCGGAACTCGATTGCTTTCAAGTGGACACGAGATCACTTCAAATCGAAAGCGGTTGCGGAGAGCAAGGGCGCCGAAGTGCTCTCACGCGAGTCCAGCTTTACAGGCACTTCGTGAAAACAGCAAGTTCTCAAGTCGTCTTCCAGGTCGACTAACTTGCTTTGCTGAAGATGCGCCCCCTCGCGTCCGTGTGGGTCGCAAACCCCGGTTGCAGGAGGCGCCCGACCGGCGGCGCGGATGGGTCGAGAGTGGGGCGCGTGCCGAGTCGCCTTCGCCCCACCTGGCGTGCTGCGATGTCGCCAGAGGCCTCCATCGAGCGCGTGGCGAGGACGCCGCCATCGTCGCCGTGATCGGCTCTGTTCCGCGTATTCCCGCCGTTTACCGCTCGTTCCCGCCTTCCCTGGCCTCAGTACGCCAGGAGGTGTGTTGGTGATGCCGTCCGGAGCGGCGGATGGTGTCGCTGTCTGGCAGGTGGCGCCCGGGTCAAGCGCACATGTGCGCACATTGTTTCTGACCCAATCTGTTCAGTATCTCTGACGGGGTCCTCTTCCCCTCTCTCATATTTTGTCCGGGCAAACCGGGCAACCGGGCAAACAAGAGTCAAGTTGTTGTTATTGCTTGATAATTGTTTGCCCGGAAACTTTGCCCGGCACCCGGGCAGCGTCCATCTTCCGGGCAAAGGATGAGTTCAAAAGCAAGAATTGATCCGGGCAGTTCCGGGCAAGAGCGGGCAAAGAAAGAGAGTAGAAATAACGTAAAAATAGATCTCTCCTTCCTTCTTGCCCGGTTTGCCCGGAGGTTTTTGTCTTCCGCCAAAAGGCATGCACATGACCAAACGACGTCCAGGGTCGACGTCCGAGCTGTTCAGGTGTGCAAATGTAACGAAGCCACCTCAGGACGAACCCGAGGTGGCTTCGTTGAAGCACACACCTCCTGGCGTGCTCATGGGAGGCGCCGGCTTTACGCGTCGACGTCGGTGTGCATCGCGACGAGGTCGAATTCGAGGAGCCTCGGGCGTTGCCTTGGCCCACCGTCGACACCGTCGATGCCGTACTTGCAGCCACCGTCCGGTCCCTGGTTGACGATCCATCCGGCTTCTACCAGCCACCGCACGGCCACCTTCGGCGACGGCGCGAAGTGTGTCTTGAAGGTTTCGCCGTGGACGAAGGCGCGCCCTCCGCTCTTCGCGATGTAACCGAGGCGCGTCCCTCGGAACGCTGCCTGCTCGCCGAACGGTCCAGGGACGGGCTTCAGCTCCGTCCCTACGACTTGCCGCACCTCGAAGCTCCCTCCTTGCTCGGTGAAGAGCCGCCGCACGTGTGCGAGGAGGCGCGTGCGATCGCTCGAACCCGCGCCGCCGCGCCGCTCGATCCACGCGAGCAAGCACGCCTCCGTGGCGGCTTGCGAGGCTCCGACGGGCCACCCAGTGATGCCCGCGGCGGTCGCGAGCTCGCCGGCTGTTGCCACGAGCGCGAACCGATCGAGCACGCGGTGCACCTCGCCAGACGGTGATCGCATGAGCGAGAGGGCGCGCGTTCGAAACAGGTCCGCTCTCTCGCGGATCATCGCGGTTCGCTCGTCCGGAGCGATGCCGGTGAGCCATTGAAGCCACTCTGTCCACGCGGTGCCGTAGTGCTCCCGCGTGACCACGTCGAAGTCGCGTGCGAGGACGGCGCCGTCAGGACGGCCGTGCAGCGTGTCGAAGACGCCGAACGGCGTTCCCGTCTCTGCGGGGATGTTCGCGAGTCGAGCGGTTTGACCCGCTTTCGCCGTTTGCCCGCCTTCCTTGATCATGCTCTCGATATCGCGCTCGCCCGCAGAGAGAAGCAGCGTGCGCCAGCGGCGCGGCGCTCTGAGGCCGCCGTCCTTTTGCATGCGGGCCTTGTCGATGCCGTTGGCGAGCGTGTAGACGGCGCCGCCAACGACGCGCGGATCGGCGTTGCCGATCTCGTCGAGGATGAGCGGCGCGTCGTTGTGCGCCGTGGCCATCTCGCCGAAGGCGTTGCGTGTGCTCTCCCACGATGCGACTCCCTCACGTGGACCAACGACGCTTTGCGCCGCCCAGAGGAATCGGGACTTGCCCTGCGAGCTCTCGCCCACGAAGTGGAAGCCGCCGCCGTCCACCTTCGCATCGCGCATGAGCGCTGACGCGAACACGCTCGAGACCGCGAAGATGTAGCGGGTGTTGCCTTCGCAGAGCCGCGCGACGTTTTCCTTCCATGAGGGGAGCGTGCCGCGTTGACCAACGAACTCGGAGACGCCGTCGCCAGGCGTGAACACGTAGCGCTCGACGCCCTCATGGCCGTACGCGCGGCCAGTCGGATCGATGTACGCCGCTCCATTGTCCGTCCAACCTGGTCGGAGAACGCGCGTCGCGAGCTCCGCGTGCCGCTGCGAGGAGACGAACGCGAGGACATCCTTTGCCGCGTTCGGAGCGACGAAGAGCCCGCGCTCGAGCATCGGCCTCACGAACTGCGAGGCCTCGCCCGCAGTGTCTTCGGAATTCAGGACGGTCTCGTGTTTCCGTCCTTCGTCGTCGCACCAACGGACAAGCCAGCCCCACCGCTCGCCGCGGGCCGTTCGAACGCGGTTGGCGATCTCGAGCGGGCCGCTTACCAGCTTGCGAGTCGCGTCGCCCGTGGCGCCGTACTGGACACGCCACACGCCACGCTTGTCGACCTCGAACATTGGACGATCCGCGCTGCTCGGCGGCGTGGTAGAGTCCTCTTCGACTCGTTCGTTGAGTTTGTTTGGTGTGTTTGAAGCCCCGTGGTTGCCGCCGCGGGGTTTCGTCTTTTGTGCCGTCGAATTCATCGCGTCCTCTCTCGAAGTAGGTAGCCAGGCGGGCCGACGCGCGTCGCCTTCGCGGCCTCGTTGACCTTTCGCGCGAGGTACTTCGCCGATCGCGGCGGCTTGCACCTCGGGTTGTATTCACGCGCCAGCAGTGCAAACGCCGTGGCCTCGTCGAGCGCGAAGCCGTGTACGAGTGCGAGAGCGGTCTTGTACATCGCGGTGCCTCCCCAGCTGCCTTGGATCGCCGGGGGCATGCTCGCGAGGTACCGCGACGCGCGATCAATCGCGGATGCACGTGGCTCGTGCCCAAGACCCTTCTGGCGTACTGCTGCGCGCGGGTCGTCGACAACGTCGCGGATCTCGCGCTCACGCTCGCGGGGCGCGATCGTCAACGCCTCGTCGACGTCGAGCACCTCGCGGTCGAGGATCGCGTGGGCGTCGTATCCTGGACGGTCGCACGGCACGAACCAGAGTCGCGAAGCGTCCTTCGTCGTGACGTCGAGCGGGGCGCCGATGCCCATGAAGACGTCCGCGAACAGCATCCAGAGCCGCGCGTGCTCGCGCACCGTCATCGGACGATCGCAAGGGACGAATACGCGGAAGCGCTCGCCCGGCTTCGTGCCGTGACTCCACGACGTGTGACCGACGCAGGCGATAGGCAAGGCGGCGAGCACATCGCGCATCGGCACGACGGCGCCGTCGAAGTCGAAGACGAGCGCCGTCACCTGCTCAACGTTGGCGAGGCCGCGCCTGCCGCCTCGGAAGGTCGCGGCGCTCCACGCATGTTGCTTGCCCTTGTCGCCGGGCGTCGGCGCGGGAGGCGACGTCCACCACTCAACGAGGGTGGCGATGTCGATAGACCGTCGTCGCCCGATGGTCTCGTGAACGCCTCGGGACCACCACGTGATCCAAAACGGAGCGAGGTGCACCTTCGGCGTCACTTCATCAAGGCGAAGGAGCTCGTCGTCGTCGTGGATCATGATCCACAAGCCTCTGTCGCGACGCTCTCCGGTCCTGGCTGCTGGCCGAGAGCGTCAAGCCACTGCTGAACGGCGCTCGCCTTCCAGTACGCGGACGCGCCGTTCTTTATTTGGCGAGGAAACTTCCTTTCTCCGATTCGGCGATAGAGCGTCGCGCGTGAGCACTTGGCGATCGCGAGCACTTCGCCGATTCGAAGGAGTTGGTCTTTCATGTCATTCATCTCTCTCGGTCCTTCCAGGTAGCGGCGCCGCTCGGCGCATCTCCCACCGTCACAATGAACCCAGAGCGTCGGTCGTTCTCGACCGGACAAGGCGTGCTCGGCTCGGGTCACAAGGTTTGGCTAACCACGTCACGCCAACGCGCGCCGCGACGCACCCGGTTCGGCCACGTGGCCAAACCGGGTGATCCGTCGTCACGAGACTTCACGCTCGAGCGCGCAGCGATCGAGCCTCGTCACGTCTCGCTCTCCACTTCCTTGAGTTGCGCTTCGCGTCTCGCGCACTCGCGTGCGATTTGCTCGTCCTTCTGGCGCTGCGAAAGGTCGTAGAACGCGCGAGCCTTCACGGCGATGATGCGCATCGCGTTGTCGACGGCTTCTCCGTCTTCGTCGTTCGCAACCTGGCAGCTCAAGAAACCGCCATTGTTGGAGATGATCTTCCCCGCAAGGCGGCTCAGCATGCGGATCTCTTCGGAGAGTGAGACCCACAGATCTCCCGAATGCGCGAGCGGGCGTGCGAACGCTTCAAACAGGCTGTCGCTTTCGTAGCTCTCGCGGCCCTCTATCGAGGACAGGCGAGCAACGGTGCTGACGATCTCGTCTACGTCGTCGATCCAATGGCAGGAGCCGTCGTGAGCCTTCATGCCGTCGTGCGTGCGCACGTCAAGGCGCACGTTTCGAACGAGATCGCGAACAAGCTCGCACTCGCGCTCGGTGTCCCCACGGCACGCTCTGAGGGCTCGAAGAAAGGGAAGTTCCCGCCCTTCGCCCGGCTGTCCCTCGCGGCTCATCGCGCACCGCCTTCCGGTGTCGCATCCGCGAAGGCGAAGAAGTGGAGGACAACGTCGTCGTCGGTGACGGTGACGGGGTTGAGCCCGTTGCCATCGTAGTTGCATGGTCCTGGTCCAGTGCCGGACGCATCGCGTGCATTCGGTAGCCATCGACCGACGCAGGCGACTCCGATCGCGTCCTTCGGGGCGCCCGCATCGTCCCAGTCGTGCGATGCAGCAACGTGCCCGCATGCCGGGCACACGAGGCGCCAGGTATCGGTGTCCTCGCCGAATCGTCGGACACCTTCGGCCCACCACTCGGCGACAGTCATGACGAGTGGTGACGGCCGACAAGCTGACCGATCACGCGATGCTTCTTGGCCCGCACTGGGGCCGTTCGATACGATGCTCATGTTCAACCTCACTTCGTTGGGGTTGGGCCATGAGGCCCGGGCGAGCCAACGCCGCGGGCCTCACTTCATGAGCGAAGGTATCGCTTAGCGAAACCTTGCGTCAACTGGTTTCGCTAAGCGAAAGCACAGCGTCACGCACGAACGCCGTCAGCGTCTTACCAGCTCGTTGTGCAGCACGCTCGATCACCGCGCGTTCCACGTTCGTCACACGGATGAGGATGGACGATGTCGACGCCCCACCTGACGCGCGACGCGGACGCCCTCCGACGTTCTTCTTTGCGACCTTCTTGACCGCCTTCGCCTTTGCTCTCTTGCCGGCGATCTTCTTCGCGCTCGCACTCTTCTTCACGGCCATGACTCTTTGTGCCTGAACGTGCACACCGCACGCAAGCACGAACGTCAAAGCCGATCGCGCCAGTACCCCGGCTCTCGCCTCGCGTGGTACACGGCGACCACGTGCGATTCTCCGTCCGCCGTCATGGCAAACGCGACGACGTAGGGCCAGCCACGCACGAGAGCGCGCCGCGCTCGCGCGTCATCGGGATGCTCGGGGAACGCGAAAGGCAATGCGTCGATGCGCCCGAACACGCCGTGCGCAGCGAGCAAGAAGCGCGCACCGAGGCCTTCGCCGCGATCTTCGTACCACCGCATGATCGCGCGGAGCTCGTCTTCGGCGGCGGGATGAAGGATCACGCCGTACGCCGTCGACGGGTAGCGTGCTCGCGAAGCTCGGCGTCGAGGTTGGCCATCGCCTCACGCCAGGGGCGACCTTTTACACGCCCTGCAAGCACATCATCGATGCGCCCGCGCACCTCGGCCATGTACGCCTTTGCGTCCTCCTGGGAGCCTTCGCACTCGTCGACGGCGTCGAGCTCGAACGAATCGGCGAGCGCAGACATGACGCGGCTGCGGCCCTCTTCGGACAGCTCGAGTGCGTCGTGGATCACCTCGTCGGCGGTCTTGGCCATACCCGAAGGGTAACACCTGGACATGTTCCGCGTTAGGGCCGCGGATGATGGGGTGAGGCGCTACCGCCCACGCTTGTCGGCCTTGCGGCGCATCGCGACCGGCCCACTGCCGAGCGCCACATCAGTACTGACGTGACGTGTCCGACTGCACTTCTTTCAGCGCATGCTCGTACGCATACGTCGGAGCGATCTGCCTGCCGTACGCCGCCTCCGTCTGCCGAAGCTTCGCGGCGGCGCTCTCGACAGCGGCCACGAACTTCGCCGCCTCATCCGCCCCGATGTGCAAGCCCGACTTGGCCATCTCGTTCTGATAGCGCTGCACCCGCGTGGCGTAGATCCGATCCTGAAGTTCGGCGTCGAAGCCCGGTTCGTCTGGCCACTTCGCCGTGACGTGGGCGTACGCCTCGCTCGTCGAGACGGGGAAGCCGGCGGCGTGGAGCACGTCTTGGTGCATGCGCGTCGCGTTGACGATGCTCACGGCATCGTCCGGAGTGCGAAAGCCGTCGTCGCCGACGTCGCCCTTGATGATGGGTGCGGGCGAGGAGACGACTTCGACGCGCCCTTCCCCGAACGATGATGTCGTGGGCTCCCACTGCGAAGTGCGTGTATTGTACACTTCTTGGATCCTCCGGCCCGTCGACTCTGCGAAGCACGCACTCTCGCGCAGCCACTGCTCGCCCGCCCGCTGTCGCTCGTCCCACTCGCGGTCAAGCTCGCTGTCGGAGTACTGCGAGGGATCGTGTCCCTCATTCCTGAGTATCTGCCGCGTCCGCGATCGCTGCATCTCGATGGGTGTCATGACTCCACCTTCTTCATGTCCAGGCCTGCAAGCACACGCCGCACGTACCGTTCGCCGACCTTCGCCTCCAAAGAGATCTGACGCGTAGTCAACCCTCGCTCCGCGAGCGTCAAAACATCCACCTTCTTCTGCGAGCGAGTGAAGTACCGAGGAAGGAAGATGCGCTCGCCTCCCATCGCGTTCGTGACCTTCAGCCATTCATCGATCGTGAGCACGCGAAGCCACGGATGGCCCATCGTGAGGCGTTTCGGGATGTACACGGTATCGAGTCCTCCGCAGGCGTCGCACAGGTCGGCGAAGCGGTCTTGACCGATGAGCCAGGCGAGTCGCTGAAGCGGCTCCGACAACACGTCGGTGTTCATCGCTCCCACCGAAGACCACGAAGCGCCGCGCGCTCGTCCTCCGTGGTGAGTCGTTTCTCGAGCTCGTCGAGTGCACGCGAACGCAGTGTGGTTATGTCCGGCGAGCGGACGTTCGCCACGGAGACACCGGCGGCGAGGAGCGTCGAGCGCATCTCGTGGTCCAGTTCCTGGACAGCCACGCGACACGCCACAAGCTCGCCAAGTGCATCGCTCATGCGCTTCACGATGGGAGCGGTGCGGAAGTTGACCATGCCGGTCGACGTCTCGCTCTTCGCGAGCTCCACTCGGCGCGCGAGCACGCGATCGCCGTCCGTCTTCTCGATGCCGGCCGCGTCTGCGGACAAGCGCTTGGCACGATCCAGATCGATCTTCGCGTCCTCTTGCGCAGCCTTGGCCTTCACGTACGCGCCACGCTTCGACTCGTCATCGTCGAAGGCCTCGCGCGCCGTCATCGCCACGCTGGCGAGCTTCGCGTGTCGAGTCTCATGCTCGGCGAGCACGCGCGCAGCGTCGGCCGCCTTCGCCTTGCTGGCTTCGTGAGCGTGGATCGCATCGTCGAGTCGCGCGCGGAGACACACGCACCTCGCCTCGGCGAGCGATGGATCGTTCGCCGTCTCGTTCCACTCACGATTGGCGGTGCGCTCTCGATCGAGCGCTTCACCGACGACATCACGCGCCGTCTCGAACTGCGCGAGCGCCCCGCGCGCCACCTCTTCGGCTCTTCGAATCGCCTCTTCCGCCTCGCTCGGTTCATCCTCCGAACGAACGGTGACGATGTTCTTGTCGAGGCCTGCGAGATAGCGGAGGTCGCGCACCTTGCGCTCAGCGTCTCTTTGCTGTTCTTCGGCCTTGCGCTCCGCTTGCTCGGCATCGGAGCGCGCTCGGTATGCCTCCGTCGCTTTGCGCTCGAGGGCTGCGAGATGTTCTACGGGGTCGGTCGTTGTCTCTTGGATTTGCGTCATGCGGACATGATTGACGGGTCATGACCGCATGACACGACCGGACAACGCTTTACGGCTTCTCTCCTTACTTCAGGGTGCGTTTGACGTGCCGCTCGTCTGCATATGTCATCGCAGCGATCTTCCGGATATCCTTCTCTCCCATCGCCTTGAGCGCACGAATGTCGGCGGCCTTCTCGCCCTTCTCTACGTCGAGAATCGCATGTTTCATTATGATGTATACCCGTTTCATTCCTGATTCGGACTTAGCGATATCCGCAAAAAACATAAGCAACTTCCCTAGTATGCGGAGCCGTGAAGCATTCGGAAGAAGCTTAAGTGGGTGTGGCAGATTCTGAGCCCGCACGCGTCCTAATTGTGAAAAGCACCTCTTATATCTGCCTTCGCCATCTTCGTCTTCGCCAACACGTTTATGCTCACTCTTGAGGCACTTACGAATGGCTTGCCATTCGTCATCGGTGAGCGCCAAGGACCACGGATGAGAAGGCTTGCGCACTCGTCCCAAGTAAAACTGCTGCCCAGGAAATTCCGCGAACGCGAGAAGAGCGAGCGCGCGATGCGAGCCCACTTCCTTGGCGAGCACGCGATGGTCCGCGCATACCCACTCATGTGGAATGTCATCGTTCGGCGCGCGCTCCGCACGGAGTACGACGGACATGTGATTCAAGTGAGCGAACATCTGACGAGCCAACTCGTCATTGAAGTCGTCGTCATTGCACATGTACGCATGACCAAGTGCCATGTACATCGTCGCAATTACGGTGGAATCACCAATTGAGTCAAAGAGCCTGTCGTACTGCTCCACGAGCATGCGAAGCATTCTGTCAACTCCGGGCAGACATCGTCCGTCGGACTCCTTGCGGAGCGCCCTGAAGTAGATAGAAGCGGCCGCCGCCGTCTCAGTATCGCCTTTGGCCAAGGCATCCAAGAGGGTCGCTGCGGTCGCGTATGCGAGTTCGTTGGGTCCGCCAACGAACTCGCTGGCGACATTGAGCGCGGCGACCTTGTCCCCTTTGAGCATGGCTTCGGTGCCGCGCAAGACACCAGCGGCACGCAGCTTCGCCTGCATCTCGGCGATACGAGCTGCGAGCTCCCTCTTGTTCATGCCGCCACCTTGCTGGCGAGCTCCCGCATCCGGTCGCACTCGTCCGACCAGATCTGCATCATCGCACGACGCTGTTCGATGAAGTTTGCACGCATGTACGGGTCCCTACTTTCGTTCTTCTGTTTGTGCGCGAGCTGAACTTCGATGTGCTCGTAATTGAACTTGCCCAAGCAGTCGGAGCGTAAAGCCATCTCGTTGAGCATCGTCGACGCGGACGCGCGGAAGCCGTGCGTCCGATGTACCTCTCCCGAGTAGCCAAGGGTCGTGAGCGCCGCGTTCAGCGTGTTGTCGCTGAGCGCCTTGCCGGCGCGCGTACCTGGAAATACGTATGACGTCGGCTTCCGGAACGTCGCCTCTTTCAGCTCGAGAAGGATGCTCAGCGCTTGCTTCGAGAGCGGCACCAGGTGATCGCCGTTCTTCTTCCTCTTCATCCGCTTCGCAGGGATGACCCATGTCGCAGTGTCGAAGTCGAACTCGTCCCACGTCGCGCCTCTCAGCTCGGCGGGACGAAGGAAGACGTGCGGCGCGAGACGCAGCGCTGCACGCGTCACGAGGTGACCGCTGTAGTCGTCGATGGCACGCAGCAGATGCCCGAAGGGCTCTGGCCTGACGATGGCCGCGATGTTCTTTGCCTCGGGCGATGGGTACGCACCCTTCAGCCGTCGCGACGGGTTGTTCTCGAGCATGTCTCTCGACTGCGCCCAGTCGAAGATCTGGTTGATGATCGTGTGCGTGCGGTGGGCCGTCTCCGCGTGATCGGCCTTCACGATGCGGTCGCACACGTCGCGCACGTCGCTCGCCGTGATGGTCGGCAAGAGGCGCGCGCCGAGTCTCGGGAGCACGTGGAGCTCCAAACGTTGCATCGCGGTCTCACGCGTACGATCCGCCACGACGCCCGCGCGCGTGACGTCCCACGCCCGCGCAGTTTGCTCGAACGTGAGACCGCTCATCGTCTTCGCGCGCTTGCGTTCGAGCTTCGGGTCAAGACCGCGGTCGAGCACCTTGTCCTGAACGTCGCGAGCTCGTCGTGCCTCGGCGAGGCCCATCGCCGGGTAGTTCCCGAGCACCATCGTCGTGCGTTTCTTCGTGACAGGCGACTCGAAGCCGTAGATCCACGAACAGCAGGCCGGACGCCTTCCGCACTTCGGGTAGACGACGAACTGAAGCCTCTTGCCGTCGTAGAGCACCTTCTTTTCTTGGCGCCCGACTTCTCGGCGTCGAGCTTGGCTTGGGTCAAGGGAGCGGGAGCGCGCATGCTGAACCTCCTTCGGAACGGAGACTCAGAGAGCTACCTTTTCGTTGGAGCGAAGACCCGACCGGACAACCGTCCGGAGGTCCGTTTAGTCGACTTGAGAATGGGTCGGAAACCCGAGTCGTCTTCCAGGTCGACTAACTCGGTGAGCTGCCCTGGGATTCGGCGAGACGCATGGCGACGCGCTGCGACGGCTAACTATCGGAAACTACCAACGAAAAAGGGCGCCTCTGAGACCTCATGAGGCGCCCTGAAACATGTGTGTCGCGGAGAGCAAGGGATTCGAACCCTTGGTAGGTTGCCCTACACCTGATTTCGAATCAGGCACCTTCGGCCACTCGGTCAGCTCTCCGCCACGCACGCTCGTCGATTGAGCCTCCTTTGTCAAGCGAGGAAGCTCTCCAAGTCCGCGTCGAAGAGGAACGATTTGCTATCGTGATGACTGTGTCGTCAGCGCCGCTACTTGCTTGCGAGGACTTACGAGTGGATGTGGAAGACACTCCTTCGTGCGACGGCCTCACGCTGCGCTCGACTGGCGAGCGCGTTCTCGTCCTTGGGGCTCCGCGTGCGCTATTTCTCGCAACCGTTGGGCTCTTGCCCGCCGAACGGGGAACGATCTCCGTCCGTGAAGTGCCTGCCCAGGACGCGGCCAAACGACGGATCGTCGCCGGCGCTGCCGAGAATCCGCCGCTTCCACCGAATTGGACGGTTGCAGAGTACATTTATTGGAGCGCGCGCCTCACCGGTCTGTCTTCGTCCAAGGCCGGCACCCTCGCCGCGCAAGTCCTCAACTGCTTGCAGCTTACATATTTCTCGAAATCTCGCCTCGGCAGCCTCATTCGACCCGCGCGCCGCGCCACGGTCGTTGCGGCGGCCATGACAACCTGCGCGGACGTACTCGCACTCGACAATCCCTTCGGAGATTTGCCCGAGGAGACGGTCTTTCGTTGGGCTACGACACTGACGAAGGCGCTCGAAGACCGACCGTGGATCGTCTTTTTGCCATCTATGTCGCTCACGTCGCCTCTCGCACTCGCAGCCGATGAGGCCATCGTCATCTCGGCCGATCACGTAGTCGCGCAGGGATCGCCCTCGTCCATCGCGCGCGCCGAACGGCGCTACATCGCCCGCATCCACGGGCCGCTCGACGCGCTTGCACCTCAACTTGCAGAGCGCGGCATCGCGATGGAGATCGTCGGCGCGCACGTCATGATCGATCTTGGTAAGGAACATCGCACGAGCGATCTCCTCGCGGCATGCGAAGCGTCGGGAGTCGTCGTCGTCGAACTGCGCCCCTTCTCTCTCGCATTCGCCTGAGAGCGAGTTCGCCAGCCTGCTGCGCGAATCGATTCGTCGGTTGGGCGCTGCGGTGCCTGCGCACGTACGACAAGTACGCTTTCGCGGGCTCCTGACGGAGCCGTGCGACGGCGTGTGCGTGTGCTATTTGCACACGCACCTCGCGCTCCGCCCTAGCCTCGATTCGCTCGCGACGGCTGGCGAACTCGCTCGCGACGGCTGGCGAACTCGCTCGCGACGGCTGGCGAACTCGCTCTGAACCGGTCGCGACGTCTTTCTGTTATTGTGGCCGAATGGCGGATCAAGATGATGCGGAGCTTGCCTCGAAGCACCCTGAGGAGCTCGCACGGCACCCCTTCGGTGGCGGCCGGCTTGGAACGTACACCATTCTCGGCGCAGCATCTGGAATCGTTCCGCTGCCGTGGGTGCCCGACGCCATGGTTCGACGTATCCGGGGCGCGCTCGTTCACGATCTCGCCTCACGCCACAGCCTCTCTCTCACGCCGGAAGCGCGCGCGGTGCTCGTCGAGCCCGGCGGCCCAAACGGAACGCGAGGCCTTCTCTCGCAAGGCGTGACGTTCGTGACAACGAAGATGCTCGGGCGCATGGGCCCGCTCGCGATGATCCCGCCTGCACGCTCGGCGCTTGGCACGTTCGTGCTCGGCTACCTCTTCGCGCGCTACCTCGAGACCGCGCGCTCGGCACGCTCGATCCGCGTCGAGGTCGAGGAAGCGCGACGCATCCGGCGCGCAATCGATCAGGCGTTGCTCTACGCGTTCACAACGGAGGCCCATCCCTCGCGCGAAGGCGGTGCCTTTGCCCCCGACGACATGAGGGATCGAACGACGCAAATCATCGACGGTGTTCTCATCTCGATTGCCGGTGCACCGAACTGGCTCGTCCGCAGGCTCGAAGCTGCGTTCGACGAAGCCCTCCCAAGCGTTCACGCATGATCCCGCTGCCCGGCCGAGACGCGCGTACCAATCCGCGCGCGAGCATCACTTCCGCGCGCCGCGTCGTCGTCAAGATCGGATCGAGCTCGCTTGCGCGCGATCCAAAGACGTACGAGCGCCTCGCGCACGAGGTGAGCGCTCTCCTTGGCGATAGGAGGCAACTCGTCATCGTGTCGAGCGGCGCCATCGCGCTCGGCACGAAGAAGCTCGGCTACCGCGCACGACCGAAAGAGATGGCGCGCCTGCAAGCGGCAGCCGCGGCGGGACAGAGTCTGCTCATGCGCGCGTACGAGGAAGCATTTGGTCGTGCATCGATCGCCGTCGCACAAGTGTTGCTCACACACGCCGATCTCGCCGACCGCGTCCGCGCAAACAACGCGCGCCGCGCGCTCTCGGCGCTTCTCACGGCTGGGTGCGTACCCATCTTGAACGAGAACGATTCGGTTGCGATCGAAGAGATCAAGTTCGGCGACAACGACGAATTGTCCGCGATGGTGGCCCCGCTCGTCGAGGCTGACGTGCTCGTCTTGCTCTCTGACGTCGAAGGATTGCTCGACGCAGACGGCGAGCGCGTGCCCATCGTTCATGACGTCGTAACGGAGGCGCTGCCGCTGGTGCGCGCGAAGAAGAGCGATGTCGGCCTCGGCGGCATGGCAAGCAAAATCGAAGCAGCCCGTCGCGCCACACTTGCAGGCGCGCACGTCGTCATCGCCAATGCCCGCCGCGACGACGTCCTCCGCCGCATCTTCTCGGGCGAGGACGAAGGCACCGTATTTTCGGCTGCCGCGCGACGTCTCACGGCGAAGAAACACTGGATTGCTTTCACGCTGCGCCCGCGCGGCGACGTGTGGCTCGACGCGGGCGCCGCCGCTGCGGTCCGTATGAAGGGCAAAAGCATTCTGTCCGTCGGTGTTTTGGGGATCCGAGGAGATTTCCGCGAAGGCGATTCCGTCCGCGTACTGGACGCCGCGGGCACCGAGCTCGGGCGAGGTCTCGCGCGATGCGCTGCAGCCGACGCCGTTGTCCTTGCTGGCCATAAGGGCTCGGGCGACGATGCGGTTCTCGTGCACCGCGATGAACTCGTGGTTTGGTAATCACGATGCTAGAAGGCGCACTGATGAACTCCGACAAAAAACCTGGACATCCAAGCCATGTAGGCGCCCCCGAAGCCGCGGGATCACTCGTGATCGACCTCAACGAGTATGGCGCCAAGAAGGATGGTGTGCGGCAGCAAATGAACCGCCGCCTCTTCATGCAGCTACTCGTCTTCCGCGTTCCTTCCGGCACGCCCGCGGACAAGACAGGAAAGGAGCTCGCGAAAGTGCTCTTGGAGCGCAAGATCGCACACGTCGTCTACGCCGACACGGTCGATCCGCGCAGCCTTGGTCTTCTCACGTGGAGCGAGGATCCCGAGCACTTCGTCAAAGTCGTTCGGCCACTGTTCGCCGAAGATCCGCTCACCCATGTCGAGTTCCGCGACGACTTCGCCATGCTCGCGCGCTCGTACTCCATCGGGCGCGAAGCGGAGCTCGAATGGTTCTTGCTCCGCAAACCCATCGAAGCGGTCACGAATACCGAATTCGCCTGGCATGTCTGGTATCCGCTTCGCCGCAAGGGTGCGTTCGCCCGGCTCCTACCCTCGGAACAAGGTGAAATGATGCGCGAGCACGCGGCGCTCGGTCACGCCTACGGCGAGACGGGGCGAGCACAAGACGTGCGCCTCACGTGTTACGGCCTGGATGCCGGCGACAATGAATTCGTGATTGGCCTCATTGGCCGTGATCTTCATACGCTTTCGCACCTGGTGCAGGCCATGCGCAAGACGCGCCAGACGAGTGCGTACATCGAAAAGATGGGCCCGTTCTTCGTCGGCAGCGTGATGTCACAGAGCCAAGGAGCATGAAGCTCGAAAACGTCGCGTGATTGCATTTTACAGTGGATGGATCGCCACCATGGCACTTGCGGCCGCGGCGATCCTTCCAATGGTCTTTCGTTTTCGCGCGCGCAGACGCGCCCGGCCGTCGTCACCCATCATCCGGCAACACGTGGCGCTCGGCTTCCTCACGTCGGCGCTCGCGTTCGGCCACACGATCGTCGTTTTGCCCGTTCTCGGCTCGCCGGCAGCAACGGGTGGCGGGATGATGGCGCTCGCTCCCGCAGGTGTAGCGTTCTTCTTTCTCGTTGCACACGCCGGACTTGGCTTGCAGCTCCGCGATGAACGCTTGAAGGAGCGCACCAAGAAACGACGTGCGCACGCTGTCACGGCCGCCGTCATCATGATCGCCATCACGATTCACGTCGTGGCTCTTGAGCGCGCAAGCCGTTGAGAGCGTGTTCGACAGCCTGCTGCACGAATCGATTCGTCGGTTGGGCGCTGCGGTGCCTGCGCACGTACCACAACGTACGCTTGCGCGGGCTCCTCGCGCTCCGCCCTAGCCTCGATTCGCTCGCGACGGCTGTCCAACACGCTCTGAGATCAATTCATATCGAAGCGATCGGTTTTCCTTTTTGCGGGGCCGAAGATCTCGTCCCATCCGGCGCGGTAGGCCGTTGTTGCAACCCGCGCGGGTCCCTTGTGAGAGGGAGATGCTTGGCGCGTCGCCGGCCAGCTCTCGCGCACGTCACACACGCGAGGTTGATCCTTGCGCGGTTCGAGCGAGAGGATCTCGCCGACGATCGGCTGTCCATCGCGAAGCGTGCGAAGCTCACCTGCCTCGAGTTGTTCGTTGCGGGCACGAAGCACGTGAACGCCTTGGCCATCGGACGTTGGGGGACCGAGGACAACGACATCTTCCGATGGCTTGCTCGGCTTCGAGCTCTCTGGCTTCGACGGTGCAGACGAGTCGCCGTTGCTGCTCTTTCCGTCGTCGCTCATGCTCTTATCTCTAATTGTATACGATGATTTTGATTGCGCGTTCAGTTTGAGCGGCCGAAGGACGAGGGGCCCACCACCCATCTCGATGCGGTGTTCCCCGCTGCCGTGCGATAGACGCTCTCGCCGGCGGTCGTCGTCGCGCACCCTGCCCAGTTCGCCGAGATGTCGGACGCCTTCGGTGTGCTCGTGTCCGTACACGCAGCGCCACCGCAATTTGCTGGCGCCCAGAGGCCTTGACTCTGGATGAACGCAAGTGAGCTCTGGAACGCGAGCGAAGTTGCCGTGGCGTCCGTGAATGCAACTGCCTCGACATATGCGCCTGCCGGATTGCGCAGCGCGACCACGTTGCTCTTCGTGGAGAGATCCGTCTTGCCGCCCAAGACATCCCAAGCGCTGTCGTAGTTCGCGGCGTTCGCGATGTGTGCATACTGCATCATCGACGTTGTCTCGGATGCGGGCGCTGCGCCCGGTGCGGCCGCCGGGTTGAGATGAACGACGACGACATCGCCCGCGGCCGCACAGATCGCGGGCAGCGTTGCGAGCAACGTTCCGGTTGCGCCCGCGGCCGTTGGATTTGCGCGAACCTCGAAGCGCTCGAGCGGACCGCCGCGTGTGACCGCGAGCTCGATGAGATCTGCTCCACCCGGCAGATTCGGATTGACTTCGCTGATCGTGAGCGCGGGATCGACGCCAGCGCACAGACTCGCGGTCTGCCGTGCGGACACACCCTGGAGGTTCGTGACCGAAGACGAAACGGTCACCACCAATGGGCCTGAGATAGGCGCACTCGCGGTGAGCAGCACACGGTTCGGGCCAGTCCTCGTTGCGGCCGTGATGGTAGGAGCGGGAATCGTAAAGGCCTGAGCGCTGATGGTGCTCGGCGCGATTTCTTGATCGAAGGAGAGTTCGAGTTGCGTTGCACTCGTGGTTGTCACGCCCTTGAGTCGAGGCGCCGCCACGGGCGTGTTGACCGCGCCCGGTGTTTCTTCGGCGAGGTAGAAATCCGCGCGGCTGTTCGTGTCGACCTGCTCTTGGCGGTTGATGGAAATACCCGCCGTGATTCCCGTTGCGAACCTCCCGCACGTCGCGGCATTCACGGTGGAGACCGCGACGGCCTCGGCCTGCGTCTCGCAGTCGTTCACGCCGCGGATCGGTGCAACCGAAAAGTTCCACATGCCATTCGACCTCGCTGTTGCGAACGCCGCCATGGCGGCCGCCGACGCGACGCCGGAGCGCTGCGAGAAAGCAACCGCGTCGAGCGGCGCGGCGCCGTCCATGAGTGACACGACGTTGTCCGTCCCGGTGATCTTCGTTTGCGATGAATACACATCGAAGGCTTCCGCGGACGACGCCGCTCCCAGCGCCGTGGAGGCAGTCTTGCTGTGCACTTCGTCCTCCTGCTGAAAGCCGGCTGGACCGGGCAGGCCTGACGCGTGCACGACGATATAATCACCCGCTGCCACATCGAAGCCCGAGAACCTGTGCAGCGAGCTATTCGCCTGCGTGATCTCGAGATCTCCTGCCCAGCCAGCCTTCGTCACGACGAGCTCGACGAAATCCGCTTTCGACGGGTTTGCAGGAGATACCTCCGTGATGATCATCTTCGCGCGCGCCTTCGTGGTCACGACGTTGGAGAGCGCGATGGCGCTCACGTTCCTCGCTTTGTCGTACGTGCGAAGACCGAAGTAGTACGTCGTTTCGGGATCGAGCTTGCCGATCGTCGCGCTCTCGGCTGTCCCCGCAAACGCCGGTGCACGTAGCCCCGTTGCTGCCGTTGCCGCGCTGAACTCCGCGTCCGTCGTGATGGGCGTTTTCGAATAACGAACCTCGTACGAAGCGGCTTTACCGATGTCGCCATCGTCACCTGGCGCTGTCCACGTCAGCTTCACAGCCGCATGCGAGACTTCGGTGGCGACGAGATCGGTCACGTCGCTCGGCGCAATGGTGTCGACTGTCGCTCCGCCAGTTGGCGCTGTCCGCGACGGCGTATCCTCGTCGGCGGACGTCGAGTTGTCTATCGAGTCATGACCTATTTCTAGGCCGCAAGACGCGATGGTGAACGTGAAGGAGAGGACGGCAACGAGCGTATGGCTTTTCATGGCGACGCATCTCTGCACGCCCCACGCCATCGATCTGACTCCGCTTCGATTTTTCCTAGAACGCGTTACACAACATCGTTAGGTCATCGTGACAGACCGTCAGATCCTCCACATCGACATGGACGCGTTCTTCGCCTCGGTGGAGCAGCGCGACGATCCGCGTCTTCGCGGGAAACCGGTGCTCGTCGGCGGCCGAGCGCGTCGGGGCGTCGTCTCGACGGCATCCTACGAGGCGCGCGTGTTCGGTGCGCGCTCGGCCATGCCGATGGCGGAGGCGCTCCGGCGTTGTCCGCACGCGATCGTCGTGACGCCCAAGCATGGTCACTACGAAGACGTGAGCCGGCAAGTTTTCGATGTATTTTACAAGTATACGCCGCTCGTCGAGGGGCTCTCGATCGACGAGGCCTTCCTCGATGTCACGGCCAGCCAGTCGCTCTTTGGCGACGGCGAGACCATCGCGCGCGCCATCCGCAGAGACGTGCGCCATGCAACGGGCCTCACGTGCTCGGCCGGCGTCGCGCCGGTGAAGTTCGCGGCCAAGATTGCGAGCGACATGAACAAGCCCGACGGGCTCACGATTGTCGGTGACGACGTTGCGGCATTCCTCGCGCCGCTGCCGGTCGAGCGCATGTGGGGCATTGGTCCGAAGACGGCGCCGCTCCTCCGGAAGCTCGGTTACAAAACGCTAGGCGATCTCGCGCGCGCCGACGAAGCGAGTCTCGAATGCATGCTCGGCTCATGGGGACCCGAGGTACGGCATCTTGCACGCGGGGAGGATCCGCGCGAAGTCGTGCCCGATCGCGAGGCCAAGTCGATTGGTGCAGAACGCACGTATGAAGAAGATCTCACGACGCGCGAGGCCGTCGAGCGATCCTTGCTCGAGCACGCGGCAAAAGTGGCCGAGCGCCTGACGGCGGCCGATCTGTCCGCGCGCATCGTCGTCGTGAAATTGAAATATGCTGACTTTACGATCCTGACCCGGCAGATGGCGTTGCCCGAGCCCGCAAGCGACACGACCACGCTGCATGCAGTATGCACAGAACTGCTCGGCCGCTTCCCGCTCGCCGGCGCGCGCGTGAGGCTCACCGGCGTCGCGGCGCACGAGCTCACGGCAGCGGGCGGCGTTCAAAGAACTCTTTTCCCGGATCGAGCCGCAGCACGAAGGAGGGACATCGAGTCTGTGCTCCTCTCGGCAAAGGATCGCTTCGGCGGCCGTCCCATCACGTTCGCAACGCTTCTGCCCCACGCTCACGGAAGAGCGGACGACGACGAAGAAAGTTAGATCGCCGCCGACTCAACTCGTGTCTTGAGAGCATCGAGCGTCGGGATGCCTTCGGCTTTGCGCGCGAGCTCGGAGGCTTTTCGATCGATCGTCACGAGTTGCTCGCTCACGCGCTCTGGCGCGGTCCCACCGGCGCTCTTCTTTGCCGCCACGGCAACGCGCGGATCGAGCACGGCGAGTACACCCTCGTCGAACGAAGGATGTATTGCGCACGCATCCGCGAGCGAAACCTTCGAAAGCGGGATCTTCCGCTCGCGTGCAGAATGCACCAATTGCCCCGTTGCCTTGTACGCTTCACGAAACGGCATGCCTTTGCGAACGAGCGCCTCGGCCACGTCGGTCGCTTGCGTGGAGCCGTCCGACACGGCCGCGATGCACGTCTCGGGATCGAACGATAGATGTACGATCCCCGCACGCACCGCACGCACCGCGCCGCGGACGAGCGGCCCCGTGCTGAGCACGGCTTCGCGATCATCCTGCAAGTCGCGCGCGTAACCGCTCGGCAGTCCCTTGACGAGCACGAGCATCGACGAGAGATTGCCGACGCCGCGCGAGGCTTTGCCGCGCACGAGCTCGAAGACGTCGGGATTCTTCTTTTGCGGCATCATGCTCGAGCCGGCCGCGATGGCATCGCCGATGCGCAAGAACGCAAACTCGCTCGTCGTGAAATCAACGACGTCCGTGGCGAGCCGCGAGAGAGCAAGCAGGACGCGCGCGCCGGCGTACGTCCAATCGATGGCGAAGTCGCGATCGCCGATCGTGTCGAGCGCGTTGTCGGTGACGGCTGGAAAATCGAGCACGTTCGCGACCACATTGCGATCGATGGGCAAGCTCGTGCCCGAACACGCGCCGCAGCCGAGCGGCGACTGGTTCGCGCGATCGATCGCCACGGACAGCACCTCGCCCGCGCGGAGAAGCTGCATGGCCCACGCACCGAGGACGAACGCGGCTGACACGGGTTGAGCGCGCTGGCGATGCGTGTACGCCGGCAGGATGACGCCCGTTTCTCTTCGTGCGCGCATGGCGAGCTCGCGAACGAGCCCCCCGACTTCACCGAGCGTGCGCGCGGCCTGATCGCGCACGTGAAGACGCAGCGCGAGTGCAACCTGATCGTTGCGCGAGCGCGCCGTGTGCAGCCGCTTGCCGACGTGTGCGAGATCACGCGTGAGGCGCGCCTCGATCGCCATGTGGATGTCTTCTTCGCCGTCGGGCACGACGAGCGTGCCCGCGGACGCTTCGTCGAACATCGCGAAGAGGGCGCCGCGAAGCTTCCTCGCATCGTCCTCTTCGAGCAACCCCACCTTGCGAAGCATCGTGACGTGCGCCGCACTGCCAAGGAGATCTTCACGAACGAGCAGACGATCATGAGACAGCGAGGAACTCCACGCGAGGAGCTCCGGCACCATTTCGTCACGCCCTGTGGCACTCGTACGAGCGATGTTGCCTTCGGGAGCTGTGAGTTCGGTCATTTGCGACTCATGAATTTCCAGGTGAGAGTGAGACCGCCTTCAAGTTGACGCGAGGCCGAGGCGGGGCCGAGGAGCGGACCGGAATAGCCTTGTGTGGCTCTGGTGCGTGTGCTGGTAGCACACGCACACGGCGTCGCACGGCTCCGTCAGAGGACCGCACCGCAGGCCCCAACGAAGGGATCGCGGCAAATCGAAGGCGGGCTAGGGTGTGCTCAGACCCCAGACAAGACCGACGATCAAAAACAGCACGGCACCAACGGCCGTCAACCACAACGGGGTCTTCGGCTCCGGAAGTGGAGGCGGTCCATGCGCATGGGATGCGTGCGAGTCTTCCTCACCTTCGCTCATTTCGGGGGCAGTCTTTCCGGGTTCCTCGGTTTCTGTCAAGAACTCCAGAAATGCGCGGGCCCTTCGCCCTCACGGAATGCGCGGCACGTCGAATGCTAGAGTTGGCTGCGATGCTGCCCTCCATCCGCGTCTCCACTCTCGTTGCCGTTGCCATGTTCGCT
Source organism: Polyangiaceae bacterium (assembly GCA_009781005.1). Lineage (GTDB taxonomy): Bacteria > Myxococcota_A > Polyangia > Polyangiales > Polyangiaceae > Labilithrix. The sequence goes on along the minus strand of WQYX01000004.1, from coordinate 58,950 downwards.
TTCACGGCGAGCTCCGTGCGTGCCGCGCCGGTTGCGACACCATCGACGCGTTCGGCACAGTCGGCCCACAAGACAGCGGGATCTCCTCAAGCAGCATTGCCTCGGCTGCCCGGCGACAACGCGGACAACGCCCCTGGCGAGGTGCAGCCGGCATCACCCAATTCCGCGCGCAACTCCACGCGATTGGGCATCGTCCAAGTGGAGCAAAGCGGTCACCCCATCGCGATCGGCACGGTGCTCTCGAAAGATGGTCGCATCATCACGTCGCTCTCGGCCCTTGGAACGGGCGAGCATCCTGACGTTCGCTACTCCGACGGCACCGTCGTAAAGACCAACGTGGGCCACAAGGACAAAACCTGGGACCTCGCGCTGCTCGTTCCGCAGAAAGGAAAATGGCTCGACGGCCTCGTGCCGTCCGCGGCAGATCCTCAGAATCTCGAGCTCATGTCGTTTGCACCGAAGGGCCGAAAGCTCGGTCCAACCCTCGTCGCGTACAGGGGACGCATCAACGCGCGATCGCGCGAAGGCGAGTCGCTGACGAGCGTCCTCAACCTCGATTGGAAGGGCGCGACGACGGTGCCCGGTGCTCCGCTCATCGACCCCGATGGCAAGGTGATCGGCATCACCGTCCGCGCGTGCAAAGAGAGCAATGCCCGTGGGAGCACGCCTGCCGTCACGAACGCGCCGCAGCCGCGGCAAGGTCAGAACGAAAAGAAATGCACGCCGATCAACGTTGGCGCGCCCGTCTTTGCGCTGCGTGGATTCTTGTCGAAGACGCCCGCGGATGCCGTGGAGCCGGCCGCGTGGCTTGGACTCGCCGGCGCGCCAACGGACGAGGGCAACGTGCGCGGCGTCCGCGTGATGGGAGTTGCGCCAAGCAGCCCTGCAGAAACCGCAGGGCTCACGCCGAGCGGAGATCGGTCGGACGTCGTCGTCGCCGTTGACGGCACCCCAGTTTCGGACCCTGACGAGCTCGCCAAGATCATCGCCGCGTGCGCAGTCGGTCAAGAGGTCAAGCTCCTCATCTTCGGAAACGGAAAATTCCGCGAGGTGGGTGTGACACTGCGCGCGGCGCCGTGAGAGGGAGTTTCCCTGCCGTAGCGAGCCCAGCCGAGAGCAACTGTCAAGACAGTTGCTCGCCAAAAATCATCTGCGAAGGATGGCGGTTGACAGAAACCTCGCTCCCTCCGACCATCGTCTGTCGTGGGATTCCGCATTGAGGTTGCTGGCGAGACGAACGTCGGCATGAAGCGCACACACAACGAGGATAATTTCTCGATCATCGAGGACAGTGGCCTCTACGTGGTCGCCGATGGAATGGGTGGACATGCGTCCGGCGAGGTAGCCAGCAAGATGGCGGTCGATGCTCTCAAGGAGTTTTTCGCGGCAACGGCTCGCGATCCTGAGCGCACGTGGCCGTACAAGATGGATTGCGCGAGAGGATACGAAGAGAACCGGCTCATCACGGGCATCAAACTCGCGAACCTGCGCATCTACGAAACGGCTCAACGCGAAGCCAGCAAGCGCGGCATGGGCACGACGATCGTGGTGCTCTTTGCTGTCGACGAAGGCATCTACGTTGCGCACGTCGGCGACTCGCGCAGCTATCGCGTTCGCGACGGGAAGATCGAGCAGCTTACGGAAGATCACTCGCTGCTCAACGACTACATCAAGATGAAGCGCCTCACGGCCGAGGAGATCGCGAACTTCCCGCACAAGAACGTCATCGTGCGCGCGCTCGGAATGAAGGACACGGTGAAGGTCGACACGCGCTTCGAAGCGCCGCGCGCGGGCGACGTTTACATCCTCTGCTCTGACGGTTTGTCTGGCCCAGTGCAGGATCCCGAGATGCTCCAGATCATCACCAGCAACGAGAGCGACCTGAAGGCAGCCGCAGCGAACCTCATCAAACGCGCCAACGAGAACGGCGGTCCTGACAACGTCACCGCCATCCTCGCCCGCTGGGTTTCCGACGGCACTTAGTTCTCGGGCCCCAGCCGTCGCGAGCGGGCATCGCGGCGCGTAGCACGCTGGTAAGCACGCTCTCATAGCGAGTTCGCCAGCCGTCGCGAGCGGGCATCGCGGCGCTCTCAGAGCGAGTTCGACAGCCGTTGCGAGCGAATCGAGGCTAGGGCGGAGCGCGAGGAGCCCGCGTAAGCGTACTTATCGTACGTGCGCAGGCACCGCAGCGCCCAACCGACGCATCGATTTCGCGCAGCAGGCTGTCGAACTCGCTCTCAGAGAGACATGGCGGCTTTACGCAACGCTGCAGCCGCTTCTCGGCCGCTTGCAACCTTCTCGTGCATCCCAGGCAGATCTCCCGAGACGCGCCAGAGGTTCTCCGCGAGCTGCTCGATGGCGCCGTGGCGGAGAACCTTCCATTCATCCCCTGCTTTTGCCATGACGTTTACGGATTTTTTCCTAAAATTCTTGGGTATTCGGCCAACGGATGAAATCGTTGTATTTCTCGATCGGCCTGTCCGCAACACGATCAATAATATTGTCGTCAGGGCACGAGAGCTTTTTCACGTTGATCTTGTCATTTGAAAGCTTCACCTTTGCGGGCGCATTACGGAGGCAACGCCAGAGATCCTTCTGTACCTTGCGATAGTCGTTCGCCGCTTTGACAAAAGAATCATAACGGATTTCGTCTTTAATGTCGGACTTATGGCTGCTACCGTACGCCGTGAGGTCTTCGAGCGCCTTGTCGAATTCCGTCATTGCCGCATTGTACAGGGTGGAGTTGACTTCCCCACCGTCCGGATTGCTTACTTCAATGAGCTCGCGCGCGGTATTGAGCACGTGCTTTCGATGATAGCGAATTTTCTTACCTTCCTCTCTTTCAATCTTTGCGAGCTCACGCTGAGAGAGAGGCTTGGTTATACCATCGAGCACATTGCGCAAATCGTCGTCGGCTGGATTAAAGTCCTTGAATGCCGCCATGACCTGCGGATGCAATTGTTTGCCTTTGGCCCAATGGTCATCAAGGTAATCCTTATTTTCGAAGTACTGTTCAAGTTGCATCAGGAGTGGATCGAGCTGGGTTGTGGCCTTCGCAAAGGCCTCGCCCGCCTGCTCCAGCGCCGGAGCGGACGGCTGCATCGTCTTCGCCTCCGCAAGACTCGTGGAGCACTTCGCGGCCGCGTCTTTGGGAAGCTTGTAGATGGAGGGGCTTTCTCTGCCCGTTGGTCCAGTCTTCGGGATGTAATGCAGATAACTCTTCTCCGCGTCGCGGGTGCTTGAAGAAAGCGAGTTGAGGCACTCGATGTACGGCTCGATCTTCTTGGCGAGCTGTTCGTCCGGGTCCATCAAACCGACCGTAGACGACTTCGCCTCCGGTGAATTGGGTTCGTCCGGATCCTTCGACTTCGCCTCCGGTGCACTGGTTGTGGACGACTCTCTAGATTTCGCTTCCGGCGAACTGGTTGGCGTTGCCCCTCCGTCAACATGTAGGACTTTGTCGACTAGCTTTTTGCAACCGAGGCTGCTCGCAAACAGCCCCACGAATGTTCCGAGAACAACGAACTTGAACAGCGGCGACGACACGACGTTACCCATCCCGTTTTCTCCTCGTGCGTTGACGGCATGCGACAATAACTCCTTCGCACGCGTACCAAAAGAAATAAAAACACGGATGGAGTCACGGGCCTTCCCCGCCCGCGCCTCCACGGCGTACGCCGTGGCTGCTGGGGCCCTAAAATTGGCTGCGGTTCGAAGTGTTGATAAATTCGTTATACTTCTTCATTGCTGCCTGGTCTGCGCGACCGTTGATGACATCTTTAGGACACGCAGCCTTGTCCACGTCGACCCTGCCATTTGCGAGCTTTGCTTTCGCGGGCGCATCGCGAAGGCAACGCCAGAAAGTCTTCTGTGCCTTCTGATAGTCATTTGCCGCGCGGACAAAGGAATCGTAATTGTGTTCGGCAAGAACGTTCACGCGCTTCTTCTCGTCGCTAAGGTCGGATTTGTGACTGCCGCCGTACGTCGTGAGATCTTCGAGCGCCTTCTCGAATTCCGTCATCGCCGCGCTGTACGCGTTGAAGTCGATTTCCTGACTATCCGGATTGCTTACTTCAACGAGATCACGCGCGGTATTGAGCACGTGCTTTCGGTGATAGCGAAATTTCTTGCCGTCCTCTTTTTCAATCCTGGCGAGTTCGCGTTGAGAGAGAGGCTTGGTAATGCCATCGAGCGCAGTGTGTAAATCGTCGTTGGCTCGATTAAAGTCCTTGAACGCTGCCATGATCTGCGGATGCAATTCTTTGGCTTTGGCCCAATGGTCATCAAGATAGTTCTTTTTGTCGAAGTATTCATGAAGTTGCGCAGCGAGCGGATCGATTTGGTTTGCAGCTTTCGCGAAGGCCTCGCCCGCCTGCTCGAGTGCAGGGAGGGAAGGCTGCATCGTCTTTGCCTTCGCGAGGTTCGTGGAGCACTTCGTGGCGTCACCTTTGGAGAGCGCTGGCATGTAGGCCGATCGCTCTTTGCCTGTTGGTCCGGTTCCCGGGATATTCGATAAATAGGATTTCTCCATCCCACGGATCTCTGACGAGAGCGAATTGAGGCACTCGATGTACGGCTCGATCTTCTCACGAAGCCGTTCGTCCGGATCATTCGACTGCGCTTCCGACGTACCGGTCGTGGACGTCCCCCCGTCAATTTGTTGTAAGGCTTTGCTAACCAGCTTTCTGCAACCAAGATTGCTCGCAAACAGCCCTGCGAATGTTCCGATGACGACGAACTTGAATAGAGGTGACGACACGTAACGCATCCCGTTTCTCCTCACGACGTTAACGACATGTGAGAATAGACCCCTTCGCCCAAGTACCGAAAGTGATAAGAACGGCGCCGTGAATCTGCGTCGAGCAATGCCTTGGCTCTCCACGAAGCGCGCTCTTGCGACAGCCGCGCTCGTTCTCGGCGGAGCTTCATTGGCCGAACATTCTGCGCATGCGTCCATCGTCGAGCGCATCGTCGCCGTTGTCGGTGAGCGCCCCATTCTGCTCTCGGATCTGCGTCAGCGGGCTCGGCCGCACCTCCAGCGGATCGTGATGCAGAACCCAGATCCTTCACAACAGGCCGCGGCCGAAAGCGAGATGTTCCGCGAACTCCTCAACCACATGATTGACGAGCGTCTCGAGGAGACGGCAGCCGACAAAAGCCGCATCTCGGTTACACCCGAAGAGGTGGATGCGGGTATCCGCCAGGTTGCAGCAGGTGCGAAGATCTCGCCGGCCGACGTCATCGCGGAAGCAAAGCGCCAGGGGCTCAGCGAACAAGACTACCGCGACGAGATCCGTCGCCAGCTCCTCGAGGGCAAACTCGTTCAGCTACGCGTGCGCGGTCGCGTGCGCGTCACCGAACAAGATGCTCGCGCCGCCTATCAACACGTTGTCAGAGAGACCGAGGAGCAGTCTCCTGTCGATCTGCGCATTCTCGTTCTTCAAATTCCTGCGGGAGCGACGTCGCAGAGCGTCGCGGCGCGCGTCACGCTGGCGGAGGAACTCTCCAAGCGCGGACGGGAGGGTGCCGACTTCTGCGAGCTCGTCCTCGATTACAGTCAGGATCCAACCACGAAGAACACGTGCGGTTCGCGCGGGCCCGTGCCGCTCTCGGCGCTCTTTCCTGATCTTCAGCGGGCCGCGCGATCGCTCAAGGCTGGCGAAGTGTCGTCGCCCATTCGGTTCCAGGATCCCAACGGCAATCAGGCCGTCCTCGTCGTGCAGCTTGCCGAAGCCCGGACCACGGTGCCTCCGTTCGATCAAGTCCGCGACCAGATGATGGAGCGCGCGTTCATCGAGGCAACGGATCGTCAGCGAAAGCTGTGGCTGCAAGAACTAAGACGCGGCGTCTACATCGATATCCGCCTCTGACCCGGCCTTGGCCGGCTTGGTCGCTATTGACCGCAGCTTCCCGGCTCTGCCAGCGCGCGCTCGGCAGCGCGGCGAACGGGCATCCGGACGTTCTTGTCGACCAACGGGGCAAGACGCTTCGGAAGATCCATTGGGTGAAGCATCGCGAGCGCATCGATGGCTGCGACGCCGATGCGTTCGTCGGCTTCGTCACGCGGTGCACGTAAACGCTCGGCAAGTTTCGTAAGGCGACCCGTTGCATTCTGCACGCACATGACACCGAGCGTGCGAGCCGCGAGAGCACGCACCTCCGTATCTTCCTCGGCGTCGTCGAGCCGCGCGCGAACGCGAGGCGCTTCGCGAATGGCTCGCAGCTTGCCGAGCGACGTCATTGCCGCCACGCGCACGTTCGCGCTCGCATCAGTGAGGGCTCGACCGAGCGCACCCGAGCTGCTCGAGTCCGCCGGCAACGCACCGATGGCTTCGGCGGCCGCGACGCGCACGAACGTCCACTCGTCACCCGCAAGCGCGTGTGCGGCCGCATCTCTGCCAGCAATGTCGCTCGACGACGCGATGGCCTGAAGGGCTGCCTCACGCACGCGCGGCTCCGGATCGTCGGCAGCCGCACGCACGATCGGCAAGAGCGCGGGGATGCCGCTGGACACTTCCACAGCCCGTGCGCGCACGGGCCATGCGGGATCGCGGCGCGCGAATTCGGCGAGGCGCTCGCTTGCCATTGCGTCTTGGGAGCGCGCGAGATGTGCGAGCGGCTCTGCGAGCAGATAGCGCGTCGCCATGTCGGGCGATGCTCGAAGCAGATCCGTCACCGCCATGTCGGATTCGGGACGAAGCTCGGCGAGCTTTGGCCCCATCGCACGTAGCAAGTCGCGACGAGCAGCGGGCGACGCTTGCCGCCGACCGAGCAACTTGGAGAGTTCGTCGCGCGAGCCGGATCTCGCGGCGCGCGCGAACGCATTGCGAACGGTCCGGCGTGTCTCGGGCGTGCCGATGCCCATGACATCGGCGAGCGGCTCGAGCGCCGCGCTCCCGCACCGTTCAACGCGACCGAGGGCACGCCTTCGAACTTCGGCGTCCTTGTCCGCAAGCGCGCGCGTCATCAGACCGATGCTCGGTCCGGTGCACTGCGCGGCACTTGCTGCAACGTCGATCGCGAGGGCCCGACCTTTATCATCGAGCGTCGCGTAAACGCCGACGACAGCGGCAACGCCCTCGTCACCTGTGCGCTTGAGCAATGCTGCTGCCTCGTCGGCTCGGCTGCTGCCGAGTGCCTTGGCAACGTCGCCGAGCGTTGCACCCTCGGTATCGAATTTCGTGAGCGCAGAGATCTCCGCGATGGTCACTTTCGGCGCGGCTTTGGTTTGCGCGTAAGCTTCGTCGAGAACGATCGCCACGCAGGTCGTGCGCACGGGATGCGGCAGCGGGATCTCGTACGATGCACCAGGTTTCTGCCACGCATCTTCCGGCATCGTGACGTGAAAGAGCCGGTCGTCGGTCGCAAGAAAAAACGTCTTCGGCGCGGCGCCAGCGGTCTGCGACGCCTTCGGCAGAGAAGGCGGCGCAACGGTGATGGCGAAAGCGTCGATGGGCAGCTCCGCGGGAGCGCGCATCGTGACGAACTCACCGTGCCCGTCGCCGGGTCGTTGCTCCGACCACGTGGAATCGATGTTTCCATCGGTAAGCGCCGCGGCGCCCGGTGCACTCGCGCCCGTTGCCACGAGGATGCGAGCGAGAACGGGCCTGTCGTTCGCGTGGCGCGCACGCGACAGAACTCGTTCGGCGCCGTCGCGGCTTTGCTTGTCGATGCGATGCAGCGTGGCCGCGCGAAGCTGCATCGTTTTCGGATCGAGCCCGCGCGGCGAGAGCATGGTGCTCGATTGTCCACAGATACGTGTATCTTCCCTTGAATCGGCAACGATGACGAACTTGGACGTCTCGTCGCGATCGAAAATACGAATCATGTGACCGCGCCGATCGCCTTCGCTCCCCTCGGCAAAGCCCGTAAAGTCAGCGAAGATAGGCGCCGCCGCCTGCGACGAGAGGACGGCCTCGAACGCGAGATCCTTGCGTTGCGCGTCGGGCACGCGCACGTGAGCAACGTGCTTGTCGTTGCCGATGGCAATCGACGTGATCTCTACGTTCGCGAGATCGATGCGCGCCGGGTCCATTGGGATGGGCACGTCCAGGAAGGCCGCTGCGCGCGTGCAGTCCGAGACCGCGCAGCTTCGCGCGCGGACGACGCGCAAAGCCGGATCCACCGTGACGTCGAGGGCGCTGAGACCTCCGCCCGCAGGAATGACTCGGTGTAGATCGCTCGTCTTCGTCTCGGCACGTGAAGGTCCAACGGCGAGAACGAGAGCGATCGCGAAAGGTGCGAGCAAGAGGCTACGCAGCATGTCAGCACCCCCGGATATCATTTTCTTGCCCTGATTCGCGCGGGCGTGTCACACGGTCGGTCATGCGCGGCACGTGGATGGCCCTCTGGCTTGGGGTTCCCATCGTGGTTTTGCAGGCATGCAGCAAGCCCCAAAGCGACGCCGTCCCCATCACCAAGGCAACGACTCCGGCCGCCTCGTCGCCCGATGCAACCAAAATGTTGCCTCCGCTCGCGGGGCTCAATCTGACGAGGATCGAGCTCGGAGAGGGTGGCGCGACCGCACCTCTCCTTGGCGAGAAGACGGCGCACCTGACCGTCGACCCAAAGTTGCAGAATACAGCGAAGGCCTTGATGAGGATGCATCACGTGCCCGAAGCGGCGGTCGTGCTGATGGACACGGCCACGGGCAACGTCCTCGTTTACGCGAGCCACATCGAGAAGGGTCCCGCACGCGATCTTTGTGCAGAAGCGACCGCACCCGCGGCAAGCGTTTTCAAGATCGTCACCAGTGCTGCGCTGGTGGAGAACGCGGGGCTCTCGCCCGACGAGCGCACATGTTACTCGGGCGGCGAGCAGCGCATCACGGAGCGTGATCTCATCGACGATCCGAAGAAGGACAAGTGGTGCACGACCCTGGGCGGTGCCATGGGCCGAAGCATCAACACGGTCTTCGCACGCTTCGCGCGAAAGTATCTCAAGGCACCCATTCTCGCAGAAACCGCGCACAGCTTTGGCTTTGGCGCGCCCCTCGCGTTCGACGTTCCCGTAGAGCCAAGCGAGCTCCATGTCCCCGAGGATCCGCTCGGTTTCGCTCGTATGGCCGCAGGCTTCTGGAACACGACGCTCTCACCTTTGCATGCTGCATGGATCTCTGCGACCGTTGCGCGAGGCGGCGAACCCGTTCGCCCGCGCATCGTGCGCGAGGTCGCCGACGCGTCCGGCGCAATCGTGTGGACTGCACCAGAGCCCGCAGCACTCGAACGCGCGATCAAGCCCAAGACGGCTCAATCCATCGCGACGATGATGGAGAACACCATCACCGACGGCACGTCGTACAAGGCCTTTCACGACGCTGCGGGCAGATCGTTTCTCGCCGATATCCCCATGGCAGGAAAGACGGGCACGCTCACGGACGCGACGGCGCAACGCTTTTACACCTGGTTTTCAGGCTTTTCTCACGCGCCCGCGTCATCGAACAAGGAGAGTGCGCCGACGCCGGTCGCGATCGGCGTGCTCGTCGTCAACGGGCCAACCTGGACGGTCAAAGCGAACGTCGTTGCGCGCGAAGTCTTGCGCGCTTACTTCGCCGAGCACGAGGTGGCAGGCATCACCATGCCGCACCTTCGCTCAAGCAAACCGCCGATAGCGAAGAAGAAGAAGAGACGCTCGCCGTAAGGTTAGGAAAACATCCGCCTGAGCCCCACATTGAGGGAGGCTTCGCGTCGCGTGGCGCAATGTACCGGCGCAATGGGCGACACGAAGGCACGGGCCCAACAGCAGAATTGTTCTCGGGGTTAGCGGGCGTGTCGGTGGAGACCCCAGTGTCGGGCTAGAAGCTCACCCCTGAAGCTGCTCTGCCGAACTCAACCACGTGCACGGCATTTTCACCACGCGCGAACGCGCCTCGGTTCGTCTCGAGCCGTAGACGAGGCCAGGAAGAATGCTAGATTGGGCTATGTGGAAGTAGTTCTCCGCAAGCTCGGGAAGGGGTCCCGTGCCGTTGTCGGTCGTCTCGTGAGAGCGCCTCGGAAAGGGTCGGTCGTCGTGATCGAGTTTCCGGACGGTATGCACGAGTACGTGACAACACCGGTGAAGCGGGTGCTCCGGCTTGCGGGTCGCGAGGTTTTCTACATCGAGACCCTCAACAGTCGCTACCGCCTCGAAGTGCGCAGCCGCGAAGACGCCGTCGCCGAAAGCGCCGGCTAAAACGCGTTCGCTAACCTGCTGCGCGCCGCGATGCCTGCATCGACAGCGCCGAAGCCGAATCGATTCGCGCAGCAGGCTGGCGAACTCGCTCTTAGAGGAGAACTTGGCCCAAAGACAGCAGCCATGCCATCGGTCGTCTGCATGTCGAAACACGCGCGTGCTTCGTGGGCTCTTGCCTGTCCGTTCATGTTCGCGCTTGCAGGCTGTCCGGCGGTGCACCAACCGCCGCCCGTGCGCGCTCAAGAAGCGGCCATGGAATTGAATCTCAACACGCGTTTCGGTCGCATGGAGATCGCCGCCGAACAGGTTGCGCCGAGTGCACGCGACCAATTTTTCGAACGACGCAAAACCTGGGGCGGCACCATTCGCATCGCAGACTACGAATTTGCGGGCCTCAAAATGAAGGACGATTCGAACGCCGAGGTATTTGTGAAGATTGCATGGTTTCGCACCAACGAAGGCGACTTGCGAACATCGACCCTGAAGCAAAAATGGCGCGCCTTCACCGGCGATTGGAAACTCGTGGACGAAGAGCGCAGTGACGGCGACTACGGACTGCTCGGCGAACCCGAGCCCCCAGCCGCCGCGCCCGAGCCAAAGCGAACACAGTTCCCGACGATCCGCCTCGGCCAGGGCAACACGGATTAAAAAAGAGGCTCCGTGCGCAAACACGGAGCCTCTTGTGTGCAAGATACAGCTAGTTCTTCGGCGGTGCCGTGGATTTCTTCGCGGCTGCCTTCCTTGGCACCGCGGACTTGGTCGTGGCCGTGCGCATTCGCTTGAGGCGGGCTTTCTTTTTCGCCTGCCCCTTGCGACGCTTCATCTTTTGTGTCTTGCGACGGTCGAACTTACCCATAGTTTGCGGGAGACAACGCCACTTCGCCTCTCCCGTCAAGATCCAGGATCTCTAGCCCGAATCATTCATACGACTCCGCTTAAAAGAGCCGATCCCTTTGCTGCAAAGGGCGTACGGCTTTTGTCGGACCTGCGGCGTACGTACAGTACGCCTCGGTCCTGCGATACGGCGTGCGCCCTTTTCGCTGCGGTCTCGACCTTTTACCGCAATCGCGTCATGAATGATTCGGGCTCGAGCGTGTCTATCCAATGTTGGGGTTCGCAAGCTCGCCCCCAACCTACGCAGATCGCGCCAAATCGAAAGCGGTCAATAAGGAATCGCGGCGACGAAGTAGATCTTGTCGATGCCGCCGCTCGCGAGGCCTTTGGCGTAGCCAACGCGGAAAGTGAAGGATTGGATATATCCAAGGGTCGTGTCAAACCAAAGTTCGCCGCCCGCGCCCGTCTTGAATTTCGCAGAATCGAATTCGTCGAAGGCGCTTCCGTAGTCGAGAAATACTGCGCCCGTGACGCGATTCAGAAAAATGGGCAATGTCTCGATACCGCGATCGACATTGAGGATGGGGAAACGGTACTCGGCATTGCCGAGTACGTAGCTGCGCCCGGCCTCGATGACGGGCGGATAGCCGCGAAGCGTAATGCCACCTTGGATGAGGACGTTGCGAATGGTGTCGACGAGAGGCAGATCAACGAAACCACCGATATAGAATGCACCTTGTCCCGGGAATGAGCCGCCGCTCGTGCCGCCGCCCGCATGCAGAGCGAGCGAATGATGTTGAAGCCACGGCATGAGAAAATACGTCGAGAAATCGCCGCGCACGGCGAAGCCCGAGAACTCGCTGCCAAGCGACGGGTCGGTGACGTCGATGCTCGTCGAAATCGAGAGTCCGCGTTCGGCTCCAACGCTGTAAAGGTAACGTTCGGCATTCGAATACGCGTAGCCGAGGTGCAGCGTACTCGCGAGGCCGCCGCGGGGCACCGTTGGAGTCTCATACGGATCGAGTTTGTCATTCGGAAATGACACATCGATGCCAACGCGCGAGAGCGAGTGCGTGATAACGAAGGAGTTCGCGTCGTACGGGGTGGCGCGCGTGTACGCGATGCTCGATGCAAAGCCCACTCTCTCTTGCAGAACCGTGGGCTGGTAGCTGCCGATCGCGAAGCCACCACGCGGAGTAACAGAGCGAAAAAGCGACGTGCTGAAGTTGAACGGCAAGCGCGCGTAAACGTAGGAGAGCGTGCCTTGTAGCGTGGGCCTTTCGATCTCCGTCGTCGTGCTCGCAGAAATCGTATGGAATCCAGAAATGTCCGTACCGCTTGCAGTGATGATCACCTCCTGACCGAAGTTACCCGGCGTGATTTGTACGCCGTAGCGCCGCGGCCAGATCGTGCGCCACGGGCTGTACGGTTTACTCTCCCATTTGCGGTCCGGGATCTCCGGCGCTTCGGGGCGGTCGTCGACGAAAGCTCGCGCCTCCGTCCACGAGGATTCGTCGATCGGCATGGCGAACAGATCGAAGCCGTCCGTCGTGTAACCAACGTATGCGAGCGTTTTGTTGTCCGGTGATGGTTCAGGGCTAAAGGCACCCGTGATGACATTCGTAACCTGGAAGGTGCGGTCTGCCGCGATTTCCCAAGCGTAGATGTTCGAGATGCCCGTGCGATCCGAGTGAAAGTAGAGAAAGCGCCCGTCGGCCGAAAAACTTGGACCGCCGTCGATCGCGCGATCGACCGTGACGTCGCGAAAACTGCCGCCGTCTACGTCGACGTAACGGATGTCGCGAAAGCCGCCATGCTTCCAAATGCTGTAAGCTACATGCGTTCCGTCGGGCGACCATCGAGGCGTATAGGCCTGCTCGAATTTCAGCGCTGGCACGAGCGGTCGCTCATGTTCGAGGTGATCGCGTTCGAGATTGGCAATGTAGATACCGCGAGTGCCGGCGTGGTTCTTGACGTAGACGATGCGCCGGCCATCCGGAGAAACCGCTGGATCACTCGCCCGCTCGTTCACGTCAGCGATGACCGTGCGCCCACCGTCCTGCGTGCCGAACCGACTCTTTTGGCCCGGCGCCATGCGCTCGAGATCGGAATAGAGAAAGACGTTCTTGTAGAAGTCCTCTGAATTGAAGACGACGCCGCCGTCAGGAACAAAGCTCGCGTACGATTCGCCGCTCGTTCTCGCGATGAGATCGACGTGTGCCTCGTCTACGGTGGCCACCGCACCACGCGCATCGCGCCGAATTGGCAGTGCCCAGAGACCCGTGCGTTGGTGTTGGTCGTCGCGGTAATAAAGAAGCCCCCCTTCGTGCTCGGGCCACGCACCTCTTGGAATCCACCGTGGATAGCGCGCAATCTGTCCGTGGTGCGTGAGACGAACGCCTTCTCGCAAGCCTTTCTTCTTCACGTCGGCCGCTTGCGCCAGGTACTTCCGCCGCATATCGGCAATCCATCTGGAATACATATCGACATACGTGCTTCCCGTTGCGCGATGGATGGACCGATTGAAGCCATAGGGAATGATCTGGCTGCCGTAATCGGCAGCAGCTTTGCGGAGGACTTCTTCTCCGTAATTGTCGGCCATCCACTGCGTGAAGTACGAGCCGTAGAGGTACCAGATATTGCCTTGTGGCCAGCGCCGCACCGAATTCGAGATTTGATCGATCGACGCGATATGGTCCGACAGGACATCGGCGCGCATCCACATGTCCCACTGCGAGCTGCGCAGACGCCCGCCGCTCGTGCGCGCGCTCTCTTGGTAGACGGCGAGCCCTTCGAGGATCCATCGCGGCTGCGCCTGGTTCGGCGCAAGTGTCTTTCCGAGCACCGCGTTGACGATCGCGGGCAATCCTCGGATCTGATCGGCGTGCAGGATGTGCGTGTACTCGTGCGTGACGAGCGTGAGATACCAATCGTCGATGTCGCCGAGCGGCGAGAGATCATCGGGCGCCGTCACGAAGAGGCTTATCGCGTTGTACGGAAGTGCGGTGGACAATCCGTTCGCGCTCTCGCTCGAGTCGATGAGCTGGATTTCCACCGGCTCTTTGGGATCCCAACCGACGTGCCACGCCATGCTGTCGTGAATGCTCTCCGCAACGCTGGCGACGTGTTCGGCGACTTCCTCGATGCCGGAGTGATACGTGACGCGAAAGTGCGGAGTCTCAATCGTGTACCATGCAAGCGAGGGATCGCTGACGGCACCCGCGGGCCTCGCGACCACGAGGATCGCGAGCGCGACGCAGATCGCAAGGGCAGCGACCGAGCTCTTTCGCCGCGAGATACGCTCGTGGAGAGCCATCGGCGCGAGCGACTATAGTCGCGAGCGTGCGTCACGCGAGCCCGATTGTCTACGCCCATCGAGGCGCGAGTCTCGAGCTCCCCGAGAACAGTCTCGAAGCATTTGCGCGCGCGCTCGAACTCGGCGCAAACGCCATCGAAACCGACGCACACATGACACGCGACGGGAGGGTGGTGCTCTGTCACGATTCATCAGGCGAACGCGTGGCCGGCGTGCCGATCGCCATTCAAGATGCAACGCTCGAAGAGGTGCGCACGTGGAACATCGGAGCCAGGTTCACCGAGGCATCGAGACGTGAACCCCGCACTTACCGGATGCCGACGCTCAACGAAGCCCTCGACGCATTTCCAGACGCGTTCTTCAACATCGACGTCAAGCCGGTCGCGCCCGGCATGGTCCCCGCCGTGCTGCAAATCCTCCGCGAAGCACGCGCGACCGATCGCGTGCGGATTGCAAGCTTCTCGGCACGAAATCTCCGTCGTGCACGCGCGCTCGGTCACGGCATTCTCGGCATGGCCCCGGCGGATCTCGCGAAGGTGATGCTCTTGCCGCGAACGCTGGCAACGCGTCTGCCTATTGCTGGCGATGCCGCGCAGGTGCCGGAGCGCGCCTGGGGCATCACCTTCGCAAGCACTCGCGCGATCGATCGGCTGCACGCGTGCGGACTGCGCGTCGACTTCTGGACGATCGACGATCCCGGGCGAGCCAACGAGCTCGTAGCAATGGGCGCCGACGGGATCGTGACGAACGACGTGTGCGCCATACGCACCGCGCTCGGTCGCTAGATAGACCGCTTTCAAGTTGACGCGAGGTCGAGGCGGGGCATGGGATGCGACCGGACTCGAACTGTACGGAGTCCACGAAGTGGACAGAGTACAGTGAGAGCGACGGAGCGAAGCGAAGTGAACAGCCTTGAAGGCTTTGAGGACCGCACCGCAGGCCCCAACGACGAGATCGCGGCAAATCGAAAGCGGTCAAGAGATCTCGCGGGCGGCATGCACGATCTCGGCGATCGCCGAGGCATCGAGCTCGGGGGCATCTTCGTCATCATCGAAACGCGCGCCGAGAAGCTCGATGGCGCCGTCGCCCGTGCGCACGATCGGGATGCCGTCTTTACGCACGAAGGCTTGCCCGGGCGTGAGCACGCGCGGAAAGTTGCGCGTCTCTCGCACTCGCAGAAGGACGAGGATCTCATCACCGATGGCCGTGAACGCACCCGGCCATGGACTCGCTGCGCGCACGCGACGCGCGATGTCTGCTGAGGGCGCATCCCATCGCAGCTCGAGATCGTCGTCGCTCGGCCGCGGTGCCTCGGTCGCGAGTGCGTCGTTCTGCACAGTCGGCGGCGGCGGCTCACCGCGCGCGTAGCTCGCCACGATCTCCCGCAAGAGCGCGAGCGAGGGTCGATCGAGTTTCTTCGCGAGCGTCCACGCGTTCCACGACGGATCGATGTAGAGTGCACGCTGCCCGAGCACCGCGCCCGTGTCGTACTCGTCGTCAAGGATGTGCGCGCTCACACCGGTCATCTCGTCGCCGCGATCGATCGCCCAGAAAAATGGGTCTCTGCCGCGATGGCGCGGCAAAAGAGATGGGTGCACGCCGATGGCGCCATGCTTCGCACACGCGCGGAACGATGCCGGCATCTTCTTCGTCCAGAACCAGCTCACGATGAGATCTGGCGCGAGGCTTTTGACCCTCGCATGAAGCTCCGGTCGCGACAGATCGGGCATCATCATGACGCGATCTCGACCAAGCACCCGCACGAGTCTTCGCGTGCCTGCCGCTTCGCGCCGGCAGACTCCAGCCCACACGACGGTGTGACCATCCTTCGCGAGCAAGAGCGCCGCGATAGGAAGACCAACGAAGACGACTCGAAAAGCATGTTTCCCAGCCTGCTGCGCAAACCGATGCGTCGGTTGGGCGCTCTGCTCCGTGCTCAAAGGCCTTAAGCCTGTTCCGCGCGGTGCTCGCGCTCCGCCCTAGCCTCGGTTCGCTCGCGACGGCTGGGAAACACGCTTTATTAAACTTCTTTCTCGGCACCGGAGACGGGCTTGGTCAGAACGGGTGTGATGACGACGGGCGGACTCGGCTCTTCGCCGAGTTGCTTGAGCAGTGCCTGACGCGCGGCATGTTCAACGAGCGACCAGAGTTGCGCGCGATCCGTGGCGCGGCCGAGAAAGCCGATCGGTATCTTGAAACCGCCTTTGTCGCGACGACCACCGCCGAAGGCACGACCGCGTTCGTCGTGGCCGAAGGCCTGTTCGAGCCACGCGGCCGGATCGACGCTCGGTGAATGCGTGCGGAGTGATCCTTCGATGAAGCGATCGTTGACGATGCCGTAGACGACGACGGTGTCGATGTCCTCGCGGCGAATGAGAAAATCTGCGGCCTGAGCGATGGTGTCGCGCTCGCTCTCGGCGACGAACCCGACGCCGGCCATGGCGAAATTGCGGCGCACGACGAGCGCTGCCAGCGCACGCGCGATGACGTCCATCGCGCTCGGTGCGATGAGGCGCCGCGAGAGATCCTGAAGCAGCTCGCGATCGCACACGTCCGCAAGTTGGCTCGCTGCGCGAAAATCGGTGACGCGCGCAACGGTGAAGTCGTCGGTGTCCGTGGCGAGGCCGTGCATGAGCGCGGTCGCGACGCGCCGATCGTCGTCTTGTTCGGGCGACATCGGAAAGAGCTCCATCAAGTACTCGACGAAGATCGTCGCCGTAGCGCCGACGTCATTGCGCATGTCGACGAACCGCGCACGCGGTGGCAGAGGCGCCCTGTGGTGATCGACGATCGTGAGCAGTTCGATGCCGTCGGCGCCCAAGAGCTCCGGATCGAGATCATGCGCGTCGACGAGGCCGATGAAATCGACCTTCTCGATGTCGGCTACGCTCTTCATCTTCTTCAAGTCGACGTTGAGAAGCTTCACGAGCGCGCGGTTCTCGCGGTGACTGAGCTCGTGGCAATAACCGATGGTCGTCTTGCCGACCCCCATCCGCGCGGCAATGTGGGCTTGGGCAAGGGCAGATGCGATCCCGTCGGGATCGGGATGGCCGCGGAGCGCGATGAGCAAGTGTTTGCCCTTCGCTTGGGAGAGCGCGTCAGCGAATCCGCGCGCGCGCTCCACCCGGTCTTGTTGTGGCACTGGCAAACGACGAACCGGCTCGTTCATGACTCTCTAAACTGCTCCTAGCGTCGATCGCCCGCGACCCAAGTCAGTCGTGCGGTCGGCGGTTTTCCAACGGATGGCATGCGGCGCACTCACGCCAACAGCCAATTGTGACCCGAATCGAGCACGCCGGTCGAGCAGAACGCGACAGGGGCCGTGGCACGCTCGATGCACATAAGCTCGGCATCGCGCAAGGAAAAGCATCGCTCACGCACGGTCAAGACGGTAGCGTGGCGCGAATGACGTCGTTCGCGCGGCTGCGTGACTTCGCGCGGCTGCGTGACGCTGGGCGAACGCTAGCGCCAGGGATCCTCGTTGCACTACCCATCGTGGACCGTCTCGCGGGCGGCCTCTCGCGCGCCTCGTGGGCAACGCTCGGTCGCGACCAGGGGATCTTTCAATACATCGCGTGGGCCGCCGCGCGCGGGCACGTGATCTATCGCGACATGCGCGACGTCAACGGACCCCTGATGCCCATGCTGCACGAGATCCTGCTCGCACTCGGAGGCAGTAACGAGCATCGTTTTCGCGTCCTCGATTTGACGATGACCGGACTCACGGCAGCCTTCTGCGGTGCATGTTTGTGCAAGCTCGAACCGCCATCGAGATCGAAACCATCGCGCACGCCGTGGCTTCGCGCGGCTTCGATGGCGCTCGCTGCAGGAGCGCTCGCGTTGGCAGAGTACATCGCCTACGGGTTCTGGGACACGGCGCAACGCGAAAGCTTTTTCGACTGGTTCGTCGTGACGTCGATGGGGTTACAAGTCCTCGCGGCAGGAGGCGGCCGTGCAACCAAAAGGTTGCTCTTCTGTGCAGGGGTTGCTTCAGCGATCCCGTGGCTCGGCAAGCCTACGTTCGTCCTCTTCACGCTCGGTCAGCTCTTCACGCTCACCATGGACGAGACACCAATCCCTCGAAGGAAGCGCTTTGCATCGTTTCTCTCGGGTGCGGCATTCGGCGTGGCCCTACCGTTCGTTTATCTGCTCGTGCGCGGTGACGCTCGCGCGTGGGCGCACATCTCGTTCGTCGACGTGCCCGCCATGTATCGCTTCATCTGGCCGCGATCGGCGCACGCTGTTCTCTTCGATGGCTACGGCGCGATCAGCAATCTCGCGTTGTTCGCCGCGTTCGTCGTGATCCTTCTCGTGGTCACCCGGCAGATGCCACGACGCGCTCTCGTCTTCGCGACGATGCCGCTCGCCGGACTTGCGTCGGTCGTTGTCCAAGGGAAAGGGTTTCTCTACCACTTCCATCCGGTGTCGCTCGGCGCGGCGTTCGCGCTGCTCGCGATCGTTCATCATGCGTGGGTGCGCGCCGACGCTCTGCGATTCAGCGTGTTCGGGATCTGTGCGCGCCTTCTCGCCATCGCGCTCGCCATCGCGCTCGGCTTGCAAGCTCGTCGCGTGCTCGAAGATGTCCCCTACCCTCCCGTTCCGATCGCGCGCGATCCGGCGTCACTAAGCAGCGAGGATCGTCTTCGACACTACAACCGTGTCGATTTCATGCCCTTTGCGATCCGTCAGGCAGCGGCTTTCGTCGCCGCGCGAACGGCGCCCGACGAGACCGTGCAGACGTACGGCATGGACCCTTACGTCCTCTTTCTCGCCCGGCGAACGAGCGCGACACCGTACATCTACGCTTACGATCTCGACGTCGACACCGCACTCGTTGGGAGCTTCGAGCGGGACGGGGTTCACCCAACGCCCGCACAACGGCGCGTCATTCACGCCATGCGTGACAACCACGAACGCGACATGCTCGAGCGCCTCGAGCGGGCCCCTCCGCCTGCATTCATCTTCATTGGACGATCGCCGCTCATAAGCTCACCAGATGCCGTTGCCGATTTCCGTGCGCACTGCCCTACCGCGGCCGCGTGGGTCCTCGAGCACTACGTTGAAGCAGCCAATTTCGACACGATTCGCGTCTGGCTTCGTCGCGATCGGCTCTGACGCTGCACTTGTCACGCGACCGCGCCATCAAAGCTGCGATAGACTGAAATGTCATGAGAACTCCTGCCGATGGGTCGTCGTCACCGAACCTGACCGCGATGCCACCTGCGGCACCGCCATCAGCAGCGTCGCTCCCGGCGGAGCCAACGTCGTCGCCATCCTTGGCGCAGAGCGGCCCGATCAGTTCTCCTGCCGCGGTTCCTCCCGAAGCCGCAGCGGAGTCTCCCGATCTGCGCGCAACATCGCTCTACTTGAACCGAGAGCTCTCGTGGCTCGAGTTCAACGCGCGCGTGCTCGCCGAAGCGGAGAACGAACGCGTACCGCTGCTCGAGCGGCTGAAATTCCACGCCATCGTTGCGTCGAATCTCGACGAATTTTTCATGGTTCGCGTGGCGGGTCTCAAGCAGCAACTCACCGGTGAGGTCGGTGAGCTTCCCGCCGATGGTCTCACGGCGCACGAGCAGCTCGTGAAGATCTCGGTCCGTGCGCACGAACTCATGGCGCAGCAAGCGGCAAGTCTCATGGGCAACTTGCTGCCGCGCCTTGCTTCGGACGGCACGTTCGTCTTGCTCAAACCCGAGCAGCTCCCCGCCGACGCACTCGCCGTGATGGACGAGCGCTTTCACAACGAAGTCTTTCCAATCCTCACCCCGATCGCGATTGACCCCGGGCACCCTTTCCCGCACGTGCGCAACAAGAGCCTGAACCTCGGCGTCATGTTCCTGCGCGAGGGCGAGGCCGAGCCCGGGTTCGGCGTCGTGCAAGTGCCGATGATGCTGCCCCGCCTGCTCGACGTCTCCGGCGTGCGCGTGGACGGCCAACGGGCACGCCACGCGTACGTGCTGCTCGAGGATCTCATCGCGCGGCACGTCGGCGCCATCTTCCCGGGCGTGCGGCTCAAGGGCGTCTACTCCTTCCGCGTCACGCGCAACTTCGATCTCGAGATCGATGAAGAGGAAGCGCAAGATCTCCTGCAAACGATCCAGCAGGAACTTCGCCGTCGCGAACGCGGTGCTGCGGTCCGCCTCGAGGTGGCGGGCGAACCGACACAAGACTCACTCGCCAAACTCGTTCGTGCGCTCAAGCTCGATCCCGAGCGCGATGTCTATCGCACGCCATTTCTCAATGTCTCCGATCTCATGGGTCGGACATCGCGCGAAGAGCGTCGAGATCTCCGCGACGATCCTTACAGTCCGCTCGTCACCGCACCGCTGCGCGACGCGGATGACATCTTCGCCGTCATCCGCGAAGGCGACATCCTTCTGCATCACCCGTATGAGTCGTTCGATTCGATCGTCGAGCTCATTACGCGCGCGGCTGAAGATCCCGACGTGCTCGCGATCAAACAGACGCTCTATCGCGCGGGTGGTGACTCGCCCATCGTCAAGGCCCTCGCGCGCGCCGCGGAAACGGGCAAACAAGTCACCGCGATCGTCGAGCTCAAAGCGCGCTTCGATGAGGAGTCGAACATCGTTTGGGCGCGCACGCTCGAGCAGAGCGGCGTGCACGTCGTCTACGGCCTGCTCGGTTTGAAGACGCACGCAAAGTGTTTGCTCATCATCCGCCGCGAGCGCGGAGGGCTTCGCCGCTACGTCCACCTCTCCACGGGCAACTACAACACGACGACGACGCGCCTCTACACGGATGTTGCGCTCATCACCGCGCGCCCCGCCTTCGGCGCGGACGCATCGTCGCTCTTCAATCTGCTCACGGGCTACAGCGCGCCAACGACGTGGAACTCTCTCGTCGTGGCTCCGCTCGGTCTGCACGAGGCCATCCTCGGGCTCATCGCACGCGAGGCCGAGAATGCGCGCCAGGGCAAACCCGCTCGCATCGTCGCGAAGATGAACTCGCTCGTCGATGAAGACGTCATCGAGGCACTCTACCGGGCGTCGCAGGCGGGAGTGCCCATCTCCCTGCTCGTTCGCGGTATCTGTTGCCTGCGGCCCGGCGTACCGGGCGTCAGCGAAAACATCGAGGTGCGCGCGATCATCGATCGGTATCTCGAGCACGGTCGCATTTTCCACTTCGCGAATGCTGGCAAGGACGATGTCTACATCTCGAGCGCGGATTGGATGCCGAGGAATTTCCACCGTCGCGTCGAGGTCATGGTGCCCATCGACGATCCGCAGATTCGCGCGCGCCTCATCGAGATTCTGAGCATCACGTGGTCGGATAACGTCAAGGGGTGGCTCCTCGAGTCGAGCGGCGCTTACGTGCGCGCGCAGCCTCGTCCGGGCGGCCCCGTCGTTCGGAGCCAGCAAAAGTTCGTTGAACAGACGCGCGACAAGGTGAAGGTCGCCGATCAGGCGGCGCGACCCTCGAGCCGCTTCCACATGATGCCGACGGCGCAGCGATCACCGCTCGAAGGCAAGGTCCCTCGCGCACAGCGGCGTCGCCCCCGCCGCGACGACACATAGCAAACCTGCTGCGCGCCACGATCTCTTCGTTTTTTCCTGCGGTGCGTGCTCACGTACTTCAAGTACGCTCCGCGCGCTCCTCGGAAAAAGCCTCGACCTCGTGTCGCTCGCGACGGTTTGCAATCATGCCCTGATCAAGAGTGAATACAACGGGTGAAGAGGCGGAGCCACGCCGCCACTTGCGAGAATACGAGCGATTCGGCGTGCACACGGCGTTGCGCGGCGTTCCCCATGAGTTCGCGGCGGGCTCCATCCGACAGCAGCATGTCGAGGTGATTGGCAATCTCCTCTGGGTCCTCTGGATTTTTGGTGAGCAAGCCGTCCATGCCGTCGCGAATCTGACAACATAATCCGTAGGCACGCGTGCCGAGAACGGTTCCACGTTTCCACATGGCTTCGGTGGCCGTCAGCCCGAAGCCTTCTTCAATTGAGTTTTGCACAATCAATGTCGAGCAGCGCTGAATGGCATTAACGATGAGCGCATTTTCTTTGCGCGACTGCATTGGCAAACTGATAATCGCAATATCGCGTCGGAGCTCGGGCGAGAGTTTTGCGTAGGACGTCGTGAGCGAGTGAAGGACATCCTGCGCGTCCGGATCATCCTGAATGCTCGACGGATCGGGCCCTGCGAGCACGAGACGCAATAGCTCGATGCGGCGCGCGTGACGGTCTCCGGGGAGGATCGCGCCGCGCATCCGCCGCTCCTTCAGTCGCACGAATGCAAGGAGGAGCGGATGAAAGCCTTTGAGCCTGTCCCAGCGCGAGACCTGTGTGACGATGGGGCGATAGAGGAGCCCGATGTCCTCGATCGCATCCACGGACGGATGCCCCTCCGCGTTGCCCATGCGCATGGCTTGATGATCGAAGGGCGGCGTGACCATCGGCTGCGCAGCTCGTTGCAGTCCTGCATTGCAGAGTACACCCATTAATTTGTGAGGGGTCAGGTCGCGATTCTTGTGGCTCCACGGATCGATGCTCGGGCGAATCGTCACGGCACGCGAGGCAAGAAACGATGGCGCGTACGCGTCCGCGGTGAAGACAACGGCGGCGTACGGCTTCAAGAACGCCCAGGCTGCTTCGGTGGAGGGTGTCTCGCGCTCGAGGCCGATGTGACTTCGAAAGATCGTGATCACCCCGTGCTCGGCTTTGAGGAATGCGCCGAGCGCGAGAGGCTGGGGATCGTGAATGACGACGATGTCGCCGGGAGCGAGCATGCCGCGGAGATCGTTTCCGTTGCGACGGTTGACGCACTCGAAGAGCGCGCGGTCCTGTGCATCGAGGCTGCCTCCCTCTTGCCCGTGGAGCATGTTGTGAATGCGTTTGGTAAGCGCGAAGAACGCCGCGCGATCGGAGCGGATGACGCCCCAACGACAACGCACGCCGACCTCGCCGAGCAGACTTACGAGCTTCGGCATCATCTCGGCGACACCGCCACCTTGCGACGTTGAATTCACCATCCAGACCGTGCGTCCAGCAAGGCGCGGAGCAAGTCCCGCAGCCTCGGCGCGCAGTGCAGCAACGTCCGCGGAGAGATGATCTTCGCTCTCGTAGTCGTCGAGGCCAATAGGTTCGTTGACGTCTATCTCTTCGAACATTTCAGAGCATGTTTAACCAGGCTCGCGCACGAACGAGGACGCCGTGATATTAAGGACGCGGTGATGTTCGGCCTGACACGCGGCGAGATTGTTCTTTCGACGTTCATCTTCGCCCTCATCTACGTGGCAGGCCTATTGCCAAAGATCGTGGCGCATCTGTCTTCGGCACCGCGAAAGGCCAAGGAAGACTGAGAGACGGGCGGTTTGGGGATGGCGAAAGAGTCACAAGGTTCGGGGCGCTCAACCGGTCCCGCCAGCAGTGATCGGCCGAGCGCGCCCTCTGGTCTCGCTGATCCGCCGCAATGGCTCGCGTCGATGGGTGTCATGAGCGACGAACTGCTGCAGCTCCTTGCGGAGGCGGAAAAGCGTATACAAATTGCACCTTTTGCCGAAGCCGCGCCAACGCCGCAAGAGGAGATCGAGGCGGTACTTCCTGCAGACGTCCTCGCGTCGCTCGATGAACCGCTCGATGACGACGACGACGATTTGCATGATGGCCGCAGAAGCGAACCATCGCCGGACCGCGACGGTTACGGACACGCGAAGATCACGACTTCCGGAGGAACGCGGTACCCAACGACGGGATCCGGTGGATCTGCGTCGGTGAGCACGTCGGGGGTATCGAGCGTGCGCGGGGAGTCCATGCACGCCTCGGCATCTGCGCCGTCGCAGGACCAAAGCGTCGCGCGCGAAGCCTCGTCCATCGCGGTTGGAAATGCCAACGAGGCTCGACGGTTTTTCGCGAACGCCGTGGCAGGCCGCAAAACCGGCGCGCTCTCTTTCGAACACGAGGGTGTCGTTCGGCGCGTAGTCCTTCGTGATGGTGATCTCGTAACGGCATCCTCTGAAGGCGCACACGAGTCGATCGTGCACTTTCTCGCGGCTCGAGGGGAGCTTCCTCGCGAGGAGATCGACAAGCTCGCCTTGCGACTTCCTCCATACGGTCGGCACGCAGGCGCAGCGCTCGTCGCGCACGGCTGGCTTCAGCAAGATCAGCTCTGGGTGGTGTTGCGCGCACACGCGGAGTGGATCGCGTCCATGGTCCTCGGTGTGTCAGGAGGAACCGCCAAGCTCGAGACCGAAATGCCAGCGCGCCTCAACTCCGAGCCGAGCGTCTTCGGCGCATCCACCGGACCTGCGGTGTTTGTCGAACTCGTACGCCGCGCGATACCGCCGGAGGAAGCGCTTTCGGCAGTCGGCGGTGAAGCAAGCCGAATCGTGGACGGTCCTCACGCCGCGTTGCTTGCAGAATGCAATATTATCGGTCACGAGCGCGAACTCCTGTCACGTAGCCGCGGCGGGACAGTCGGTGATCTGCTGGCGCGCGCACCGGACGCGGAGATCGTGTCCATCGTGCATGCGCTGTCGCTCCTTGGAGTGCTCGAAATCGAGATCCTGCCGGACCGTGCGCGCCGCAACGGCGCGCGCGACGAAGCGGCTGACGCGTTCCTCGACGAGGAGGCGGCGCGGGCGCGGATCCGCGCGCGCCTCGAGCTCGTCGACGAAGGCGACTACTTCGCGGTGCTCGGCGTTGCGCGAACAGCGACGAGCTACGAGGTGCGCCGCGCGTTCCTCGAACTCCGCAAGACCTTCGAGCCTACGCGCATCCTCACGCCTCGACTGCATGATCTGGAAAAGGACGTACGCAAGATCGCCGTCGTTCTCGAAGAAGCCTACGAGATCCTCAAAGACGGGCCGCGACGTGATCGGTACCGACGCGCGATCGAAGCGCGCCCCTGACCGCTTTCGATTTGGCGCGATCTCATCGTTGGGGCCTGCGGTGCGGTCCTCAAAGCCCTACAAGGCCTCCGTCAGCAAGGCTGGACTCCGTGCAGTTCGAGTCCGGTCGCATCCCATGCCCCGCCTCGACCTCGCGCCAACTTGAAAGCGGTTCAACGAGGAGGAAAGAGTCGTCCGACCTCGAGCTCGATGAGTTCGAAGGGTGGGATGCGCGCGACCGCTTCGTCGTCCCACGTGCCTAGCTGCAACCAGCGACCTTCGTGCAGTTCGAAGGCCTCGAGCAGGCGCTCAGCAGGATTGATGATCCAATAAAATGCCACACCAGCGTGCGCGTAGAGCCTCATCTTCACGAATCGATCGTGGCGTTCGTTCGAAGGCGAAAGCACTTCGCAAATCCAATCCGGAACAACGCGAATGGGTCTTTGACCCCACGGCGACGGCAGGCGCTCACGCTTCCACCCGGCCATGTCCGGCCGCACGACATCGTGGGGAGTGAGTTGGATGTCGACTTCGGGCAGGATCCACCAACCACCCGGACCGCCGCGACCGTCATCGTGGTGAAACGGACGCCCCACGAACGAACCAAGTGCGCTCTGAGCAAGTCCATGCTCCGGAAGCAGCGGCGGAAGCGCCACGATGTTGCCGTCCAGGAGCTCGACGCGCGCGTCTTCACCAAGCGCGAACAGATCCTCGTAGGTCGCTTGACCGCTTTCGATTTGCCGCGATCTCATCGTTGGGGCCTGCGGTGCGGTCCTCAAAGCCCTACAAGGCTGTTCCGGTCCGCTCCTCGGCCCCGCCTTGACCTCGCGTCAACTCGAAAGCGGTTTTGCTTACGTGCAGCATGCATGACTCCATCATACCTCCGCGCTTGGTGTGCCGCGCCCGCACATTTGCGGCAAGGAAGTGGAATATCTATTCTTGCGCAGTCTTTACCGCCTATCGAACTGCGACTGGAGCTTCCTCGCCATGACCGAAATCACCGAAGACGTTCGCCGCGCACTTGCTGCCGAGGAGGGCGGGCGGCGGTGGTTACGTCGTCTCGCGGCGCTCGGTATCGTGGCCGTGGTCATCGGCGGGGGCTTGGTCATTCGCGCGAAGAACCGTCCCGCACCACCGGCGCGTTACGTGATGGCCGCGCCCACGAAGGGCGACATTGCAGAGAAAGTACAAGCAACCGGCGCCGTGCAGCCCGTGCTCCAAGTCAACGTTGGCTCGCAGGTCAACGGCCGCGTCGCGCGCGTCACCGTTGACTTCAACTCCGTCGTGAAGAAGGGCGATGTTCTCGCCGAGATCGATCCCATTCAATACGATCAGCAAGTCAGTCAGGCCTCGGCGCAGCTCTCTGCTCAGCGCGCCAACCTCGAGAGCGCAAAGGCAAACGCCGCAGCCGCCAAAGTCGCTTACGATCGAATGAACCGACTCGCGCAGCAGGCGCTCGCGTCGAAGAGCGAGCTCGACACAGCCGCGGGACAATACGAAGTTGCCAAGGCCCAAGTCGCCTCGGCCGAGGCGCAAATCGGTGCGATTCAGGCGCAACTGTCGCAACAACAAACGAATGTCGGTTGGACGAAGATTTACTCACCCGTCGATGGAGTCGTCGTCTCGCGCTCGATTGATCCCGGCGCAACTGTCGTCGCAAGTTTTCAGGCGCCGGTGCTGTTCGTCATCGCGCAAGATCTCCGTCGCATGCGCGTGATGGCCGACGTCGACGAAGCCGATGTCGGCAAACTGAGGGAAGGCATGGATGCGGAGGCGGTCGTCGACGCATTCCCGGGCGAGTCGTTTCACGGCAAAGTCGAGCAGGTGCGCTTCAGCCCGAACAACGTGCAAGGCGTCGTCACGTACTCGGCGGTCGTCGAAGTCGAAAACCTAGATGAGAAACTTCGACCGGGCATGACGGCCACGGTCACGATCAAAACGCGCGAATCAAAAGACGTCTTGCGGTTGCCGAACGCGGCGCTGCGCTACAAACCATCGCCGCCTCTCGGACCAAACGGCGCGCCCGTTCCGCAGCCACCGGAGTCGCCCCTCACCAAGGGCACGGGGCGCGTTTTTCTCGTGATGAATGACAAGCCGGGCGAGGAGAAGGCCGAACCGCGTTTTGTTCAGATTGGCGTCACCGACGGCATCCAAACCGAGATTGTCTCTGGGCTCGATCTCGGCGCAAAGGTCGTGACCGACGAGACCGACGAACTCGATCCGAAAAAGAAGAAGGGCAAGCTCTTTTGACGGATCTCATTACGCTTCGTCACGTTGAAAAGGATTACGAATCTGGCGCGGGCATCGTGCGTGCCCTCTGCAACGTGAATCTAGAAATTCGCCAGGGTGAGTTCGTTGCCGTCGTCGGCACCAGTGGGTCGGGCAAGAGCACGCTGATGAACATCCTTGGCTGCCTCGATCGACCCACACGTGGCACCTACGAACTCGCAGGCTTCGACGTTGGCGGCCGCTCGAGCGACGCGCGCGCCATCCTGCGAAACCGGCTCATCGGCTTCATCTTTCAAGGCTTCAACCTCTTGCCGCGCACGACGGCGCTCGAGAACGTGGAACTGCCGCTCGTCTATCGCGGAGTGTCGCCAGGGCATAGGCGCAAGCTCGCAACGGAGGCGCTCGACGCCGTCGGCCTCACCGGACGCGTGCATCATACACCTAATCAACTCTCCGGAGGTCAGCAGCAGCGCGTCGCCATCGCGCGCGCCCTGGTCACTGGCCCGCCCATGCTCCTTGCCGACGAACCCACGGGCAATCTCGACACGCGCACGAGCCTGGAAGTGCTCGGGCTCCTTCAGCGCCTGAACCGTGAGCGCGGCATCACGATCGTCCTCGTCACGCACGAACACGATATCGCCGCGTGCGCCTCGCGCATCGTCACCTTTCGCGACGGGCAAATCGTCAGCGATGTTCTCTCGGAGGCGCCCACCGACGCGGCACGCGAGCTCGCTGCATTGCCATCCGAAGACGTCTCGAAGCTCGCGCACGACAAGGATTCTCCGGACGACGCGCGAACCAAGATCGGCGGCCCCGTCCCCCTCATGATGTACATCGTCATGGCGCTCGCGGGAATCGGCGGGGTCGCCGTTGGATCGATCTACGCGAAGAACGTGCTCGACATGAAAACGTCGGTGCCATCGTTCGTGTTTGCCTTCGTGTTCGAGGCGCTGTGCGCGGCGTGGTACGCAAACAGGCGTTTTGGTCGTCCGCTGACGAATGACCAACGTGCGCGTATTTCAATCTACTACACGCTCGCCGTTGCTTGCATCGTCGCGCCCGTCATCGCGCTGTCGCAAGCTGGTAAACCTCTTCTAGATCGCATCGAAGCGATGCCTGCGCGCGGAGGTCTCTTCGTAGTTGTTTGTATTACAACGTTCGCACTCGCGACCGTGTCGCTCGCACGATACCTCGTGCTCGCGCTCGTCGCGCCCCTCGTGCGGCCGCGGGCGAAGAGCACAACGTGAATCTTTTCCTGAGCGCGATCCGCCTCGCTCTGTCGGCCATCGCGCGCAACAAGATGCGCGCAACGCTCACGGTGCTCGGCATCCTCATTGGCGTCACCGCGGTCGTGATGGTGACCGCGCTCGCGGGCGGCGCGTCCGAGAGCGTCGGCAACCAGATCGACAGCTTCGGATCGAATCTCATCTTCATCAATCCCGAGAACGTTCAACAGTCGGGCGTGCGCGGCAAAGTGACCGGACGGCTCACGGAGGCCGACGCCCGCGCCATCGCGCGCGAAGCTGTCAGCGTGTCGGACGTTGCGCCGTGGCTCTCGACGATGGGCCAGGTGGTCTACGGCGACAAGAACGTGCAGACCTCGTTCGGCGGAACGACGCGCGCATACTTTCCGATTCGCCGCTTCAAGATCGGCAGAGGCGAGCTGTGGTCCGAGTCGGACGAATCGATGAAGACGAAGGTCTGTGTCCTCGGTCAGACCGTAGCCGAGAAACTCTTTGGCACGGGCGATCCCATCGGGCGCACGGTGCGCATCGGCCGCGCGCCGTTCCGCGTCATCGGCGTGCTCGAACCGAAGGGCACGTCCGCCTTTGGCGATGATCAAGACGACCGCGTCCTCATGCCCATCGGCAGCTTCCGCGCGCGCGTCATGCACACCGCACCGGAACGCACGGACATGCTCATGGCAAGCTCCACGTCCGAGCTTACGACGGCGCGCGCGCAAGCCGAGATCACGTCGCTGCTCAGACAGCGTCATCGCATCGCCGAAGGCAAGGACGCCGACTTCAAAGTCAACACGCAAGCCGAATTCCGTCAGGCACAAGAAGCCATCACCCGTGTCCTCTCGGCGCTCTTGCTCGCGGTCGCAGGCGTGAGCCTCGTGGTCGGTGGCATCGGCGTCATGAACATCATGCTCGTCAGCGTCGCCGAACGAACGCGCGAGATTGGCATTCGTCTCTCCATTGGCGCACGCGAACGCGACATCCTCGTGCAGTTTCTGATCGAAGCCGTGGCACTCAGCATGGTTGGCGGCGTGCTCGGCATTCTTCTCGGATCGGCAGCAACGATCGGTCTCGGTCGCGCCCTCGGCTGGAACGCCGTACCGAGCGTCGACTCGATCTTCGTTGCCACGGCAACGAGCGCATTCATCGGTGTAGCCTTCGGCTTTCTGCCAGCACGTCGCGCAGCGTCGCTCGATCCCATCGAGGCCCTGAGGCAGGAATGAAACTGGTGCCGAACGAAGTTCTGGCGTTTGCCGTCGGCGTAGGGCTCGCTCTTCGATCCATCGTGCGCAGTGTTCTGCGTGCGTCCCTCACCATCCTCGGCATCCTGATCGGCGTTGCAGCGGTCGTTACGGTCACGGCTCTTGGCGCCGGCGCGCGCGATCAGGTGGCCGATCAGATCCAGAACATTGGGTCGAACGTGATCATGATCGCGCCGCAGAGCGCGGCGGCATCGGGTGCGAAAGGCGCGCTCGGCTCCGGCATTCGCCTGACGGAAGACGACGGCAAGGCCATCGCACGCGAGGCCGTGAGCGTGTCGGCCGTCGCACCTGCCCTGCGCGCCAGCGCGCAAATCATCGCCGGTGAAAAGAATTGGTCGGCGCAGGTCATCGGCTCGACGCGGTCGTTCTTCCCAGTACGCAACTGGAACGTTGCGCGCGGCTCGGCGTGGGACGATCACGACGAAGCAACGAAGGCAAAGGTTTGCGTTCTCGGCACGACCGTCGCGGACAAACTCTTCGGCGCCGAGGATCCCATCGGGCGGCAGATCCGCATTGGCCGTTATGTCTTCCGCGTGCTCGGCGTGCTCGAGTCGAAAGGTGAAGCGCCGTTCGGTGGTGACCAAGACAACATGGTGCTCATGCCCATCGGCAGCATGCGTGCGCGCGTGTTGCGCACCGCCCCTGGCTTCGCGGGTGTGCTTCTCGTTTCGGCCACCAGCGCGGAGACGACGGACCGTGCGGTCCGTCAGATCGACGCCATCCTCCGCCAGCGCCACCGCATCGAAGAAGGGCGGGAGCCTGACTTCTGGATTCGCACGCAGCAAGAGTTTCAAGCCATCCAGGGCGCCATCTACGGCCTTCTCACCGCGCTGCTCGTCTGCATCGCCGCCGTGAGCCTCGTCGTCGGCGGCATCGGCGTCATGAACATCATGCTCGTCAGCGTCACCGAACGAACGCGCGAGATTGGCATTCGCATGGCGATCGGAGCACGCGCGAACGACATCATGATCCAGTTCTTGGTCGAGGCCGTTGTCCTCGCGCTCCTCGGGGGCCTGCTCGGCGCGCTCGCGGGGATCGGCGCCATCGAGCTCCTGTCGAGCACGCTCGGCTGGCCCATGAGGCTCGATCCCATCGCGCTCGGGATCGCGGTTGCAACGAGTGCCCTCACAGGTATCGCGTTCGGCTTCTTGCCCGCGCGGCGCGCAGCGAAACTCGATCCCATCACGGCTCTGCATCACGAGTGACCTTCATTTCCCCTCGCGTTATGCTCCGTGCGCAGTGCCGCGCGTCATCGTCGTCGATCCCAGTCACCCGCACGAGACCGCCATTGCCGAAGCTGCCGGCGTTCTCGCACGCGGAGGTCTCGTCGCATTTCCAACCGAAACGGTGTACGGCCTCGGTGCACGCGGCCTGCACGGCGACGACGTGCAGAAGATCTTTCTCGCAAAAAAAAGGCCTCACGGTCACCCGCTCATCTTGCACACGGACGGCGAGGCGATGGCCTCCGGCATCACTTCGCGCTGGTCGGAGCAAGCGTCGCAACTTGCGCGTACGTTCTGGCCTGGACCGCTCACCCTCGTCGTCGCGCGCGGCGGGCACGTGCCGCTCGAAGTCACGGGCGGTCTCGACTCCGTCGGCGTTCGCGTACCCAACCATCCGGTTGCGCGTGCACTGATTCGCACCGTTGGCGAGCCTCTCGCAGCGCCGAGCGCCAATGCGCACACGCACGTGTCGCCAACGACCGCCGAGCACGTCGTTCGCTCGCTCGGTGACGCGGTCGATCTGGTGCTCGACGGCGGGCCATGCGCATTCGGCATCGAGTCAACGGTGCTTAGCCTCGCCGTCGATCCGCCACGCGTGCTTCGCCCTGGTGCCTTGTCTCTCGAGCGACTTCGCACGATCGTTCCACAGGTCGTTTTCGAGTCGATCACGGTCGCGGGCGATGCCACGCGCACCTCGCCCGGCCTGTCACACAAGCACTATTGCCCGCTTGCGCGCATGACGCTCGCCGACAACGCCGACGCCATTGCGGAAGATATGCGCCGTGCTCGCGCAGCATCTCGATCCGTCTGCGCGATCGTCTGGAGCTCGAGAGCGCGACAGGCCGTCCCGGATGCGCTGCGCACAAAAATCATCACGCTGCCGGACAACGCCGAAGCGTATGCGCATGCACTCTTTGCCGCCCTCTACGACGTCGACGCGAGCGGATGCGAGGAGGTCATCGTTGAGCGCGTACCGGATCACCCTGCGTGGTGGGCGGTCGCGGATCGTCTGCGTCGCGCCGCGTCGCCTACGTGAAACACCGCCTCCGCCACCCTGAATTCTGGACCGCTGGGGATCCTTTACATCCTAAGCAATCGCGTATACCAAAGAAGCTTGGAGGCGCTGACCCATGGCACATAAGGTCGTTCATCCGGCGCAATTTCCGAAGCCGCGCGGCTATTCGAATGGGATGATGGGGGTAGGTAAGGCCCTCTTCATTTCGGGGCAGATCGGCACAGACCAGGACGCGCGAATTGTCAGCCCGGATTTCGCCACGCAGTTTCTCCAAGCGCTCGACAACGTGATCGAGGTCGTCCGTGCAGCCGGCGGGGCGACGACGCACATCATCAAGCTCCTCGTCTTCGTTACCAACCTTGACGCTTACCGCACCGCCACGCGCGCAATTGGCGAAGGCTGGCGCGCACGCATGGACCGTCACTACCCAGCCATGAGCCTCGTGAGGGTGGCGGGCTTGATGGAGCCGGGTGCGCTCGTCGAGATCGAAGGCATCGCGCTGTTGCCTCGGAATTCATGATTCAACCGCGAATCGCGTGCCGCCGATTCCACAAGTTGTAGTCAATTGAACCGCGCCCGCCGCCGACGACGACCGTGACGAGTGCAAGTCCAATCGCGAGCAGGTGATATTCGAATCCCTCCCCCGCCTTCTGACCGAACCAATTCATGAAAAAGCCATTTGGCAAATGGACCGTCACAATGGCGCCGACCATCAAACCGAGGATTCCTAGCGCAGCGATTCGGCTGAACGCGCCAATGATGAGGGCGATCGAGCCAAAGAATTCGACGAGAACGGCAATTGCGGCAAGCGGCGCTGGGATATGGAGCTTGTTCGTAAACATATCCATCGCCGCGCTCCATCCCTGGCCTCCGAACCAGCCAAGCACGTGCTGCGCGCCGTGCGGGAACATCACGATACCCAGTGTGAGCCGGGCGACCGTGCCGGCGAACGACGCGCTGGTGGAGACCACACGATCGACGGAAGACGGCGCGAGCGCTGTTGTTTCGGCTTTTTGCTCGCCTGCAGGATGACGAAACGTACTGCTGGTCGTTGCGGACATAGTTCGGCTCCTCCCATTCGATTGTGTTTTCGAAATTCCTGAAAGTAGCATTCATGCTTTGTGCCGATGCTTCGTGATCAGGTGTCTAGCCCGGATAATTCATGACGCGAGTTCGAGGCGGCCGGCCTGAGACGCGACCGGACTCGAACTGCACGGAGTCCACGAAGTGGACGCAGTGCAGTGAGAGCGACGGAGCGAAGCGAAGTGAACAGCCTGCTTCGGCTTTGAGGACCGCACCGCAGCCGCTAACGATGAAATCGCGTCAAATCGAAAGCGGTCTGGCAAAAACAGCCTTTGCGGAACGCGCCACATCGATGTCTGATGGAGTCGTGAGCGCCCCCATCTACGACTTCAATGCACAAAGGACTGCCATCGTGGAGGAGGTCGTCAATCGAATTTCGGCGCAGACGCCCGATCCCCTTCTTGCGCTAAATGAGGCGGCCTACTTCGAAACAAGGCGACTTTTGCACGGAGACAGCGCCGAGCTAGGCGAATGGAAAAGGCTCGCCTCGAGTTTGGGGCGCATGACGAACGACGAACTCGAGAGCACGCTTCGGGCTTATGCAGAGCGCTATGCGCGGGACATCGCCGGCAACTTCGATCGTCGCGTTTACAAGTTCGCATCGAAAGCCATCGCGCCGCTCTTGGGCGCGCTCCTGTCGCCAAGGAACATGGTGCGTCACCTCGGTGAGTCGCTCGATCTAACGGCACTCGACGGACGCATCATCGTTCAGGGGCCGCGCGAACACATCCGCCGGCTCTCCGAAATCGGCACCGTCATTCACGTGCCGACGCACCTGTCGAACCTCGACTCCGTGGTGTTCGGCTTCGCGATCGAGCGCGCGGGGCTTCCGCCCGCGGTTTACGGCGCTGGGAAAAATCTCTTCACGAACCCCGTGCTCAGTTACTTCATGCACAACCTCGGCGCGTATCGCGTCGATCGCCGCCTTCGGCACGGTCTCTACAAAGACGTGCTCAAGACGTATTCATCAACGCTCATCGAGCGCGGCTACCACTCGCTCTTCTTCCCTGGAGGGACGCGTTCGCGATCGGGCGGTGTGGAGCGCAGACTCAAACTCGGCCTCGCCGGCACCGGTGTCGAGGCATTCGTGCGCACGACCGTGCGCGGGCGCACACAAAAAGTTTTCTTCGTTCCGGCAACCATCAACTACCTGTTGACCCTCGAGGCCGAAACACTCATCGAAGACTTTCTGCAGGAAGAAGGCAAGGCTCGCTACATCATCGAAGATGACGAGTCGAGCCGTATTGGACGCGTTGCGGCCTTCATGAAAAAGCTTCTCGGGCTCGACGGCGCGTGTGTCGTTCGCCTATCGAAGCCGCTCGACTGTTTCGGCAACCTCGTCGACCTAGACGGCCGGAGCCACGACGAGCGCGGCCACATCGTGGACGCCACGACCTACGTGCTCGGGCGAGACGGAACGCCAGCGTTCGATCCAGCACGAGATGCAGAATACACGCGAGAGCTCGGCGAGCAGATCGTCCGTGCGTACGCACGAGACACGGTCGTCATGGCAACGCACGTGGTCGCGGCATGCGCCTTCGCGCGCCTTCGCCGCGCGGTAAGCGACACGGATTTGTTCGCCATCCTTCGGTATCGTGATGACGTCGCAGTGCACCGCTCGGAGCTCGCGGAGGACATCGACGGGATGCTTCACAAGATCGCGATGCTCGAGGAAAGGGGTCAGATCGTTGCGGCCCCCGCCGTCAAGGGCAAACGCGGCGACGAAGTGCTCGCGGATGCTTTGCGCGCTTTTGCCGGCTATCACACGCAGCCGGTGCTCATGCCGCGCGGAGCAGAGCTCGTTCTCCGCGACACCAATCTTCTTTTCTACTATCAAAATCGCCTTGCCGCGCACGGGCTTGCCTTCGATGCCATCGCACCGAAAGCGGGAACGCTGCACTCATAATGAGAGGTGGACCGCTTTCAAGTTGACGCGAGGTCGAGGCGGGGCCGAGGAGCGGACCGGAACAGCCTTGAAGGCTTTGAGGACCGCACCGCAGGCCCCAACGAAGAGATCGCGTCAAATCGAAAGCGGGGTAGCGCGCGGCGAGCGCAGTGCGCTATTGTCCGCCGCTCTCCGTCCCCATGTGCATTCGTCATGAGCCAAACGGACAATCCCGATCCCACCGCATCGAAGCCTGCTGACGCCGCCGCCGAAACTTCGGAGGTGAGCGACCAAGCTCCGAACAACCCCGAAACCTCCACGTTGGATGGCGCACCTGCGTCCGTTGATGCAGGTAGCTCCGCACCTGCGGACAACGCCGATGAAGGCGAAACCAACGGTGAACCAGGCGAAAGCGCAGAGAACGCAGGCGAGGGTGCGGCGCAAGCCGATGCCGAAGGCACGCAGCACAAACGCAAACGCCGTCGCCGTCGCAAGAAGAAGACGGGCGAGGGCACACATGCAGGTGCCGAAGGCGGCGAAAGCGCCACGCCTGCAGAAGGGACGGCGCAAGCAGAAGGAGCTTCGCCCGACCACGGCACGACGCACGCGCCAAAACCAAAGAAGGAGAGGCCCGAGCGCGAGCGCCCAGCATTCAACGTGGGCGATGTCGTTTTCGGCAAGGTGATTGAGTTCACCGACGACGCGCTCTTCGTCGACCTTGCCGGCAAAGCAAAGGCCATCTTCGATCTCCGTGAGCTCCTCATCACCGAGGATGAAGCGGAGGAGTACAACCGCGCGCACACGGCCGAACGAAAACAGGCGCTGGAGGAACGGGAAGAAGGCGAGCACGCAGGCACACCGGCCGTCGAAGGCGAGGCAGCAGCCGAGACGCCGCCCGCGCAAATCACGGACACCGCGTCTGCGCAAACTGCACCTAGTGACGAAGAAGCACCCGTGCAGACTGCACCTAGTGACGAGGAGGAACTCGCAGAGCCCGCACCGGCAGCCGAAGCGGAGCCCGCGGAGCCCGCAGAGCCTACGCCAGCAGCCGAAGCGCCGGCAGCGACCGAGGGTGAAGCCGTTGCAAGTGAAGCCGCTGCAAGTACCGTAGCTCCGAAGGAGCACGAGAAATCACCGCCGCTTCCGCACGTCGTCCTCGAACCCGGTGCGCCCTTCGTCGGTCTGGTGCACAACGACGGCGGTCGCGGAGGCCTCGTCGTTCTCACGCATCACCCGAAGCGTCTCGCGAAAGCCAAGCGAATCGTTGGCGACGCTTCGAAGAGCGGCGCGCTCGTCTTCGGTCTGGTCACCGGCACCATCAAGGGTGGCGTCGAAGTGGACGTCGATGGTCTGCGCGCGTTCGCGCCGGCTTCGCACGTGGAGCTTCGACCCGGCGCGGATCTCTCGCATCTCGTCGGCAAGCGCATGACGTTTGCGGTCACGCAGTACGCCAAGCGCGGTCGCGATGTCGTTCTTTCGCGCCGCGCCATGCTCGAGAGTGAAGCGAAGGAGAAGCGCGAAGAGGCGCTGAAGAAACTCGAAATGGGATCCGTCGTCGAAGGCATCGTCCGCACGGTCGTTCCGTTCGGCGCCTTCATCGACGTCGGCGGTGTCGAGGGACTCGTCCCGCTCAGCGAGATGAGCCACAACCGCGCCGATCAACCGAAGGATGTCTTCAAGGCCGGCGAGACCCAAAAGGTCAAGATCCTGCGCATCGACGACAAGGGCAAACTGTGGCTCTCGCGTCGGGCAGCCATCGAGGATCCGTGGAGCCATGTCGCGCAAAAGTACGCGCCGGGCACGCGCCACACGGGCAAGGTCGCGCGCCTGCAACCGTTCGGTGCGTTCATCGAGCTCGAGCCGGGCATTGACGGCCTCATTCACACCGCTGATCTTTCCGTCAAGCGCATCGAGCACCCCGAAGAGGTGGTGAAGGTCGGAAGCGACATCGACGTGGTTGTCGCAAGCGTCGACTCGCATCAGCATCGCATTGCGCTCCATCCGGCGCCCACGGGCGAAGCAGCGAACGAAACGCCTCAGCGCGTTCAACTTCACAAGACCGTCAAGGTCGTCGTCATTGGCATCGAAACCGGCGGGCTTTCGGTCCGCGTCCTTGGAGCAACGGGGCGTCACGCACGCGGCTTCGTGAGCGCGTCGGCCACGGGCACACCGCGCGGGACGGAGTTGCGGAAGCTGTTTCCCGTTGGCAAGGAGCTCGAGGTCAAAGTCATAGAGATGGATCCTCGCCGCGGCGAGCTCAAACTTTCCATCAAAGCGCTCAATGACGAGACGGAGCGCACGGCCTATCAGCAATATCGCGCTCAAGTGAAGCGCGAGGCGAAGTTTGGAACATTCGCCGACCTCCTTGCGAAGCGCAACATCCCGCCCACGAAGTAAGGTGTCGTGATGGCCGTGGATCCGGACAGGCTTGAGAGATTGATGGAGCAGGTCTTGTCCGAAGTGGGCGACTTTCGGCAGACCGTTTCGTGTGAGTTGAAAGAACTCAAATGTGAGTTGAAAGAACTCGAGTGCGAGTTGAAAGAACTCAAATGTGAGTTGAAAGAACTCAAACGGGACGTAAAACTGACCCAGCGTGCCGTGTTGGACGTTTCCGATGACGTGAAGCACATCAAAGCCAAGATCGACAATCACGCTACGCGCCTCGATAAAATCGAAGGCGCTGCTTAGCCGCTTTCAAGTTGGCGCGAGGTTTGGAATCCCTCGTAGGTTGCTCCCGTCGTCTTTTGGTCGATTTGCGTCGCATCGCTTCGTTGCTCCTCCTCAAGCTGCACCAGCAGCTCTCGTCGGAGCGCCTCGCGCTACTGGCTTCGCGGTGCGACGCCGTGTGCGTGTGCTACTTGCACACGCACCTCGCAACTCGGCCAAAATACTCGGTCCGCAACCTGCTCGGGGTTCCCGGCGGGGCCGAGCAGCGGACCGGGAACAGCCTTCCCCGTCCGTGCGCAGGAAGGGCCACGGAGGTCCCGCCGTAGGCGGGGCCGACAGCGCCGAAGGCGCCGTCGATGATGAGATCGCGCCAAATCGAAAGCGGCTAAAGAAGGCGGCGGGCTTTGATCTCGAGATAGCGCTTCACGAGCAGCGGTGTGACTTCCGATGGACGCGCGTCGAGCACCAATGCACCGGCGTTGCGCAGACTTCGGACAATGCTGTCTCGCCACACGAGCGACTCGGCGGCGGCCGCGCGAACGAAGACGTCGCCTTCGCCCCGCACGGGAGCAGTCGCTAGCTGTTCGATCTCTTCGTCGCGCATGAGCACGCAGAGCGGCAGGTGCCGGGGCAGAAGGCTCTTGACCGCCGAGGCGAGATCGCGCGCGCTCCGCGGCTCGAGAAGATTCGTGAAGACGACGAAGAGCGAGCGCGCTTTTACGTGCGTCTTCAAAAACAGCATCGCAGAACGGTAGTCGGTCGCTGCAAGTCCCGCGTCGAGCGCATATGCGGCGCGCGTCAGCTTGCGTCCGCCAAGCGCGCCCCCGCTCGGTCGGAGGAAGCTTCGAGGTTTGTCGTCGAACGTCAAGAGACCCGCGCGATCGCCGCCGCGAAGAGCAACATCTGCGGCAAGGAGAGAGGCGCCGAGTGCGCGATCGATGCTCGTGATGCCTTGGCTCTCGCCGCGCATGCCGCGACCGACGTCGATCGCGAAGACGACGTTTTGATCGGATTCAGCTTGGAACTGCCGCACGACAAGCTCGTCGCGCCGCGCCGAGGCGCGCCAATCGATGCGCCGGATTTCGTCGCCGACTTGGTAAGGCCGAAGTCGCTCGAACTCGGTGTCTCCGCCGCGCACGCGAAGACTGCCCATGCGCGCGTCTTGGCGACCTTGGCGACGCAGCATCTCGAGGGTGCGTGCAGCATGCACGTCAGGGTAGACATCGACGTCTTGCGGACGCTCGAAACGCTCTTGTCGATCGAGCAGGCCGAGCGGTGAGCCGTAGCGCACCGTGACGGCGCGAAGCTGACGCTTGCCTCGCCGCGTGGGCGTGATTTCGTACTTGAGCGCTGCACTCGCACCCGGCAACAAATCGAAAATGCCCGGCAGACCCGACACCACCCCATCGTCGATCGGATCATCCATCACCGTGCCGCGCAGCCTGCGCGTGGTTGTATTATGCAACGTTAGGGTGACCGCATTGCCGCGCCCGACCGAGAAGATTTGCGCCGCGCGGCGCTCCACCTCGAAGGCCCTCGAGCGGCGCGGGCGACCCGTACGGAGAAGGACGGCATCGATGGAAATTATCGCGATGACGACGACGTCGAGAACCATCCACGGTGCGTTGGGGAGACGCGCAAGACCCGTCGCCACCGCGATCGCCGTCGAGGCGAACGCGAGCACGACGAACCTCCGTGTTGGGATGAGTGTCATGCGACCGCGCGTGGGACGGGCAACGAGCGCAAGATGTCTTCGATGCGCTCGTCGGCGGTGATGCCCTGCAACTCGGCGTCCGGATGCAAGATCACGCGGTGGCGGAGGACGGCTTTCGCCATCGGCTTGACGTCGTCGGGCGTAACGAAACTTCGTCCGGCGCTCGCAGCAATCACCTGCGCGGTCTTCATCATGGCAATCGATGCGCGCGGGGAAGCGCCGAGTTCGATCGCGCGATCTTCGCGCGTGCGGCGAGTGAGGTCGACGGCGTAGGCGATGATCGCGTCGTCGACGTGCACGCTGGTTGCGAACGCGTGCATCTGGAGGATTTCCTCGGGCGTCGTCACAGCGTCGAGGAGAGACAGATCGCTCGGGTTGAAGCCGAGCGTGTGGTTTTTGACGATCTGCTGCTCTACCTCGCGCGGCGGATCAGTCACCGTGAGCTTGACGAGGAAGCGATCGAGCTGCGCTTCGGGCAGCGGATAAGTGCCCTGCGACTCGACGGGATTCTGGGTTGCGACGACGACGAACGGTGCGGGCAACGGGCGCGAGACGCCGTCGACGGTCACCTGCCGATCTTGCATGGCTTCGAGCAATGCGGACTGCGTCTTTGCTGGCGCGCGGTTGATCTCGTCGGCGAGCAAGAGCTGACAGAAGATGGGGCCTGGCGCGAACGTGAAGGCGTGAGCGGCATCAGCGCTCCTGCGATCGTGGATGCTCGAGCCCGTGATATCGCTCGGCATGAGATCGGGTGTAAATTGCACGCGCTTGAAGCTCGCACCCGTGACGCGTGCGAATGCGCGTGCCAAGAGTGTCTTTCCGAGTCCCGGTACGCCCTCGACGAGCACGTGGCCGCCGGCAAGTGACGCCACGAGCACGCCGGTCACGAGATCCTCTTGACCGACGACGACTCTGGCCATCTGGCGGATCATGCGATCGAAGACGAGTTGAAACTGCTCTGCGTTCATGGACGGACGGGAGCTTACCTTTGCTCGCGCTGCAATGGCACATTAGGTTGGCTGTCCGATGGAGAAGTTCGCAACGTTGATCGTTGGTGCAGGCATCACCGGGCTCGCCACCGCTGCGGCTCTGAGCGCACGCGGAGATTCGGATTACCTCGTGATGGAGGCGGACCGCGAGATTGGCGGTTACTGCAAAACCGTCAAGAAGGATGGATTCGTCTGGGATTATTCGGGGCACTTCTTCCACTTCAAACACCCGGAGATCGAGGCTTGGCTCCGCGAGCGCATGACGGGGCAGCGTATCCGCAAAATCACAAAAAAATCGTTGATTGCATTCAAAGGGCGGCAAATCGATTTTCCATTCCAAAAGAACATTCATCAGCTCCCTCGCGAAGATTTCATTGATTGCCTCTACGATTTGTACTTTGCACGCGCGCCGCGCGAACTGCTCGGAGCCTCCGCCCCACCCATCACCGACGAGAACAATTTCAAAGCGATGCTCTATGCGCGCTTCGGCCGATCCATCGCAGAGAAATTCCTCATTCCGTACAACGAAAAGCTCTATGCCACGGATCTCTCCGCGCTCGACAAAGACGCCATGGGCCGCTTCTTCCCGAAGGCAGATTTGACGGACATCGTGCGCAACATGAAGATCGCAAACAACGCAAGTTACAACGCATCATTCACGTATCCCGAGGGCGG
This sequence comes from Polyangiaceae bacterium, assembly GCA_009781005.1. Lineage (GTDB taxonomy): Bacteria > Myxococcota_A > Polyangia > Polyangiales > Polyangiaceae > Labilithrix. The sequence continues at coordinate 17,798 of WQYX01000004.1, read as the reverse complement.
CGCGATGGAGTACGTCAAGGCCATCGCAGGCGCGGTACGCGAGGACGGCATTGCGCTTGGCGAGCGCCTCATGTCCGTGGATCTCGCGGCGAAGGTTGCGAAGACGTCGAAGCGTGAGATCGCCTTTGGCCGGCTCGTGTCATCGATACCGCTCGAGCAATTCGTACGGCTTGCGGACGTCCCGCACGACAGAGGCGCGTTCTCATGGAACAAGGTGCTTGTTTTCAATTTCGGATTCGACAAAAAGGGCCAATCTGACGTCCACTGGATTTATTTTCCGGATCGACTGCTGTCGTTTTACCGCGTTGGGTTTTACGACAACATTTTCGACGCCGATCGACTCAGCATCTACGTGGAGCTCGGCTACGCGAAGGATGCCGCCGTGGATGTCGTGCGGACACGCGAGAACGTCCTTCTCGATCTGAAACGCGCCGGAGTCATCCAGGATCATCGCCTCGTCGCCGAGCACTCGGTCGTGATGGATCCCGCATATGTGCATATTACACAGCGATCCATTGCAGAATGCACACGTCTCGCCGCGATGCTGCGCGAGCACGACGTTTACTCGATCGGCCGGTACGGCGGCTGGACCTATTGCAGCATCGAGGACAACGTCGTCGAAGCACGAACTCTCGTGGGTACGTTCGCGTAAGAAATCAGCTCGACCTAAAGGTCGTGACGAGCGCGTCGCGCAATTTCTCGATCACTTCGAGCTCGTCGCCTTTCGGAGGATCCTCCGCCTTGGCGTGCGTTGCACGCTCATAGATCTGGGAGATCTCCTCGGCCGAAATACCTGCACGCGCCGCGACAAAAGCCACCGGATCGGTGCCTCGAGGCAAGCGTTCGCGTAGACGCATTTCGACGAAACGACCGTACGACGCGAGCGCGTACACGCTTGCTCCCGCACGTTCGTAGAACGCGCCGGTGGCTTCCACGTGCTCGCGAAACGCGCGACGCGCAGGCGCCGGAGCACGCCTCGGACGCGCGTGCCTCACACCTACTGCAAGGAACAAGATGAGCGCAGCACCAAGTGCATGCCACGTTCCCGCGCCGAGGCCCGATTGCGAGAGCGCGGAACCGGGCGTGGTCGGCGGCGAGACACCGTCTTGTCTGCGAGCAACCCGCACGACGCGACCCGACGAGATGGCCTCATCGTCGTCCGTGCGGACATCTTCTGCGAGATCGAACAACGTCACGAGCGCAACGGCGTTGTCTCCGCGGGCCACGCCAGCATTCGTAAAAAGGTCGTCGTTCGCAATGCCGAGCACCGTGCCTCGTCCGATCGATTGAACGGCCGCATAAACCTTGTCCCCAAGGTGCGCGACAGGATCGGCGCCAGGAAAAACGAGCGCGTCTTGACGCGCAACGCGAGCACCCGCAAGTGATCCGACGCGCAGATCGCGACTTGTCGCGTCGTCGCGCGATGCATGGAGTTCTTCCGGCCAACGAACGGGTGGACCCAAGACAATGAGCACGCCACCGCGCGTGACCCAGCGCATGAGGTGCGCGGCAGATTCAACGTCGAGTGGAACCTTGTCAGCATCGACAACGACGATCGGCATCGCCGCGTGATCGTCATCCTTCGGGATCGGCAAGCTTGCGATGGAAGTCGTGAGATACCCGACGTCGAAGCCGGCGCGCTGAATGACGTCCATGGGCAGCACATCCCCCGCTGGATCGGCCGCAGCAGAGACACCGCGCACGCAGCCGACGGCGGAGAGCGCCATCGCGACGAGTGCGGTCATGATCGCCGTTCGCACGAGCCACGAAGCTCGCGATGCAACATGCGCCATGCTCTCGGCCGTTGGCGTGACGTGGCCGAACTCGGTCTTGTCGACCTCGGCGACAATCTCTCGGAGCGCGCTACGCGAAGCGTCGTGCCTGCAGCTCCGCACGTATTCTCCGTTCGTGCGGTGGCGCGCAAGCTGGATGCTGCCTCGATTCGCGAGCGCTGCGAGAGCCGCCGCGAGGTAGAGCGACGTCGCTCGTGCATACTCACCGCGCTCTCTGTACTCGTCGGCAAGACGCATCGCGGATTCAGCATCCGAGAGGACTGCAGCATCGACCTCATTCGCCGGAGCGAGCACCGTCGCGAGATTCGGCTTCACTTTCGTGGATCGAAGCCTCGCGTCGCGCGTTCGCCGCGCGATCGCAAGGACGATGGGTACAAAGAGGATTGTGATGATGGCGCCAACGAAAAGCCAGAGCAGCACGTGAGCGACGGACGCAAGCAGTCGGCCGAGCGACTCGAGCCAGGGGGGGCTCTCTTTGATGGCGGGCTTGATCTCGCACGCGGCGGCAAAGCCCGCGCAGTCCTCGATCTCGGAAGCGAGGGGACAGAGCGACATTCCTTCGAAAGACAGCGGCGTTGTCGGCGCCGTGCAGAACGTGTCGTGACGCTCGCGCCGTGCGGCCTTCAACGCGGAGCGCGCCTGTTCGGCGCGTGCTTCGTCGACGTGCGCATCGGATCCGGGAGCCGCGAAAGCCGTGGTGGCGAGCGCAACGACGAACGCGCCAATATTTGCACAATGCACGAGTCTACGCGGGATCACGAACGCATCCCTTCGTGATCGGCGCGTGCCGCAATGGTCGCGAAGCGAGTTTGGATGTCCCAACCTTCGTCGCGCGTGCGCACGTTGAGATAGAGAAAAAAGCGCGCGGTCGTGAGGTACGGGAGGGCGCCGAACCAGCCAAGCATGGCGAGCACGCTGCCTCCTTCGTCGAAGGCAGATGCCGGCGGACGGAACTGCAAGAGATCATCGATGATCGTGCGCCCGCTGATGTCGGCAAGCGGCACGGCAAGAGCCGTGAAGACCGCAAGCAAGAGTGCGCCTGCGATGGTTGCACCGAGCGACGAGGTGCTGATCCGAAGCGAGCGCAAGAGCGACGACACCACGCCGGCATGTTCGAGCAGAAGCACCTCCGACGCGAAGACCAAACTTGCTCCGACCCATAGCGCGGGCATGAGCAACATGAACGCACTGGCAACGATCGTGAGCGCCCAAAGAAAACGCATTGCCAGAACGCGCGGAAGCGCCCGAAAAGAAGCGACAACGACGTCCTTCACCCGGACTTCGTCCTGAAAGACGAGACGCGAGGCAAGGATCGTAAATGGCACCTCGGCAAACAGTCCGAGAACGAGAGCCGACACCCACGCCCACGGCCAACCGTCATGGCGAGCCACCACGAGCGTCACGGCGAGAGCGGGCACGAGCACGACGAGCGCGACTTTCGTGTACGCGCTCCCCTGAACGACGACGAATCGCAGCGCGAGATCCAACACGTCGACGAGCGGCCGGTCGCGAAAAGTAACACGCGAGCGAAGGATATCGAGCCCGCTCATGATGCAACCTTTTGGTTGCTCTTGCTGCGTTGGCTGCCTTTGCCGCGTCCCGCGAGGACCACGTAGAGACTGAGGAGAAGGAAGAGCGCCGCGCCCACCGCAAGCTTGATCGTGCGCGGCACGCTCGAGGCGGACCAGAACCCCTCGAGACCGGCAGCCATGAGCAGCATGACGGCTGCACCGAACACGATCACGATGATTTCGCGGGCAGCCGACTGCAGAGAAGCGAGGCGCGTGCGATCGCCCGGAGAGATGATCGACCAGCCGAGCGAGAGCCCGGAGCCTCCGGCGAGAACGATGGCGCCGAGTTCGAGCGAACCGTGGCCAACGACGAACGTCACGATGTTCATGCCCGCCCCCTGCGAGGTGACGTAACCGACGATGGCGCCGATCGAGATGCCGTTTTGCACGAGGTAGAACACCGAGCCTAGACCGCCGAAGATCCCGAGCGCGAAGCAGCGAAGCGCAATGCCGATGTTGTTGTTGATGTAGAAGCTCGCCATCATTGCGGACTCGCCCGCGTCACGGCCGTCTGCGAACCCACGCGCATACGACTCCGTGAGCGGACGAAGCATGGCCTCCGGAACGATGCGAAATGCGAAGCTTGGATCACGAAGCGTGAGGACTGCACCGATCGCGAGCGGAACGAAGAAGAGACCGGCCGCGAGCGCCATCGCGCGCCATCGCGCGCGGACCGTGCGAGGAAATGCAACGAACCAACCGTAGCGGAGCGTGCCGTCGCGCAATCGACCGAACGAGCCGCCTCGCGCATAAAGCAGCGTGTGCGCCGCCGCCGCGAGACCTCGGAGATAGTCGACGAGCGGCGCGCTGTAGCGCGCGGCTTGCGAGGCAGCGAGATCGGCGCAGACGTTTCGATAGAGCGGCGGAAGGCGCAAAATCTCGTGTTTCGAAAGTTTGCGCAAGCGCGTGGTGGAAGCTTTGCGCAAGATCGCGTCGAGCTCCTCCCAGTCGCTCATGCGCCGATCAGCGAACGCTCTCTCCGTCAACGCGGACGCGACACTCATCGCGCCTCCGGTACGACGGCAGGCCAGCGTCGCGATGAGGGTGCCTCGGTGCGGCCGGCGTTGACGGCGCGATCATAAACGAGTGCGAGCAGGCGCGCCGGATCGGGGTGCCAAAATCCGACGCGCTCCCCAATGGGACGAGCGATCATGGCTGCAAGTTCCTGCTCGCGCGTGCGGCCGAGAGCGTGCCGGCGTCGTAAGAAAAGCTCGATACTCGATCGCTCGTCTTCGTCGAGCGAGATTTCGTCGGGCAACGACGCAAGTTCGTCGGGCGCTGCCGGCGGCACGAGGGCAAGCGCCGTTGCCTTCGTTGCGCGTGCGGGCACGACGACCATCGTTGCGGCAACGAGATCTCCAAGGCGCTGAAAGCGCGTTGTCGCCGCCATGCAGACGACACCAACGACGTATGCAGTTGGGAGCAAATCGGCAGCGCGTAAGAGGTTGCGGAGCGCCGCAGCCTTGATCCCGATCGGTCGTCCCTCGGTCGTCACGACGCGCAGACTGAGCAACATCTTCCCGGGCGTTCGGCCGAGCACGGCCTCCCACGCGGCAAAGTAAATCCATTGCGCAGCGAAGAGGGCGAGGAGCACGAGACTGAAGCCGACCTTCGCAGCGAACATGGACATGCTCGGCGTGCGGCCGCCCATGAATGCGAAGGCGATGACGAGCACGAGGAGCGTGACGGCGCCGTAGCACAAGAACAAATCGATCACGTGCGCGAACGAGCGCCGCGCGGGTCCCGCAACGCGGTAGTCGAACACGATGTGCTCGGGCGACTCGACGGCAACGTTGGTATCGAGGGGCGCGCGCAACAAGAGGAGAAGATACATGGAGGCAGACCGCTTTCAAGTTGCCGCGAGGTCGAGGCGGGGCCGAGCAGCGGACCGGAACAGCCTTGTGTGGCTTTGGTGCGTGTGCTGGTAGCACACGCACACGCCGTCGCACGGCTCCGTCAGAGGACCGCAGCGCAGGCCCCAACGATGAGATCGCGGCAAATCGAAAGCGGTTATCGGCGGAGGGCCACGTAGATTGCCCCTTCACCGCCGTCCGCAGCGGCGGCGGTTGTGAATGCGGCGACGTGTTTGCGTGCGCGCCCCTGCGAAAGCCATGCGGTCATCTCTCCGCGAAGAACGCCGGCACCCGGCGCACGTTCGCCCTTGCCGTGGATGACGAGCACGCATCGCTCGCCGCGCGTACGCATCTCACGAAGAAAGTCCGCAAGGCGTTCACGTGCCTCGGCGGCGGTGAGACCGTGGAGATCGAGCTGTGCGTCGATGGGAACGAGTCCGCGTCGCAGGCTCCGCAAGAGGCTCGGCGATACGTCCGTTCGACGCCCTTCGACGCGCGTGCCATCGTCGGTGATTTCGAACTTCGCGGCGTCGTCAACGAGATCATGGAGGTGCTCGAGCGCTTCAGCCGTTTCTCGGCGCATGCGCTCGCTCGCGGCCTCCTTCGCTCTGCGAGGATCCGGCGCGTGCACCTCGCTCGTCACCGGCATGCGCGAAGCGCCCTCGCGATCGAGCGGCGTTACCCCGGACATCATGCGATGGAAGGTGAGCTCGTCATCGGCACTCGAGGACGGCGTGCTCGCGTGCACGGGAGCCTTCGAACGATGCGCGGGAGCGGGCTTGCCTTCATGCTTCGACGCTCCTTCGGCCTTCTTCGCGTCTTCTTTCTTCTTCGTCTGGAATTGGTCTTGGAGTTCCTTCGATTCGGCGAGCGGCTTGAATCCATCGAACTTCGGTCGATGGGATTCTGTATCTTTATCTTTCTTGTCGCGTTTCTTTTTCATGATTCCCCGATTTCAGCGCAACTCAGTTGCGCTGAATCTGAAAAGTCCAATGGCCATGCGCACACATTGCGCTTCGTTGAGCCCGAAAGCCGTGGCTCTCGAAAGAAGCGGAGCGTGAGCCACGGATTTCGGGCTCAACGCAAGTGGGCGCCGCCATAACGATTTCGCATGGCGCGCAACGCGCTCATCACAGATTGGATACCCGTGAGGATACCGTCGGCATAATGCCAATCGGGATCGCCGAGCTCGGGAAAGTCGTGAGGATTCTGGATATCCTCCATCGTGAGTCCAGGTTTGAGCCGGCGCGCGAGCTCAAACACTTTATCCTTCTGGAGCTTTTCGATAGCTTCGAGCTCTTGCTCGATCGCATTCCAACTCGGTGCGACGTCACGCTGCATACGTAGATAGGATTCGATCGCAACGACCGCGAGCGCGTGGGTGACGTCGCCGCCCGTGATGAGCGCCTCGACGCTGCCTTTCGGAACGAGCAAGACCTCGAGATCTTCGAGCTCGTCGAAAGCCGTCGTGCCCGTGAGCTTCGCGCCGCGCGCGAGGTAGGTGAAGCACCGGTTGCCTTGCAGCGGCGGGTTCGGCTCGACGACGGACAAGAGCTCGAAGGATTCTGCCTCGTAGCCCGTCTCTTCGCGGAGCTCGCGCCGCGCGGCCTCCTCGGGCGTTTCGCTGGGATCGATGACGCCGCCGGGAACTTCGAGCGACAACGCATCGGTTCCGAAACGATACTGCCAGACGAAGACGAGTTCGCCTGCGGACGTCTCTGCGACGACGTTGCACCAGTCGGAGCACGCGAAGATGAACACGTCACGCGGCAGCATTGGATACGCGAGGCGCTCAACACGAAACATGCCGTAGTCGGCCACGGAGTCGCGGCGCGAAATCTCGAGTTTCTTGACCCGCTGGGGAAGCAATACGGACGTCATGGACTCAGAGACTTACGCTAATGTGATGCGGGCGCGGTCATGTTTTGACCGCTTTCAAGAGTCCATGGTTCTCCTCAAGGCTGCATTTCGCTGGCTCAAGAGTGCTTCAACGGTGATCGCGCGCGTTCGCGAGGACGTCGATGCCGTACGTAAGAACGATCCGGCCGCGCGCTCCGCCGTCGAGGTCACACTGCTCTACCCGGGCGTGCATGCGATCTGGATGCACCGCATCGCACACGATTTATGGACCAGTGGCGCGTCGCTCTCGGCGCGTGCAATCAGTCATACGAATCGTTTTCTGACCGGCATCGAGATCCATCCGGGAGCGAAACTGGGTCGTCGCGTCTTCATCGATCACGGCATGGGCATCGTCATTGGCGAGACCGCCACGGTGGGCGACGATTGCCTGCTCTACAAGGGGGTCGTGCTCGGCGGCGTGTCGCTGAACCGCGTCGTGCGCCACCCGCAGCTTGCGTCGCGCGTCGTCGTTGGATCGAACGCGTGCATCCTTGGTGCGATCGACGTCGGCGAGGGAGCGCGCATTGGATCAGGGAGCGTCGTCGTCAGGCCCGTTCCCTCGGGCGCCACGGTCGTGGGCGTTCCTGCGCGCGTCATCGTGCCGGCCAAGCATCGCTTCGACGCTGCACTCGACCACGCGAACTTGCCCGATCCCGTGCTCGACATGGTGCGCGCACTCGTCGCGCAGAACGAAAAACTCCGCGAGAGAATCCTCCGTCTCGAGACCACGCTCGGCATCGAACACGAGGAGGATGCAGAGCCGGAGTTCATTTCTTTCGATGGCGAGGAGCTGCCGCCGGCCGACGGCGGGTGACGACTCGCCGCGATCCCGCTCTGCTCCCTGCCGTGTGCGTTCCCGGCGATCCTTGCCCGAATGCGGCGCGCTCCATTACTGTTAGAACACGATGTCTGATCCGACGCTTCGTGACGTGATGGAGATGCTCCGGCAGCTCCGCGATGAGATGGCAACGAAGAATGATCTCGCTGCGCTCCGCGACGAGACGAAGAATGATCTCGCCGCGCTCCGCAGTGAGATGGCAACGAAGAATGATCTCGCTGCGCTCCGCGACGAGACGAAGAATGATCTCGCCGCGCTCCGCAGTGAGATGGCAACGAAGAATGATCTCGCTGCGGCCCGCGACGAGACGAAGAATGATCTCGCTGCGCTCCGCAATGAGATGGCAACGAAGGACGGTCTTTCGGCGCTTGAGACGAAGCTCGGCACGCTCGAAGCCAAGGTGGATGCGCATCGCGCCGAGACCGCCAAAGGCTTCGCGGAACTCGACGTTGAGCTGTCAAGGCACGCAGACACGGTCCACCGCGAGCTCGAAGAGGAGGTCGCGGCATTGAAGAAGCAGCTTGCCACCAGGCCCGCGCCGCGGCGTCCGCGGCGGGCCCAATAGACCGCTCTCGACGCGACTGCGGTGGTGTACAGGGAGGGAACCCGGCCGAACGATGAAGTAGCCTACTTCGAGATGGACCTTCGGCTCCGCAATCTCGAGCGACTCGACTCGCGCTCCGTACCGCTTCCTCACGGCACAGAAGTGGTCACGCGTGTCGATCGTGTTGTCGGGGAGCGGCGCGTTCCCCAAGGCACTGTGGGACGCGTGACGAAAGTGGACGGCGATGCCATCGACGTGACCGTCGTTGGAGTTGGTATCCTGCAGTTCGCGCGCGACGAGCTCACCCCGCGTCGCGTTGGACAAGCACTCTATGCGCATCGACGCGCCGAAGCCTGGGACGCACTCAAATCATGCGTCGTGCTCGAGACCGTCGTGGGATCGCGCGCGTGGGGTCTCGCCGACGCGACGTCGGACGAAGATCGACGCGGCGTCTTCGCGCTCCCGCTGCCGTGGACGCTGGGCCTCGTTGCGGCGCCCGAAGATCTCGTGAGCGCGGACGGGAGCGCCACGTATTGGTCGACGACGAAGGCCGCGAAGCAGGCACTACGCACAGATCCGAACACGCTTGAGATGTTGTTCCTCCCGGAAGCAACTGCGCGCGATCCCATCGGCGAGTGGATGCTCGAGGCGCGCGATGCGTTTGTCTCGATTGAGATCTACGGCACCTTCGGACGCTACGCGCTCGGACAACTTCGTCGGCTCGAACAAGGCTTGCGGCTCGCGGAGCATCGCACGGTCGTACTCGACTGGCTGCGCGAAGATCCGGAGCGCACGCTCGATGCTCTCGCAAAGAGACTCGCGGAGGTGTCGACGCGCGCGGCTCCCTCAGAAGCAGATCGCATCCATCTGGCCAAGCAGTACATCAAGCAGCTCTATCGCTCGATGCACGATCAAGGACTGCTCGACGCGAACGAGTTCGCGGCACTCGTGCGTTTCGCGCGCGACAAGTCCGCGGATTTCGAGCTGCCTCGCGAGCTTCGTCCGAAGAACGCGTACAACCTCGTTCGGCTTCTTGCGACGGCCACGCGGTGGCTTTGCGAAGGGACGCCGACGTTTGCAGTCGCCGAGCCGCTGCGCACGCGCCTGCTTGCCATCAAGCGCGGCGAGGTTGCGCTCGCGGATGTCCTAGCCGAAGCCGACGCGATGGCACCCGAGCTCGAGGCCGCTCGAGATGCTTCTCGCTTGCCGCGGCGACCCGACGTTGCTCGCATCGACGTACTTCTTCGACGCATTGGTGAGGAGCTCGCTCGTCGATGGATCACGCGCGCGGAAGGACCGTTCGGCAAGGATGCGCCGCCAGCGCCGGAGGCCATATGGAACGAATGATGTTGCCCAAACACGTGACCGACGTGCTCACCACCACGCAGGCCGCAGTGATGAAGCGCGTCCTCGAAGAAGAGGAGGCGCTACGGGAACACGTCGTTGTGTACCTAAGCGGAGCACACGCATACGGCTTTCCTTCGCCAGATAGCGATCTCGATCTGAAGGCGATTCATGTCGCAAACACCACCGATCTTCTCGGCTTCGAACCGCCCGCGCCGACGATCGACCGCGCGGAGATCATCGATGGCGTCGAAGTCGATTACACGTCGAACGAGCTCGCGCATGCGCTCGCCGGCATCCTCGGCGGCAACGGAAACTTCATCGAGCGCGTTCTCGGGCGGATGACGCCGTATGCGTCAAAACTCGTCGGCGAACTGCGGCCCATCGTTCAACGAGCGTTGAGCCGGCGCGTTTATCGTCACTACAACGGCTTTGCACGAAACCAACTTCGCTTTCTCGAAAAGGAGCCGACGGCGAAGAAACTTCTTTATGTACTTCGCACGACACTCACGGGCATTCATCTCCTCGAGACCGGCGAAGTCGAACCGAACCTCGCAGCGATCATGAGTGACTACGACGTACCCGACGCCGCAGACTTGATCGAACGAAAGCGTGCTGGAGAGCGTGTGCCGCTCGATCCGAAGCAGCTCGAAGCATGGCGACCACGCATCGATGCGCTCTTCGATCGATTGGATGCAGCACGCGAGACGAGTCTGCTGCCCGAGGATCCACCGAACGAAAACGAACTTCGCGACTGGCTCCTCACGGTGCGACGCTCGCGACTGCGCGATTCGCCGTCCCACGAGGTTGGGCGTGCATGAACTGCGACGAGCGACTGCGCCAGCTCGAGGAGTGAGGATGGCTTGCGGGATGGGATGGGACTGTACTCCATTGTGGAGTACACATGCATTGGGGTCTTGTTCAGGGCTCGAGCTGCAAAGGCCGACGCCGATTTGTGCCTGGGGCAATCGAGCACTTCATGGTGCTTCGCCGGATAGGACTTTCATTCGACGACAGCCCGCAATCAGCATGGCGCTGAAAATGGCCGATATCGGGAAAACTACATTCACGAAAGCGAAGTACAGATTAAGCTCACCAGACCGACCGTGGTCGGGTGCGAGAATGAATGCGTAAGTGAAGCTCGGTTCGTCACCGTGAACCTTAACTTCATTCTCGAGCATCGGCATGGACCGCAAAGCAAGCGCCTCTAGCGCGTCACCGGGGTAGATGATTGCCACGGTAAAAAGTCTCAGTGCAAAGCAAAAAAAGAAGATGGCGATGAATACGTTTCGTGCCAACTTCAGCCAGGCAAGTTCTTGTCCAGGATCTAGCAAATCGTTTGGCCGAGTCTTGCGAGTGGTCCAATATCGAAGTGCCAACAGCAGCAAGATGCTGGTAGTTACGAAGGACCCAACGACAATGCCCCACAAATAAACAGCTATTATAAGGAGGCGATGAGTTGGCCCTGGCTTCAGCAAGTAAGAATACGACGTGAGATCAGATGGCGTGATTTCTTTGCGAACCGTCAGGTCCAGGCTGCGACGGACGGCAATGCCGTCAAGTCCTCGATCGGGACAATACACTGCAACGATAGATAGCCGAAGGATCCACAGAATACTGGATAGTATGAGCATGAAGACGAGAATGGCCTTCATGACAGGTTTTGCAATCATGGGCCGCCAAGCCCAGTAGCCGCTCGAAGTGAGCCCATTTGCACATAAAGCACATCGCCCGGACACTCTGTCCCATGCTTGTAGTCACGATGCCCGCCAAGTGCATTCAGCGGGAAAAATCTCTTGAGTGTTCCAACGAGGTCGATGGTCGATTGGATCTGAGCAGGTGTCGGCTTGTCCGTAAACATGCCGAACCCATCAGACCAGTCTGGCTGAAAGTCGCCCATGAGGAGAATTCCTATTTTGCCGGTATTCGCCATCTGCACGTTCGATCCCTTGTAAGCAAGAAAACGCCCCTCGAAGATCGTGCCGTCGTTGGCAATCAGGTACTGGTACCCAATATCGTCAAAATTGTCTGGACCGGATGGGTCCATATGCATGTCTTGAATCGCCTTGGCATCTTTCAAGTCGCGATTGCCAGAATGGTGAATGACCACCGTTGTAAAGTCCCAATCTTGGTCCATGCGTCTCTTTTTGGGCGGCCGCGCCCCCCATGAAGCCCGCCGGCGAATGGAATGCGCAGCCGCAATGGCATTGGCGATTTTTCGCTTGTCTGGAATCAAGATGACGTTGTTGGGGGTGTCCGTAGGCAAATTTGACGCCGCATATTCGTCGTAAACAATGATGTTTTGGTCCCCCTCCCGTCGATCCAAGATCGACGTCACGCTCACGGTGTCCCCTGGTGAGACCTCGGGTTCATCGAGCCAGAGGGCACCGATCCCGTTTGCCCTAAAGAGGAGCGCGCTCCGGTTCCCGGATTTCACCATCGCATCCAAGTCGGGAATCGGATCGCTCGTTGCGAGCTTGTCGACAAACTTCACACGGAAGTACGTCTTCGGGGCAGCGCTAGGCGCAGCAGGTTTGGAGACCTGGGGTCCTGGAGGTTGTGAAGCCGGCTTGCTCGTGGACACAAGCGCGTTCTTGGAACGACCCGCCGGAGTGCTGGCACCCGCAGTTGACGCTGCCTTCTTGCTTGGCGCGGGGGCTGTCCACGGATGAATGCTGACGGGATCCTGTCCGGCGCTTGCCGGACGAATGGTTCCCGCCCACGCGCATTTGCACATGGACGTGTCGTTGAGCACAGGGAGGCCGTTCAACTTGATCTCCGAGCTGACCGACGTCCACGGCACAGTGATATTTGGAACGCACGGCTGCGGTGCCTTTGCTGCAGCCACCTGGGGGTTGGAGGGCGAGCGACACATGCCAAAGGGGGCGATATTCGTGAGGGGGACGAAGTCCTGTTCGGTGGCGACGTGAGCGCCCGTAACGGCGCCACGATTCGTGGGCAGCACCGTAAGCTGGGATGGGCTGGACCCTTGATCGCACTGAAGTTGTGCCCCGTGCACCAGAAGCTTCATTCTCCTATACCCTTTCCTCCGTAAGAGCCCGCATCGTCATGGGAGCCTTATCGCGACATGACATTTGGGTCCCGTCAAGATCGCCTGGTTGTTGACAACGCTTACCGATTGGATGGAAAGCGGCTTGTTGTCGTCGTCTCCTCCATCTTCGCTGCCTTGCTGCAAATAGGAGAAGACTCGCTCACCGGTGGTTGGATCCACAAAGATGTCAACTTGCGATGAGCGGGAAAGGCGGCCAATCATCTGGTCATGGAACAACGTGTGTTGGGCCCGCACATGAATGAGTCCCCCTTGCTCAAAACTGATGACGGTGGCCCCGTCGACGCACCCGGAGTCCGTGGGCAACGTATACTCTCTGCTCGCAATCCTCGCCATCTCGAGGTCTGCAACCAAAGCAAATTTTCCATCCGTGCGTCGCACAAGGACATTGGCATGGCATTCAAAGCCAGGGCCAGCCTGCCCATAAGCAATGAAACCAAAGGGACTTTTGGCCCAGAAGAAGGCGCCGTTAGGATCATCACAAGAGCCATCGGGCTCGCACAGCACGCGCTTTGCCGAAGAATTGCTCGCAACTCGCAAACCTGTATCCCCCGCTCTCATCACGACTTGGTACGTTTCAAGCCAATTGCGGACTACCGGCAGCTTCTTACGATCGACGTCAATTGCGCCTGACACGCCGCAGTCGCCAGACGAGGCAAGGCTGCAGATATCCATCGTCCCACTATCGACCTGAATATGACCAGCACCGCAAGCTTCAAGATCCTGCCTGGCTCTCTCGGGATCAACGCCACCATCCGGTGTGTCAGGCCGAGCCTCCGCCGGAGTCCTTTCTACTCCTGCGTTCTTGGATGTGGTTGCATGGCTTGAGACGGGAACTCGCGGATCACCACCTCCATGACGACATGACATCATCAAGAATGCGGTCATCACGGCGATGGGTAGACAGGTGCGGCTCACTTTTTGGTCACTTTCTTTGCGGGGAGGAGCCTTATCGCGACGTGACAATCTGGCCCCGTCAAGATCGCATGATTGTCGACAATATTTATCGATTGGATGGGAAATGGTTCTTCGCCGCCTATCACCATGTCTCGCTGTAAATAGGAGAAAAGTTGGTCACCGGCGGTCGGATCCACAAAGACGTCAAGTTGCGACGAGTAGCTAGAAGTGCCAGACGTAACGTCCTGGGCCACCATGTAATTGGCCTGCACATGAAGAAACCCACCACGCTCGAAACTATGGACGACGGGTTTGGTGCCGTCGGTGCACCTCGTATCCCTTGCTTCCGATACGTCGTCCGTCGCGTCCTCGCTGCGCTCATCGCTGCGTTCCTCGCTCGGACCCCACGTCGTATCAAGATCATCAACCAAAACAAACTGGCCATCTGTGCGTCGCACAAGGACATTGGCACGGCATCCGTAGGTCAAGGATTTGGACCAGAAGAAGGCACCGTTAGGGTCATCGCAAAAGCCTTCGGAGCCTGAACCTCCAGGCTCACACAGCGCACTCTTTGCCTCGTCAGAATTGCTTACAACTTCTGAAGTCGTCTCCCCTCCCATCACGGTTTCATAGATATCAAGCCAATCACGGACCACTGACAGCGCCTGACGATTGACCTGAATATCGCCATACGCGCCACAATCTAAAAGATCCTGCCTGGCTTGCTGAAGCACATTATCGTCATCTACTTCAGCATGGGTCCTGGCTCCCGAAGAATTGACGCTACTATCCGGCGAGACAGACCGGACTTCTACCGGAACCTTCACCAATCGCGAGTCACCACCTGCATGATGGCATGAAACCATCAAAAATGCGGTTATAACGGCGATGGGCAGATATGCACGATTCATTTGGTCTCGTTCTTCGCAGGAAGTCTTATCGCGACGTGGCATTGGGGGCCCGTCAAGATTGCTTGATTGTCGACTATGCTCACCGACTGGATGGGAGGGAATGGTTTATCGTCCCCCTGAGATTGCTGGAAATAGTAGAAAACTTGGTCACCGGTGGTTGGGTCCACAAAAATGTCAACCTGTGACAAGCTAACGCTGCAGCCGCGATAGTCGACCGCCCCGTAGCGGGCCCGCACATGAATTAGTTTGCCGCGCTCAAATCTGACGATGGGGGTGACGTGTTCTTTGTCGGAGGCATAGCCGCAACCAACGGTTGAGAACGATGTATGCTGAAATGCTTCAACCAAAGCAAATGTGCCATCCTTAAGCCGCACTATGATGTTTGCATCCCATCGGTCAGATCGTATCTCAATACCTTGAATAGCGTAGCTCTCCCCCATCTCAGGAAATTGAGTCCAGAAGAAGGCTCCGCCAGGGTTATTGCAAGCGCCTTCATGAAAAAAGATGAAATCAGGGTTAGCCGCACACAGCGCGCTCTTTGCCGCAGAATTGCTTGTAACTTCTGGCTCTGCGTCATTTCCCATCACAACTCGGTACGTTTCAATCCAATTGCTAACTGTCATCAGATGCTGACGATCAACCTGAATAACAGGCAGTATCTCGGGACAGGTCTCTTCGCAACCCCTGTTGTACGCGCCGCAAGCCGCAAGCTCCTGCTTGGCTTGCCGGATCACGTCATCTGCCGTAGCATGAGTCGAGACTCCCAAGGAATCAACGCCACCATCCGACGAGACAGACCGGGCATCTACCGGAGTCTTCACCATCCCCGCGTCACTGGACATGATGCCACCATCCGGGGAGATGGACCGGGTCTCTCCTGGAGTTGTCGCTGCTCCCAAGTTCTTGGACGTGATTGCATTGCTTGAGATAGGTGCTTGCGAGCCACCTTCATGATGGCATGCCATCATCACGAACGCGGTCACCATGGCAATAGGTAGATATGCGCGGCTCATTTGGTCTCATTCTTTGCAGGAAGCTTTATCGCGACATGGCATTTAGGTCCCGTCAAGATTGCTTGATTGTTGACAATGCTCACCGATTGGATGGGAGGGAATGACTCGTCGTCCACCAAGTTCTCGCTGCCTGCCTGAAAATAGGAGAAGACTCGATCTCCGGTGGTTGGATCCACAAAGATGTCAGCCTGCGATCGATGGGGGAAGCAACCAACGCGATATTCATTGGATGCCGTGTAGGAAACCCACACATGAATAAGTCCATCTCGCTCAAATCGGAGGACGACGGGGTAACCGTCACCGCCGGCGCACAATTCGCCCCATGACTGCGTACTCTCAAGCCTAGCAATCAAAGCAAACTTGCCATCCGTACGCCGCACAATGATACTGGGTTCCCATAAACCGTTCAAAGAGGGAGAGTCCGGATCGGTCCCCCAAGGGAATCGAGCCCAAAAGAAGGCTCCGTTAGGGTCATCACAAGAGCCATAAGGTTCGCACAGCGCTTGCTTTGCCGAAGAATTGCCTGCAACTTCTGACTTTCCCTCACCTCTCATCACAACTCGGTACGTTTCGAGCCAATTCCTAACCACTGGTAATGCTTTTCGGTCGACATCCACTGCTTTAGACGCGTCGCAAGCCGCAAGTTCCTGCTTAGCTTGCCGAGGCGCGTCCTCTGTTGTGGCAAGAGCCGAAGCCCCCTGAAGTTGACCCGTGGAATTGACACCACTGTCCTGCGTTGCAGATCGCGCGTCCGCCGAAGCCTTCACCATCCCCGCGTCGTTGGACATAATGCCACCATCCGAGAAGGCGGACCGGGTATCTGCTGGAGTTGTCGCTGCTCCCAAGTTCTTGGACGCGATTGCATTGCTCGGAACAGGCGCGTGCGAGCCACCTTCATGATGGCATGCCATCATCAAAAATACGGTAGCCATGGAGATGGGAAGACATGCGCGGTTCATTATTTGCTCCCTTTCTTGGCGGATGCCTTTGGGGGCTCAGGGTTGTGGGTATTACTACGTGCAAATTTTATACATTGACGAACGTGTTGGTCGCCTTCGGGACTTTCACCACCATAATACAATCTCGCCAACGGCCAGGAGCAAGGCCACTCCTTTCCCGCCTCAAACCCATCCTCAAGCGGGGGGAGTGATTCTGCCGGAGTCGACGGATTCGCACTCAACATATCGTTGCGGATCTGCTGACGTGCTTCACTCGAGATGGAGTACGTCCGCCGTTTCCTGTCCGGCTGCCCTCCCTTTCCCTTGACGAGGGTCTCGCCGAAGGACATGTCTGCCTCGCGGAATCGACTCAGACAATTGTCGCAATCATATTTGGGAGTGTACGTACAAGGCCGTCTGACTGGAGTAGACATGAACGCACTTGCGAACACGACAACGCCTCCCTGTAAATTCGTTTTCAGTGACGCAATGTAGGCCGGGATAAAATCCTCCCCATTGCTATGATTAATGATTGGGAGACCACGAGGCGCATCTCGCGTGAGCTCGTGCTTGTCGGACACAACTTTGAGCTCGTCGATTGGGTCGGACACGTTTCCGGCAGCGTCTCGAATGTAAGAACCGTGTGAGTCTAGAACGTAATAACTGCCTGACAACTCACACAACGGCGCCGTCAATTGGCTGCAACCCCAACCTCGAGAGTAAATATAGCCTCTTCTTGGATTGGTGTTGACTTCGTCAAAAAGGGACCGCGATCTACCCTGCACAGAGAGCTTCCCGTCTTCTGTAACAAATGCTGCACCGTCAGAATTATCGAAATCAGTACCGCATAGCGCTACATTTTTAAGCCTCCCCTCATTGTAAAATTGCTTGACGCCACTTTCATTTTTGAACGCGTATTGAACTACTTTAAGAGCATGTTTACCAGGAAGCGCGATTTTTATCGCTGCCAAGTGTCGCGCCATGCGGTTGATGAAACTCAGTTAAATCCATGTTTCACTACTCTCCATCGTTCGCTCGTAGTCTTTGGATAACCGTCGGTCACGATTCATCCAACCGAAAGTGCGCTCGACAATCCAGCGTTTCGGCACCACCGTGAACCCCTTGAT
>WQYX01000003.1 GCA_009781005.1 Polyangiaceae bacterium | reverse complement strand
GGTCTTTTGCCTCCCGAATTCTCCTCTGCACAAGGCTTACAACTTTTTCGTCTCTTCCCCTGCGCCCCCTCCTCGCTTCGACCACCAATTCCCTTCGCTTCCACCAGACGGTTCATACAAGGCGGCCATGGCAAGCCGAAGGCGAAGCCATGGCGGATGGGGCCACAACTGAGCTCCTTGCCATACCGCCTCTCGCGCCGCTCGACCCGTTTTGAGGTGGTCACGATCCGCGTACGGGTTAGAGTCCGACGTCTTCCGCCCCATGTCACGCTCGCAGATCCCACCCACGCTCGACCGGGAGCCGCTCGGGGACGGCGGCGAACGCCTCTCGCGCGTCACGCGTTTCGGCGCGGTGGTCGGCGGCGGCGTGCTCGCGGCGATCGTCGCCTCGATCCCCGCCGAGCTCCGCATCGGTGGCGGATCCATCGCTACGTGGCTCGTGCTCTCTGCGGTCTTCACGCCGTTCGGAATCATGATCGTGCTCGTCTTCCGCCGTGCACGCGTCGGCCTTCGCCATCTCGTCGGGGATCGCGCGTCCGTGCTCGCGTTCAGCGTGCTCGCGTGGGCGGTCCTCGAGCTCGCCGTGCTCTCCGTTTTCGGCGCGCTGCTCCGCGCCAAAACGCATCATCATGGCCTCGCGGGTGTATCGTTCGCGATCTTCGCGTTGGTCTCGGCCTTCTTCATCGCGCTCGTCGTGCGGCGCGGCGCGGTCTCGTTCAACAGAGCCGGATCCATCGCCAAGCGCGTCGCGCTCGCCGTTGCTTCGGTCGCCGCGTTCGCATCGCTCGTCCTCATCGTCGTGACCTTGGTGCGTGCGCCCGAGCCTGCAACGGCGGCCGCACTCGTCGACGCACTCGCGCTGCTGCTCGCATCGTACATCGCCTCGTCACGCGGGTTCGCGCGCGTGCGCTGGATTGCCATTGCAGGCGTACCGCTCGCCGCTGGTGTTCTGCTCGTGGGTCTGCGTGCCGAACCCTCCGTTCGCGACGCCGTTGCGAAGCACGCTCCGTTGCACGCATGGATTGTCAACGCCGCACGCTCGCACTGACGCGCATCAAAGCCGACTCAGAGCGTGTAGGGCAGCCGTCGCGAGCGAATCGAGGCTAGGGCGGAGCGCGAGGAGCCCGTGTAAGCGTACGTTGTGGTACGTGCGCAGGCACCGCAGCGCCCAACCGACGAATCGATTCGCGCAGCAGGCTGGCGAACACGCTCTCAGTTTGGAGACTCCATTGGTTCATCAAAACGCTTTCGTCATTGGATTCATCACGACGCTCTTGCTGATTGCGCCGGCAGGAGCAGCCTTTGCCGAACCTTCGGATGGTCCCACGCCAACGTTGCCGTCGGGCACTCCGGCAACATCAGCAGCAACACCCCGTCCTCCATCGAAGCCCGCGGCCCAAGGCATCGCCGTCTTGGCCGCAGGGCAATCGCACGACGAAGCCTTCACGCTTGCACGCGCAGTTTATAAAAGCCGTCTTCGTCCAACATCCGTCGATGAAGCGCACGCGCGCATCCTCGCGGGTGAAGCGGTACCCAACGACGCGCCCACCGATCTTCGCGATCTCGCTGCGCTCCGCGCTGCCATCACGGGCGACGACGCGCCGAGCCGCCGGCTGCTCGCGAGTCTCGCAAAGGAGCTCGGCGTCTCTGCCATGCTCGTCGTGATGGCGGATCAGAACAGGCCCGTCGCGCGGCTCTTTCTCACCGACGTTGGCGAGTTCGACGCCGCACGCTACGTGCCCAGTGACGCTGCCGCCGATCCATCACGATGGGGATCCGCCGTCTCATCGCTGGAGCGACGCTTCGCAACAACGCCCGCGGCTGCGTCGAGCACGACGGCTGCACCGGCGGCCGCGCTGCATGCCATCCCACCCTTGCCTCCAAAGCCGCACGAAGACGAGTCCAAACCCTTCTATCTTTCACCTTGGTTCTGGGGTGCGGTGGGCGCGGCTGCCGTGGTTGGCGGAGGAATCTATTTGATGTCGCGGGACACGGGCACGGACCAGATCCATCTTAAGATGCAATTGCCCCACTAGCGCTCGTCCCGCGTACCACGTGCAGAGGACGGTCGTCATCCAAGGTCTTCATGCATCGACTTCGTACATGGTTGTCTTTCCTCGCGGCATTCGTGCTCGCCTTCGCAGGCTTCAACACATCGGCAAAGGCCGAGACCGCGCGCGAGCTCTCCGAGGATCCGTCCGCCCTCGTACCGTTCGATGTACCCGTCGTTGTCTCAGCGGCGCAGGCGCACCTCCCACCGCTGCCCGCCGGCTACGTCACGAAGGATCTCGGCTGGGCGCGTTTTTCGTACCCGCCTGAGGCTGCCGAGCGCGTGGCATCGCTGCTGCGCGACGCCAACGCCGTGCGCGCCGAGCTCGCCGGCGTGCTCGGTCAGCCCGCTCTCGATCGCATCGAAATACGCGTCGCGCAAACCGTGAGCGACATGGCGCGTCTCGCACCAAGCGAATTGCCCCCCCCCGATTACGCGGACGGTGTTGCGTACCCGCGTCTGCGCCTGATGCTGCTCAGCATGCTTGCGCCACGCGGCGGTGAAGCCGTCGATCTCGATCGCGTCTTCCGGCACGAGCTTGCCCACCTCGCGCTGGACGAAGCCGTGGCCGGTCAGCACGTGCCCGTTTGGTTCAACGAAGGACTCGCCATGTCGCTCTCGAGCGAAAATCGTTTCGATCGACTCGGGGTTCTTTGGAATGCAACGGTTTCGGGCACGCTTTTGCCGCTCTCCGAGCTCGATCGGAACTTTCCGAACAATCACTTCGAAGTGAATATCGCTTACGCCCAGAGTGGGGATTTCGTCAGCTTTCTCATGCGACGAAGCGATCGAGCCCGTTTCGCCGCGATGATCCGGCGCGTGCGCGAGGGCGTGGCCTTCGACCGCGCACTCGCGGACGCCTACGGCACCGATCTTCGAAAGCTCGAATTCCAATGGCGCAGCGATCTCGAGCGGCGCTACACGATATGGCCCATTGTTGCGGGCGGCGGAATCGTGTGGGTTGCGGCAATCGGGGGTCTCGGCCTCGCCTACGCGAAAAGACGTCGTCGCGCGCAGGCCATTCTGGCGCGATGGGAACGCGAAGAAGCAATCGAAGACGCGCTCATGGCTCGTGCCGCAGAGACGAAAGCAGAGGGATCCCCCGGGCGTCTTGCTCATGTGTCCCCGTTCAAGGGACCTGCGAAGGTCGAACACGACGGCTGCTTCCACACGTTGCACTGAATGGGGCGGGGGGGAAGGCAACTGATTGGTTGCATTCTCTGCTTCGTCCTCTATTTCAGGTGGCGTGACGCAGCAAGCTCGGTCCGGTAGTGAAGCGCACGTGTCTCGACGACCTCGCTTCGTTCCCACCGCTCGCTCGGTCGCCGCGGATGTCCTCGTACGCGCCATGCGTGATGGGGCTTTTGCGGCGGCCGCGCTCGACACCGAGCTCGATCGCAACGTGCAGCTCGCGCCGCGGGATCGCGCGCTCGCAACGGAGCTCGTCTACGGCACGCTCCGGTTGCACGGTTGGCTCGAAGAGCGCCTCGCACGGCACGCACCGCGCGGCCTGTCTGGGTTGTCTCCGGAGGTACGTGCCGTACTCGCGATTGCGGCCTACCAAATCTTGGCGCTCGAGCGGGTGCCTGCCTTCGCCGCGGTGAATGAGGCGGTCTCGGCAGTGCGCATCTTGGCGGGCGACCGCGTGTCGGGGTTCGCAAACGCGATATTGCGAAAGCTCGCGAGCGAGCCGCGTAGGACGAAAGACGAACTTTCGCGCGCGGCCCTCGCGTCCGCAGAGCCGGCTCTTACGCGTGCGATGGTCGACGCGATCGGCGAAGAAGCCACACTTCACTTGTTCGCGGCGACCGACCCGCCGCCCCTCGGCGTGCGCATCGAAGAGCCGTGCGAACGCGACGCGTGGATCGCGCGCTTTCGCGAAGCTCGCCCGAACGCATCCATCGAGTCCGGCCGCATTTCACCGCACGCGGTGCTCGTGCGCGGTGCCGGACGCATCGTCGATCTTCCGGGTTTCGCCGCCGGCGCGTGGACTCCTCAAGAAGAGGGGTCGCAGATCGTGGCGCTCGCGCTCGGTGCCCGCGAGGGCGACGTGGTGCTCGACGCGTGCGCTGGGCGAGGCAACAAGACCGGACTCATCGCGCGCGGCGTCGGCAAAGAAGGCTCCGTGGACGCCGCCGATCTTCATCCGAAAAAACTCGATCATCTGCAGCGCGAGCTCGATCGCATCGGCGGGTGCGTTCGCCGTACGTTCGCCGTCGATTGGTCCAAAGGCGTGGGCGGCGTGGCAGGCCCGTACGATCGAATCCTCGTCGATGCGCCGTGCTCGGGCACGGGCACCGTGCGACGTCATCCCGAGCTTCTGCTCCGGCGCATGTCGAAAGATCTCGCCGGTCTCGGAGATCTTCAGCGAACGATCCTCGCGCGCACAGCCACGCTCGTCCGACCGGGCGGCCGCATCATCTATGCAGTATGCAGCATTCTTCGCGAGGAGGCCGAAGCCGTCGTGGAGTCCGCGCGCGCCCTCCGCCTCGAGCCGGCACCGTTCGATGGATCGATCGGTGCGACGCTTGCGCCGGGCAACGCAACGAGCTTCCGACTTCTGCCGCATTTGCACGGCACGGATGGCTACTTCGTGGCCTCCTTCGTCCGTTGCTGACTCGCAAAATTGCGAGCCTGATAGGCGCCCGCACTGCGGCAAAGCCCTTGAGAGGCGTGCAAACGTGGGGTATGTGCGGGGCAATGCTAGACGTCAAAGTGCCTCAGGTCGGCGAGAGCGTTACGGAAGGTACCATTGCGAAGTGGCTCGTCTCAGAGGGCGACATCGTTCAGGAGGCTCAAGCCATTGCGGAACTCGCGACGGATAAAACAGACGCAGAGGTGTCCGCGCCTGCTGCGGGGCGCATCGGCAAGCTCCTCGTCAACGAAGGAGACGTGGTCCCAGTCGGCTCGGTGATCTGCCAGATCGAAGAAGGCGTCACGGCGCCGGCAGCAGCACCGAAGGCTGCACCTGCGGCGCCGGCGGCCCAACCCGCGGCGGCCGTACCCCAGCCGCCGGCAGCCGTGCATGGCTCGCTCGGACCTCTCGCATCTCCAACGGCCCGCCGCGCTGCCCTCGAGCAAGGTGTGAATCTTGGCGACGTACATGGCTCGGGCGAACGCGGTCGCATCACTCGCGACGACGTTCTTCGCGCCGTGCCCACCCCCCACGTTCACGTGCATGCGGAGTCCCAACCTGCCGTGCCGGCGCCACAACCGGTATCTCCCAACGTTGCCGGTCTTGCGCAGATGATCCATCAGGGGGGCGGTTTCGTTCCGCCGATTCCCGGTGTTGGCTTCGGTTCCTTCAAAGTTCCCGCATACCGTCAAAACCCGGCTGACAAGATTATCCCTTTCACGCGCCGCCGCCGCATCACGGCCGACCATATGACGTATTCGAAGTTCGCGTCACCCCACGTGGTGACGGTGGCCGAGTGCGATATCTTTCGATCTGCGCGCCTGCGCGAGGCGCACAAGGATCGATATAAGAAGGAAGGCATGAGTCTTACCATGCTGGCCTTCGTGGTTGTCGCGGTGGCGCGCGCTCTGCGCGAAAATCCAACCATGAACGCGCGCGTCCTCGACGACGCATTCGTTATCTTCAAGGACGTCAATATCGGCGTTGCGGTGGATTCGCCCGATGGACTGGTGGTTCCGGTCGTGCGCCACGCCGATGATCTCGGCGTCCGCGGCATCGTTCGAGCCATCGATGATCTCGCATTGCGCGCACGGACCGGCAAAATCACGGTTGACGATCTCTCCGGTGCCACATTCTCCGTCACCAACCCAGGCCTCAAAGGCAATCTCTTTGGTGGCGCGATTATCAATCAGCCCAACGTTGGTATTCTGCGGATGGGTGAAATCAAAAAGCGCGCGGTCGTCGTCGAAGGCGCAGACGGCGATCAAATTGCCATTCATCCCGTCATGTATATGGCACTCAGCTACGACCACCGTATCGTCGACGGCGTTGCGGCCAACTCGTTCTTGTGGCGCGTGCGCGAGATCCTCGAAAAAGCCGAGTTTGATGTTTAGAGCGAAAGGATGATGGCGCTCCTCGGCGGGACGACGCCGGCGGCGGCTCGTTCGTCCGTCGCATAGAGGAGCGTCGCACGATCCGCCGATACGCTCTCTGCTTGGGCGGTGAAATTGACGACCAAGCGGCGCACGTGTCCGGCATGCGCGCGATCGACGACGAGCAATCGACCTTCCACGCGCGCATCGAGATCGTTGAACGTGGCCCTCGCTGCAAGTACCGGATCGGTGTGCCGGAGATGCAAGAGCGTGCGGTACGTCGCGAGCACGCGCGCGTGAGGTTCTTTCGCGCGCTCGCTCCAATCGAGCTTCGACCGAAGGAATGTCGCGTGCGCCTGCGGATCGGGAATCCTGTTGCGCGAACTCTGATCCGCAAATGCTTTGAAGTCGCGAAACTCGGCTTGTCGTCCTGCAAGCACGTGGTTGCCCGCATCCCCATCGAGATGACTAAAAAAGAGAAAGGGAGAACTTGCCGCCCACTCTTGACCCATGAAGAGCAGCGGCATCATCGGCAGAAAGAGGAGCAATACCGACGCCGCGCAATACGTATCGAGATCCACACATTCATGCAGTCGATCACCGAGCGCGCGGTTTCCAACTTGGTCATGATTTTGAATGCAATAAAGGAGAGCCTCCGGCAGGGTGTCTCCTTTGGGTTTGCCGCGCGCGATACCACCCCAGTACGCGTAAGGCTCGCCCTGGAAAATCCATCCTTCGCGAATCGTCCGCGCAAGCGCGTCGAGCGTTGGCTCGTGCGCAGCGTAATAGCCATCACGCTCACCCGTGAGAAGCACGTGAAGCTGATGATGAAAGTCGTCGGCCCATACGCCATCCGGGCCAAACGCCTTCATCATGTCAGGATCGTTGCGCGCGTCTTCGAAGAACATGCGACGTGGCGGCGATGCCGAGTGCGCAAGGACGGACGCTTCGGTAAGGATATGGACCGCAGACGGGTCGTGGATGCGCGGCGTTGCATCGAGCCGAAGGCCGTCGAAACCGAAAGCATCGAGCCAGTAGCGAACGTTGTCGAGGACGAGCCGGCGCATGGCTTCGTGCGTGAAGTCCGGCGCCGCCCCCCACGGCGTGGTTTGCCCGCGCGACAGAACCTCGGGCGCATAGCGCGCAAGGTAATTCCCCGACGGACCGAGATGGTTGTAAACCACATCCAATAGGACGGCGAGGCCGCGCGCGTGCGCCGCGCGAACGAGCGCGCGCAAATCGTCCGGTGTTCCGTACGGCGCAAACGGCGCGTAGAGCGCGACGCCGTCGTACCCCCACCCTCGTTCGCCGGCAAAGGCCGCAACGGGAAGAAGCTCGATGGCGGTCACGCCGAGGCGGACGAGATCATCGAGCTTGCCAATCGCCGCGCGGTACGTGCCCTCGGCGGTGAACGTACCGATATGCAATTCGTAAATCACCCACGAAGACAGGGGCGGCGCAGCAGGCAGAGCGGGTTCGTGTATAATGCATGGAACGACCTCGGCCGGGCCGTGCACGCCAAAGGGTAAGAACCGCGCGTAGGGATCGGGCAGCTCGTCGCCATCGAGGACGAAGAAGTAGAGCGCACCCGGGCCGACGCCCTCGAGCCGACACTCGAAGTAGCCATCGCCCTTCGGCGCGAGAGGCTCCGTGCGAAGAACCTCTCGCGAGAGATTGAAGAGGCGCACGCGGACATCCTTCGCAATCGTGCTGTAGACGACGAAGGAAGTCGCAGTGCCGTCCGCGTGCGCGCCCGGTGCAAGTCGATCCATGAGCCCCCTAAATACCGCTTTATAACGCTTTCAAGTTGCCGCGAGGTCGAGGCGGGGCATGGGATGCGACCGGACTCGAACTGCACGGAGTCCACGAAGTGGACGGAGTGCAGTGAGAGCGACGGAGCGAAGCGAAGTGAACAGCCTGCTGCGGCTTTGAGGACCGCACCGCAGGCCCCCCTGAGGTCCCGCCGTAGGCGGCCGGGCAGCGCCGAAGGCGCCGTCGATGCCGAGATCGCGGCAAATCGAAAGCGGTCTACCATGCGTAGGCTTCGGGTGCGGGACCACCCGGACCCGGGAAGATCTCGTCGAGCTCCCGCATGGTGGATTCGTTGAGTTCGAGACCGAGCGCCGCAACTGCATGTTCGAGTTGCTCCATCGTGCGCGGCCCCACGATGGGCGCCGTCACGGCAGGATTCGCGAGCACCCACGCAAGTGCAACGTCGCCCGGCTCATGACCGATCTTGGTGCAGTACGCCTCGTACTTCGCGAGCGCGTCGCCGTGCTTGTGAATGTTCTTCTGTGCGAACTCGCTCGTCCGACGGCCCTCGGCGCGCTTCTTCAGTGCGCCGCCAAGCACGCCACCTTTGAGTGGACTCCACGGAAGGAGGCCGAGACCGTAAGCCTGGCACGCGGGGATGACCTCGAGCTCGATGGTGCGGTCAATGAGGTTGTAGAGGCTCTGCTCGGAGACGAGGCCAACGAAGTGGCGCGCACGCGCAGCCTCGCACGCTTGCGCAATGTGCCAGCCGGCGAAGTTCGATGAGCCGACGTAGATCACTTTGCCTTGGCGCACGAGCGTCTCCATCGCCTGCCAGATCTCGTCCCACGGCGAGAGCCGATCGACGTGGTGCATCTGATAAAGGTCAATGACGTCCGTCTTCAGACGCTTGAGCGACGCCTCGCATGCGCGAATCACGTGCACGGCCGAAAGTCGTGATTCGTTCGGCCAGTCGCCCATGACTCCGTAGACCTTCGTGGCCAAAACGACTTTGTCGCGCCGTCCGCCACCCTGAGCGAAAAAGCGCCCGAGGATCTGCTCCGTCCAGCCCTCACCCTTCTTCCAGCCATAGACGTTCGCGGTATCGAAGAAGTTGATGCCGTGTTCGAGCGCTCGGTCCATGATCGCGAACGAGTCGGCTTCCGACGTGTGCGGACCGAAATTCATCGTGCCAAGGCACAAGCGGCTAACTTGGAGGCCCGTGCGTCCGAGTTGTGCGTAGTTCATCAGTGGATTCCTTTCGCGATTTACTTATGGTTGTGGCGACACATTGATGGCGACAATCCGAACTTCGATGTCGCCGAGGGGTTCCACTTTGACGTCGAAGATCGGCGACAAGACCGAGCGCCAGCCCTCGGCGTCGTAAGCAACGCCTGCGATCGAGACGCGAAGTGCATCGTCGTGGTGGATGAACGAGGTTCGGCTGAGCATCTCGATGCGAATGCCTTCCGGCAAGACTCGTTGCGGCACGCTCGCCATGCGCGCGAGCGCGGTCGCAGAGGGAACCTCGGCGACGAGCACGCCACGAGGTCGAAGAACGCGCCCGAGTTCGCGCGCGAGATCCGAGAAGGCCGTCGTGCGCGGTGGATGCGCGAGGGTGCCATGCAGCGCCAGGGCGGCGTCGAACGAGGCATCGTCGAAAGGCAGCGGCGACCAGAAATCCGTTTCGACGATCGGGATCGTGCGGGAGCGACGATTGCATAATGCAATCATCGCTGGAGAGAGGTCGACGCCGATCGCGTCGTGACCGGCGTCGAGCACCAAGGGGAGCTCACGGCCCGAGCCGACACCGAGGATGAGCACACGATGCTTGCCTGCGATAGAGCGCAACGCCTCCTCGGTGCGGTCGCGCGAAACTCGACCTGACAGCGCGTAGACGCGGTCATACCGGCACGCGATGGCGTCAAAGAAATTCTTCGCAGGACCGCTTTCAAGTTGACGCGAGTTCGAGGCGGCCGGCGAGGAGCGGACCGGAACAGCCTCTTCTGGCTTTGAGGACCGCACCGCAGCCGCCAACGACGAACTCGCGTCAACTTGAAAGCGGTCGAGAGTCATCGTTTGCCCTGCGCAAGCCCCTTCGACTTCTCGGAGCCATGCAACGTGTCGTTCATGCGATCGCAGAGCGCGAGATAAGTAGCCTCGTGCAAGCCCGCGAGCGTGATGGCGTTTTCGCGTATCTGCCGGACGTCGCTCTTCGACCAGCGATCGCGCGGAGGCTTCGTGGCTCCACGAACATGCGCTCGACCGACGATCGCGCCGAGGTAGCTGGCAAGATTGGGCAGATCCCGCCCGTCGAGGCGCCGGAGATTCAGTTTGTCTTCTTGCGGAGTCAGACGACGCACGATCATCGAAACGTCCTTGCCGTCGACACGGATCGTGGTCGTGCCGAACATGCGCGGAGGGCGCTCCACACACGCGCCGAACGCGGTTGCTACGCGCATCGCCCCAGCAGATGCCATCTCGTCCGATGCGAACGCGATCCCCGACGGCTCGTCCTCTTGCTTCATGTCGAAGATCCAGCTTCCGTCGCGTCCGCCTTTGCCAGACACGAGCACCGCGATGCGAAGCGCGCCAAGCGAACCCGTGCCCGCGATGCGAAACGCGACGTCTTTGATCTCGAGCGCGTCTGCGCGCGGCTGCGTCGCTTTCGGCAGTGCCGCGACGTAACGGGCGAGTGCCGCAGGCACTTCGTCGACGATGGCGCGAGGGAGGTCCGCGTAGCGCGCACCGCGTTCGAAGCAGCGCTCCCCGCGCACGATGGTCGTTCGCCCGTCGAGCAATTGAAGGTTCGTGCGGCGATCGACTTGTTCTATGAGTTTGCACACCGGGGGCGGCGCAGCGGGAAGCTTGTGGCGATCGAAAACGCTTTTTGTCCACGCGTCGATGAGTCGATCGCAGAGCGACAATGCGAGCAAGCCATCTGCACCAAGCTCTCGCCCGCCGAGAATGAGGCTCGTCGTCAACCGGATCACGTCCAGACGCCACGGCGCGATGATGGCGTCGTCGAAGTCGTTGAGGTCGAACTGCGCTGTCGCCGTCTTCGTTTTCGCGTCTTCGTCATCGGGGCGAAAGGCGCCGAAGTTCTCGAGATGCAAATCTCCGACAATCCAACCCTGTCCTTCGGGCCCGCTCGCGAGATCTGGGCGTGCAGAGAGAATCTCGTAAAAGAGCGACGCTGCGCCACGCAAAAACGCAAGCGGCGAGGCGCTCATGCGCGAAAGCTTGTGCGTGAAAAGATCTGGGAACGACTGCGTGCGTTCGCGATCGAGGAGGAGCTGACGATCTGCGAGCGCAGAAACGCCCCCGAGCACGCGCGGATCAAAGCTCGCCGAGCGGATCATGGCGATCGTTCTACGCTCCCCGCGTGCTCTTGTGTACCGTCGACCGCGGTGGCGCGTTCCGGTTTCCTCTCCATCGAATCCGATCTCCGGCGTCTCATCGGTAGGTGGCTCGAAGATGGAACGATTGCATCCTCGAAAATTGGTTTCTTCGCGCGCGCTCTCGCACATGCACATGCGCCCGTCGCGGCGCGCGGGCTCGCACGAAAGCTCGACGTACCAGCATCGGTCGTGACCGTGACGGTGGGCGGCGCGACCCTCGGCGGCTCGGGTAAGACGAGAGTTGCGATCGCATGTGCAAGGCTCTTTGCAGAACAAGGAGCGAACGTCGCGATCGTCGGTCACGCCTACCGCGCAAAGTCGAAGGCCGCGCGCATCGTCACGCCCGCGTCCGCGATGAGCGAGGTCGGTGACGAGGCACTCGTGTGCGCGCGGGCTCTTCAACGAAGTCGTGCAAGCGCGCGGGTGCGCGTCGTCGTGGCCGAATCGAGACAACGCGCGGTCGACTTCGTGGTCGATCGCGATCCGAAGCTCGACGTGCTCGTGATCGATGGACCCGTGCAGCTTCGTCCGAGGCGCGCCGACCTCGCACTGCTCGCCGTGGACACAGAACATCCGTGGGGTGCAGGCTTGCTCCTGCCGGCCGGAGATCTGCGCGGGCCGCCACGCGCGCTCTTGTCTCTATCGGACATGCTCGTTCATGTCGACGCCACCCCCGCCTTCTTTTTGTATGATGGACGCGCGCAACCAATAGGTTGCCTCGAAGGTATGCGCCTCGGATTCTTCTCCGCGATGGCACGTCCGCGACGGCTTCTCTCCGCTCTCGCGCGAGCAAACGTGGCTCCAAGTGTCGTGATTCACTCGGCCGATCACGGCCCGCTCGCGCGCGCCACCATTCATCGAGTCGTGCAGGCCGAAACCGATGTCGAAATGTGGATTGCGAGCGAAAAATGCGCGCTCCACCTCGAAGGGCTCGGACTTCGCCGGCCGATCGCTACCTTTGAATCAGCAGCGGATTTACCTGGTACTGTAACTCTTCGAGTGCAATCGCTCATCGCCCACGCGAGATCACGAAAACTCACAGAAGCTCACGGGACAACACGTACTCGTGCACACGTGCGTACCTTGACCCAGCGCAAGTTTCCGCAATAATCTTTCGATTATGAAGGGTGTCGGGGTGGGCACCATCCTCTGCTGCTGAAGAACGAGACGTGAGCGAGCAGGAAGAGAAGACACGGGTCACAACGATCGTCCAAAAGCCGAGCGACGAAGGCGGTGAGGACAGACCGCGAACGAATGACTGTCTCGTTACCATTTACACGAAGGACGCAACGCTCTTAGGCAAACGCTTCGTCCTCGAGAACCCGCCGGTGCGTATCGGGCGAGGGTCGGAGAACCATATCGTTCTCCAAGGTGACAGTGTCTCGCGCCGTCACGCACACCTCGAACAACGCGGCAGTGTCTGGTGGGCAGTCGATGACGGCTCAACCAACGGCACCTACGTCAACGACGCGCAGATTTGCGGCGAGTTCGGCCTTGCCAACGGCGACCGTATCAAGGTCGGCCCAACCATCTTCAAGTATCTCTCCGGTGCCGACGTCGAGGCGCAGTACCACGAAGAAATCTATCGAATGACGATCATCGACGGGCTGACGCAAGCGCACGTCAAGCGCTACCTCGTCGAGGCCCTTGAAAAAGAGGTCATTCGCGCTCGACGCTATGCGCGAGGGCTCTCTTTCATCATGTTCGATATCGATCACTTCAAGACGATCAATGACCATCATGGTCATCTCGCAGGCGACTTCGTGTTGAAAGAGCTCGCTCGCATCGTGCAGGGGCGGATTCGTCGCGACGAAATTTTCGCGCGCTATGGAGGCGAAGAGTTCGCGATCATCCTGCCGGAGACCAACATCGACGGTGCGCGCTCCCTCGCTTCGGGTTTACGCGAGAAGATTGAGCAGAGTCACTTCATGTTTCAGAGCGACATCATCCCGGTGACGATCTCGATGGGTGTTGCGTGCCTCACGGACGCTGAAAAGACGGGACAGGATCTCATCCGTGCCGCGGACGCCAAGCTTTACGAAGCGAAACGCGGCGGCCGCAACCGGGTAGTTGGTTAGCTGCTGTGAATCGAGACGAGCTTCCGGAGATGACGGTTCCACCACCCGGACCGCGTTCACGCGAGCTCGGTGCACGCCTGTCGGAAGTCGAGTCTCCGGCGTTCGATGCGCGACGGCAGGCGCGCAGTGCAGCGTCCGGAGCCTCGCATGCACCCGTCGTCTATGCGCGAGGGCACGGATCGAATGTCTACGACGTCGACGGCAATCGCTACGTCGATCTCACCGCGGGCTTCGGCGCGCTCTTGCTCGGTTACCCACCAAATGCAGCGACCGCGGCGATGCATGCAGCCATCGACGAGTTGCCACTCGCGCTTGGCGACGTCTATGCGTCCGACGTCAAAGTGCGCGCGTGCGAGGCGATCTCCGCGCTCTATCCCGAGCCAGGCGCGCGCGTGATGCTCGGTCTCTCCGGCGCCGACGCCGTGTCGTGCGCACTCAAGACCGTGGCTCTCGCAACGAGCAAACCGCGCATCTTGGCATTTTCGGGCAGTTATCACGGGCTATCCCACGGACCACTTGCGGCGCTCGGTTTTTCATCGAGCTTTCGTGAGCCGTTCGTTGCGCAGCTCGGAGACTTCGTATCGTTCGCGCCGTATCCGTCGAGAGCGAGCGATCTCGACGAGAGCATCAACGCTGTCCGCGCCGCGTTTTCGCGCGGCGATGTCGGCGCCGTACTCGTCGAACCGATCCTCGGACGCGGAGGATGCGTCGTGCCGCCCAACGGATTCGTCCGGGCGCTCCGCGAAGCGTGCGACGAGCACGACGCGCTCCTCGTTGCCGACGAAGTGTGGAGCGGCGTGGGGCGCACGGGAACGATGCTGGCGCTCGAACACGAAGGCGTCATTGCCGACGTCGTATGCCTCGGCAAAGGTCTCGGCGGCGGCATGCCCATCTCCGCATGCGTCGGGCGCGCGAACGTGATGGCGGCGTGGGGCGCTCACGGCGGTGCGACGATTCACACCGGCACGCATTTCGGTTCGCCTCCCGCATGCGCGGCGGCACTCGCGACAATCGCAGTGGCGAAGGACCTCGCTCCCCGGACCATCGAGCTCGGGGATCGCTTCCGCGCGCGCCTGGAAGTAGCTTGTGCCAATACGCAGTCGCGCGCGGTCGTGCGGGGCCGCGGGCTCATGGTGGGAATAGAATTCGAGACTGCCGCCATCGCTCTTTCGGTGTCACGCACACTCTTGGAGCGCGGGTTTATCGTCCTCACGGGTGGCGTGCGGGGCAATGCGCTCACGCTGTCACCACCGCTCACCATCGCATTCGAGCTGCTCGATGCCTTCGCGGCCGCCCTCGAAGAAGTGCTTTCGGTGATGGAATCCAAATCACACAATCAAGGATCATCTTGGAAATAGGATATCGCAGCACGGCACTGCACGAACGCGCGCGCGCATTCGTGTCTGCCTTCGAGCGCGGCGAGCCCTCTGCCGAGTCGATGGACGCCCTCGCGTGCGACATCGCGCGGTTTCAGGCAGACGTCATCGAGGGTTACGCTCGCCTATGCCGTGCACGAAGGATGGATCCTGCATCCTTCTCGAGCGCCTCGGACATCGTCGCCGTTCCCACGGATGCCTTCAAGCTCACGCGCGTCGCCGCATTCGCCCACACCGCGATCGTATTTCGAACGAGCGGCACGACGCAAGGGCCGCAAATGCGCGGTGAGCACGCGATACGCGACGTGGCAACGTACGACGCGGCCGCTGTCGCGTTCGGCAGGCACTGGCTCGTTCGCGATCTCACGCCGTCCAAGATCCCCGTCCTCGTGCTCGCGCCATCGCCCGAAGAAGTGCCCGATTCATCGCTCATTCATATGTGCCAGCTCTTCGCGGAGGCGTTCGGGCATCCTGCTTCGCGCGACGAAACGTTCCTCGTGCGTGACGGCATCATCGATCTATCCACGTTCGACGCGCGCGTCGCGATCGCGATGGCACAAAAGGAGCCGGTCTTGCTCCTCGGGACGTCGTTCGCATACGTCCACTTTCTCGACGCGCTCGGCGACGCGTCGTTTGCGCTGCCGAGGGGCAGCCGCGTCATGCAAACCGGCGGCTACAAAGGCAAGAGCCGTGAGGTGCCCGCCGATGCACTCCGTCGCGAGCTCGCTCGCGTTCTGTCGATCGACGAGCGCGCGATCGTTGCCGAGTACGGCATGACCGAGCTCTCGAGCCAATTTTATGAACGATCGCTCTTCGATTCCGCGGCGCCAGACCGCTTTCAAGTTGACGCGAGTTCGAGGCGGCCGGCGAGGAGCGGACCGGAACAGCCTGCTGCGGCTTTGAGGACCGCACCGCAGCCGCCAACGATGAAATCGCGTCAAATCGAAAGCGGTATAAAAGGCGTCTTCGCAGAGCCTCCGTGGGCACGCGTCGTACCCGTGGATCCCGAGACGCTCGCGCCCGTCGAGGACGGCACGATAGGCATTGCGAAAATCATCGATGCCATGAACGTCGACAGTGCCGTCGCGGTCCTCACGCAAGATCGCGTGCGGCGCGTTCCGGGAGGTTTCGAGCTCTTGGGCCGAGCACCCGGTGCTCCGCCGCGCGGCTGCTCGATCGCCATCGACGAACTGCTCGGTCGCACGAGCAATTGCGAATGAAACGAAGTGCGGAGAATCGGGCGGCCGATGTTCGACGCATCGTCTTGGCGGCGCGCGATGTAGCAGCGTCGCGCGATGCCATCATGGACGAGATCATCCGATCTTCTGGCCTGTCACGCGAAGGCGTAGAGCTCGCTTTCGAAAAGCATCTCGAGCTTTTTCCGGAGGACGCCGAGATCGCGAGCTTGGTCGCGGCCGCAGGCGATGCCGAGCGTGTTGCGGTGATCCTCTCTGCCAACGTGTTCGTCGGCGCCCTCCGCGCCCTCGCGATCGCAAGAGCCGCATCTGCCGACGTGGTGGTGCGCCCTTCGAAACGTGATCCTGCATTTGCGCGAGCCCTCGTTCGCGCTGCCGCTCTTCGCGGGGATTCGTCGTTGCAACTCGACGAGGATCTCGATGTCGCCGCGATCCATCGCGGCCAGATCCATGTCTACGGTCGCGACGAGACCATCGCCGCCGTGGCTGCCAAGTCCCACGTGCCGGTCGTGGGGCACGGCAGCGGCATGGGGATCGCGTGGATCTCACACCGCGCCGACTTCGACGCGGCCGCGGCTGCCCTCGCCAACGACGTCGTTGCATTCGATCAACGCGGTTGCTTGAGTCCGCGCATCGCGCTCGTCGAGGGCGACGATACATGCGCCACGAGCTTCGGCGGCACACTTCACGAGGCACTCGAGCGGCTCGGACGCGTCGTCCCGCGAGGTTTCGTCCCGGCCGCCGAACGCGCAGACTCCGAACGATACGTCTCGACCATGACGTACGCAGGCAAAGCCCTCGTCGGAAGCGCACACGTGGTCGCGATCGCTCCGTCGAGTTCGCCTCTCGTGCTCCCCCCGTCCTATCGACATGTGCATGTTACATCGAGCGCGAACGCCGGCGCGGCTACCGGGCGGATCGCGCACTTGTCTCGTGCCATCGTCGCGGTCGGCAGCGACGACATCGACTCGGCGCGCCGGCTTGCTCCGTCATGGGCACGCCTATCAAAACTTGGTTGGATGCAGCGGCCACCCTTCGACGGCCCCGTCGATCATCGC
Source organism: Polyangiaceae bacterium (assembly GCA_009781005.1). GTDB lineage: Bacteria > Myxococcota_A > Polyangia > Polyangiales > Polyangiaceae > Labilithrix. Next base: position 92,124 of record WQYX01000003.1, on the reverse strand, counting down.
GTAAGTATGTCCGCCAGCGTGTAGCGACCAGGCGTGCGCACCGCAATCCAGCGTGCTGCCCGCAGTGCGCCGTGCGCGAACAGATCACGATTCGATGCGCGATGTGTGAGCTCGATGCGTTCGCCGTCGCCGAAGAAGAAGACCGTGTGGTCACCGATGACGTCGCCACCGCGCACCGCATGCATGCCGATCTCGTCGCGCGGGCGCGGCCCGGGCCGTCCCTCACGACCGTGCACGTAGCGACCGCTACGTGCATCACGCACGACGTTGCCAAGGCGAATCGCAGTTCCGCTTGGCGCATCGACCTTCGCGCGATGATGCGTTTCGATGACTTCGACATCGAAAGCGTCGCCGAGGGCGATCGTCGCCTGCTTGACCAGCATCGACAACACGTGGATCCCGACGCTCATGTTCGGCTCCCACATCACTGCGACAGACTTCGCAGTTTCATCGAGGGCCACCCGCACGTCGTCGGACGAGCCGGTGGTGCCGCTGACGAGAGCAATCTTCGCTTTCGCGCAGACGTCGCATGCTTCAACGAGCGCCTGAGGAGCCGAGAAATCGACGACGACGTTGGCGCCGTTGCTCGCGATGGAAGAGACGCTCGAGACGACGGGAACACCGAGGTGCCCAACACCCGCGAGCTCGCCTGCGTCGCGCCCGACGTCACCGGCGCCTACGGCGCAGACGACCTTCATGCCGTTTTCTTGCGCAAGGCGCACGACGGCGCGGCCCATACGACCGTTCGCTTCGAGAACCGCGATGCGGACAGGTGACGCGCTCATGCTCGATCTCCGTCGTAGGCCACGAGAGTCTCTTTCACCTTCGCACGCGACGGCGCCGTTATCGTGGTGAGGGGGCCACGCACGGTCTCCTGGATGAAACCCTTGTGCGCGAGTGCTGCTTTTACCGGTCCGGGGCTTGCCTCGATGAACATGACTTCGTGAACGGGCATGAGCGCGAAGTGGGCGCGGCGCGCGTCATCGAACTTGCCATCGAGCGCGAGGCGCGTCGCGTGCCGGACCGCAGCCGGATAAACGTTGGCCGTCACGCTGATGACACCTCGCGCGCCAACCGAAATCATCGGCAGCGTCAGCCCGTCGTCGCCAGAGAGCACCGACATGCGGCTGCCCATCTTGCGCACGATTTCCTGTGTGCGAAGCACGTTGCCCGTCGCCTCCTTCGTGGCGACGACGTTTGGTGCGCGCTCCGCGATCTTCGCGAGCGTCGCGGCCGCGAGATCCATGCCGGTGCGCCCCGGAATGTTGTAGATCATCACAGGGCACCGAACCGACGCAGCAACCGCAACGAAGTGCTCGAGCAGGCCTTCCTGCGACGGCCTGTTGTAATACGGCACCACGACCATGACGGCGTCGGCTCCCGCACGCTCTGCCGCTCGTGAGAGCGCGATCGCCTCGCGCGTGGAGTTCGAGCCCGCGCCGGCAAGCACGATCGATTTGCCCTTCGCAATCTTCACGGTGCGCCGAATGACCTCGATGTGCTCTTCGTGATCGAGCGTGGGGCTTTCGCCCGTCGTGCCGCACGGAACGATGCCGTCGATCTTCGCGTCGAGTTGGGCATGAACGAGGCGATCGTAGCTATCCCAGTCGATCGACTTGTCCGCGTCGTCTTTGAAGGGCGTGACGATGGCGGTGAAGGTTCCCTCGAATTGAATGTTCGGCATGGCGCATCCTTTGTCGTATGGAGGCGCGCCGTTGGCAAGGGAAAGAGGGCGGCCACGGGGGTCCGCCCCTACGGTGGTTTGGCGGCCGTAGGGGCAGGCCCCTGTGCCTGCCCCCTACCCTTTGATGATCGCGTCCCAGTGGTCAGCAATCTCTTGCGCGGTCCAGATGCCACCGGATTCATCTTTGAACTTGCCAGTTGTCTCGATCATCTTGAACGCGTAAAGACGCGCGCCGGCAACGGCGAGGATGTACCCGGTGCGATCGCCCGCGAGATCGCTCGCGAGAAACAATGCGGCCGGCGCAACGTGGCTCGGTGTCAGGGTCTCGACGCCGTGAAACATCGGGAGATCCTCGGTCATTCGAGTTTTGGCGATCGGCGCGAGCGCGTTGACCATGATGCGATGCTTCTGAAGCTCGATCGACATCGTGCGCGTCAGTCCGTAAATACCGGCCTTCGCCGCGGCGTAGTTGGCTTGGCCGAAATTGCCCATCATGCCACTTACGCTCGTCGTGTTGACGATGCGCGCGCCCTGGCCCACACCACCGCCCTCACCCTTCTGCCCTTTCTGCGCCATGACCTGCTTCACGAAGGCCTGAGAGCAAAGGAAGGTGCCTTTGAGGTGCACCGCAATCACTGCATCCCACATGGCTTCATCCATCTTCGCGAAGGATTTGTCGCGGAGGATGCCCGCGTTGTTGACCAGGACATCAACGCGCCCGAATGCCGAGACAGCGCACGCGACGATGCCAGCGGCGCCTTCGGAGGAGGCAACTGAATGGTTGCATGCCACGGCCTTGCCTCCGGCCGCCTCGATCTCGCGAACCACGGCGTCCGCCGGACTCACAGCGTTGCTTGCCGTACCGTCCCGCGCACCGCCGACATCGTTGACCACGACGCTTGCGCCTTCTTCCGCAAACAGGAGCGCGTGCGCGCGACCAATGCCGTTACCGGCGCCCGTGATGATTGCGACTTTGCCGTCCAATAAACCCATGCCTCATGTGGCTACGCAATCGCGAGCTCGCAGGCAAGTCATCCTCTCTTGACGTCATCGAGCGAGCTTGATACGCGCTGAATCGCGATTCACTTTCTCGTAGGAGGATTCGATGGCCGTGGACATCAAAAAGCTGTTCAACGAAGAGCTCCCCGGTGCGCTCGCCAGGAACGCCGAGGATGCGAAGACCATCGGCGCCAAATATCAGATGAATGTCACCGGCGAGGGTGAGTGGCAGATCGATGTGTCGTCAACGGGCCCATCCTGCAAACCCGGCAATGGCCCAGCAGATTGCACGCTCACCATTGCGGCGGACGACTTTCAGAAGCTCTTCGAAAACCCGCAGACGGCCGGCATGCAGCTTTTCTTTGCCGGCAAACTCAAAGTCTCGGGCAACCCAATGCTCGCAACGAAGTTGCAAAAGCTCTTTTCGTACAAGTGAAACCCGCGAGCGGGCTCACTTCACTTTCGCGACTCGTTCGAGCTCCGCTCACGGGCTTCCCCGGGCGCGCGCAGGAAGGCGGGGAGGGGCGCAGCATGCTGCGCCCCTACGTGCCTGACGAGCACGGACAAGGGGAAGGCGGCGCGGTGAGCGAAGCGAAACGCGCGGATGGGGCCCCTTTAAATCTTGCGGAGTTCGTCGACGAACTCCCAATCTGCGATGAGCCCCTTGCGGAGGAGAATCGACAAGAGCGCGGCGACGACGGGCTCCCACTGAGGCTTGTCGCCAAGGATCTCGACGGCGTCGGCGCCATGAGCCACGGCGCGGAGCGCGCTCACGTAGTCGCGCGCCGTGATGTGATCGGACGATTCGGGCTCGTCGTTCGGCGTCGGCCTCGAAGGAAGATTGATGGTCGTGCCGTCGAGCAACGTGAGCGCGAGCACCTTCGCACCATGACGGCGCACCGACGTGTCGGTCTCCGACGGCGTGCTTGGTCGTGCTGCCGATAGGCTTTCGCTCGACTCAGAACGCGTCTTGGTGCGCGGCAGAGGCGGCGCAGAACGCGACGGAGGAGCAGGAGTCAATTCGGGCTCGAGCTCCGTTGATTCGAGCTCCGTCGACTCGAGCTCCGCCTCGACGTGACTCGGCCGAGCGTCGGTGGCTATCTCGGTATTTTGCGGTACCGGAGCTTCGCCATAGTAGACGCGGATCGCGCTGCGAATGTCCGTGGCTGACGCGATCATCGGCTTCGTCGGCAGCCCCGCTTGCTTCGACACCTCTTCGATCGCGACGTTGTTCGTCGGATCGTCCATCGCGACGTAGAGCGTGTCGCCCTGTCCCTTTACGTGCCGCACGAAGATCGGAATCATGCAATGGCGGTCCGCCAGATCGCGCGAGACCAAGTTCAAAAGCTGACGTGAAAAGTCGATGTGATAAAGCGACACCCACGGCACACTGAGCTGAAGGCTCAATGTCTGCGTGAGCTGCGCTTCGTTCAGCCAGCCGCGCGCGATGAGTAGCTGACCGATCTTTTTTCCGGGCTCACGCGGCGCTTGCAGAACCTCGGCAAGTTGCTCGGGCGTGATGACTTTCGCTTGGACGAGCAGCTCACCCAAAAGGACTCTGCGCTGAGGCGAGCGCTCACTCGTCTTTTCCGCATTCGGATCTCCACTCACGGCTCCAATCGTAGCGATGACAGCGGCAAGGGCCCAAATCCTCGGCAAGGTTGCGTGCGGAGAGGCGGAGTGTCTCACACGAGCTCAACCTTCTCTCGGCGCGACGGGATAAGGTTATCTGCTCAATTCGAGCGTGATAGCCTGGAAAGATCGATCGAGGGTTGTCGACGGATGCGGACGTGTCCCCAGTGCGAGAAACCATGCGAAGAAGAGCACAAGTTCTGCCCTTCATGCGGTTTTCCCGTCAGCAAGGTGGCGACGAACACCGATGATCCGCTGATCGGCCGAACGCTCCCGGGCGGTTACGTGATTCTCGACCTCGTCGGCATCGGCGGCATGGGTCGGGTGTATCGGGCCGAGCAGACGAACCTCGGACGCACCGTGGCCGTCAAGATCATCCATCCGCACTTGATTGGCGAGGAGAACACCGCCGCGCGCTTCATCACGGAGGCGCGCGCGGCAAGCCGCCTCAACCATCCGAACTCCGTCGGCGTCATCGACTTCGGCAAGACCGAAGACGGCCAACTTTATCTCGTCATGGAGTTTCTGCGCGGCAAAGACCTCGCGCGCGTCGACTACGAAGAGGGTCCGCTGTCCTTCCGGCGCATCGTGAGCATTCTCCGGCAAGTGCTCGCTGCGCTCTTCGAAGCGCATCACCTCGAGATCATTCATCGCGATCTCAAACCCGAAAACATCATTTTGGAGCCGGTGCGCACGGGTGGCGACTTCGTCAAAGTCGTCGACTTCGGTCTGGCGAAGATGAAAGTCGAGGCCGCCATACCGAGCATCACGAGCCCGGGCATCGTGTGCGGTACGCCGGAGTACATGAGCCCCGAACAAGGCCGTGGCGATCCGCTCGACGCGCGCTCGGATCTCTACGCGGTCGGTGTCATCTTTTATCAACTGCTCACGGGCAAACTCCCGTTCGAGGGCGACAGTCCAACGCAGGTCGTGCTCCGACACATCACCGACGCGCCGGCGGATCCGAGGTCGGTCGCGCCCGACAGGCAGATCCCGGCGGTCCTCTCCAACGTGTGTTTGAAGGCGCTCGCCAAGGACGCCAACGACCGATACGGCAACGCCGACGAGTTCGCCGCGGCGCTGTCGGACGCACTCACGCAAGCCGAGTCGGCCGTGGCGCACACGATGCCGGTTGGCGTCGTGACATGTTCATCGTGCGGAGCAACGAATCCTCACCACCAAAAATTCTGCGGCGAATGCGGCCACGCGATGGGCTCACCGCCGCCCCGCCACGCGATAGCGACGCTGCCCGAGTCGCCTAGCGTGCCGCCGCTGCATCAGCGTTCGGAGCCCGTCGCGAGCAAGCACGAGATCTTCGTCGATCGCGATCACGCGGTATCCCCGCTCGAGTTCGTCGGGCGCGAGGAAGACATTGCGTGGTTGGGCGATCGGCTCGAGGACGCGAAGACTTCGCTCGTCGGCGCGCGCATCGTCGGCGACGTCGGCATGGGCAAGACGCGTCTGCTCGGAGAGTTTCTCGACAAAGCGCGCGCGGCGGGACACGAGGTCGTCGAGGCGGGCCCCGATCCAGCGTGGGCCGAGGTCGGCTACGCAGCGGTGCGAAGCGCCATCGTGGCGCTCGCGAAACTCCCGCCAAACGGCGGCACCACGAAGGATTGGAGCACGGCCGGCGCCGAGGCGCGACGCGGCCTCGCAGACATCTTCGAGCACCCGACCCGTGGCGAGCTCACGACCGACGAACTGCGCTTCGCGGTGGCCGAGGCGCTTCGCTGGGCCATCGTGCGCGCGAACGAGCGCGTGGAGCGCGCCGGCAGAAGCAAGCGAGTCATCCTCTCTGTCGACGATCTGCATGCGGTCGACGGTGCGAGCCGCATGGCCTTCGCGGATGCCGTGGGTGAGCCGCCGCTCGTTCCGTCGCTGCTCATCGTGACTTACCCGCCGGGGCACGATCCAGGCTGGCCCGCGAGCACCGCGTCCGCGCGCGTGCTCATGGGTCTTGCGCCAGGTTTCGTGTCACGTCTTCTCGTTGGCACGAGCAAGCCGAGTTCGTCGATCGGTGGTCGCGGCATCGCCCCCCTGTACGTCGATCAGTTCCTTCGTTTCTCACGCGAGCAGGGCGGCCGCGCGCCCACGCGCCTCGCCGATCTCATCGCGCTTCGCGTCGAACGGCTGCAACCTGCTGCACGCCGCGTGCTTCAGGCCGTCGCCGTCTACGGCTACAACGCCAAGCGATCCATCGTCGAAAGGCTCGTCACCGAAGGCACGAATCTCGACGAAGCCGCCACTGCGCTCGTCTCGGCGGGAATGATCGAAGTGCCCGATGGCGTCTTGCGCTGCGTGCATCCGCTCGTTCGCGACGTCGTGCTCGCAACGATCCCCGCCGCCGTTCGTCGCGGCTTGCACGCCACGTGCGCGGAAATCGGCGAGGAGAACGGCATGCCGCTCGAGGCGCGCGCGCTGCATCAATACAACGCGCAGAACACGTTCCAAGCGCTCATCTTGCTCGAGCAAGTGGCGGGCCGCGCCGTGGCGCGTGGTGATCTCGGCGGAGGAATTTCGGCGCTGAGGCGAGGTCTCGATCTCGCGCGGCGCGAGATCGTTCGCGGTGAGCTGGACGATCCCATGCGCGCAGTCCTGATCTTCGCGCGCAAGCTCGGAGAGACTCTGACGGAGGCCGGTGCCTTCACCGACGCCGAAGGCGTTCTGCGCGAAGCCTTGGACATGACCGGGCCGAGCGGCCCCGATCGCGCGCGCGTGCTGGGTGCGCTGGCGCGGGTCTCGGCCGTGCGTGATCGGACCGCGGAGGCGCATCGCTATTTGCACGAAGCGCTCGAACTCGCGTTCGCTTCCGGCGCCCACGAGTTGCTTCATTCGCTCGAGGATCTGAAAAAGTCGATGGCGGTGTGATGGCGACGACGCGCGCGCGTGCTGCGGTGCCCATGCTTTTGTTTGGTCTCGCCTTCTCGTGCGGAGAAGCAGCGCCGCCGCCGAAGATGCCCGCGGTCGTGACCGTGGCTGGCGATCCAGGGTGGATGGGCAGGGCAAGCGAAGCGTGCGCATTAGTTGCGTCATGCACACAATCGACGAGTCGCTTACCGAGCTTGCACGATCCGGCCGCGTGCATGGCGTACTGGATCGGGCGCGGCGGCCCCGACGCGCACGATCCGCTGCGAAGTTGTCTCGGCGGCGCCAAGACGTGCAGCGACGTCGCGACGTGCCTGCGCGGGGGCGGTGACGCGCGCGCGGCGGTGCTGTGTGCATCGCAGAAGGGTGTGGTCACCGCGTGCGACGGCGAGCGATTCATTAGTTGCGGAGACGACGCGGAGGGCGCGAGCGTCGTGGACTGCGCGGCGCTCGGCGGAAGCTGTCGCGAACAGAGGAGCGAGGGCGGGCTCACGATTCGCGGGTGCTTCGCGCCTCGGAAGTGCCCGCCCGACGCACCCGAAACACGTTGCGACGGCGGTGACGCCGTCGTGCACTGCCAGGGAGGTACGATCGAGCGTACGACGTGCACCACGGGCACGCACTGCGAGGAGAGGACGACGGACAGCGGCGAAATACTTGCATTATGCACGCTTCATGGAATGCGCCGATGCAACATGCTCGGCGCGAGGCGTTGTGATGGCGACAGGCTCGTCGAGTGCGCGGACGGTGGCACCACGGTGACGGACTGCGCGGCCTCCGGCATGAAGTGCACGGGGCTCGGTTTGCGTGCAAACTGCACGGTCCCGTCGAACGCCGAATGCGACGGCGATATGCCGGCGCGCTGCGAGGACGGCGGGCGCGCGCTCGTCTTCTGCGCAGCCGGGCGGATCACGAAAGTGGCGTGCGAGACGATCGGCCTCGGGGCTTGCGTGCCTGCCGGGCGCACGGAGGGAGCCGCATGCGCGGTGCCCCAAAAAGACGAAGAACGTGTTTACCATTAAAGCGGGTTGCCCCGATGAGTGCATGATGCACACATGCAATTCGTTCACGTCGCCGTCGCCGTCAAAGACCACGTCAACGATCACGTTGACCTGATCGGCGACGGCGACGAACCGCCACTCAAAAGTGAAGCGTCGCAGCCACCGTCGAGCGGACTCAACGCTGTGGAAATCGCGAACATTGCTGGTAAACACGCTCTAAGGAGATTGAGTGCGTCATATCTCGCGCTGGGACCTCGATAAAACGTATCTTCGAACCGACTTCGAAACGGTCAAGGATCTTTTGCGCACGGCATTCGAGCGCGCGGATGAGAAACGGACGAATCCTGGAGCGGCGACACTCCTTCGCGAAATGTCGAAGATGGGTGTGTCTATCTATATCTTGTCTGGCTCGCCCGAGCAGATGCGCCGCCGCCTCGAAGACAAACTTCGCCTCGATGGTATTCGCTGGGAAAGCTTCGTCCTCAAACCGAATTTGAAAAACATGCTCCGGCTGCGATTTCGCGCGCTGCGCGATCAGCTCGGTTACAAACTGCCCGCCTTATTGCATCAACGCGCGAATGCCGGTCCGAATGCCGACGAAGTGCGTGAAACCCTCTTCGGCGACGACGCCGAGGCCGACGCATTCGTCTATTCGCTTTATGCCGACATCATGGCTGGGCGCCTAAAGGAAGATCTCGTCCTCGAAATCTGCGAGCGCGGTCGCGTTTATGAGGACGTACGCCAGGAGATCGCCCGGCAAATGCAAAGCTTGGCAACGTCGCACGACGTCGTCGAACGCGTGCTCATCCACCTCGATCAACAAACGCCACCAGGGGACTTTCACGTCTACGGTCCGAGAGTCGTACCCTTTTACAATTACCTCCAAGCCGCATTCGTGCTCCTCGAAGACGGACGACTCAACGCGGATGGCGTGCTTCGCGTCGGGGCCGAGCTCGTCACGCAGCATCGCTTCGATGGCGACGCGCTCGCGCGCAGCTACGGCGATCTCGTCAAACGCGGACACCTCCGAGGCAACCGGCTCGATGATCTCTCGCGAGCCATCGACGCCTGGCAACTCGACACGACAACGACGGCGAAAGAGGAACTTTGCGCCATGGTGGACCGGATTGGGCCGTACGCCGAGCGCGCACGCAAAGAAACCATATCAAGCGAGCCCGCCCAGATGCCCGATTACCTCTCACTCGTTGGTCAACACAACCGTCGCCGCTTGAGAGGCTGAGGGTCGCGAGCGACGCGAGGCCAAGGCGGGCCCCAAGCGGTCAAGGTAGTTCTCGACTGGAAACGTCGCGAGCGACGCAAAGCTAGGGAGGCCGACCGAGGAATACTCGGAGTATTTTGAGGGAGGCCGACCGACGATTTGCGGCGCGCAGCAGTTTCCGGTCGAGAACTACGTCCAGTGGCCGGCGCGAAGGGCCGCAGCGTCGATCACTTTGACCTTTGGACCGAGCGCTTCACGGAAGCTGTCCTCGTCTTCGTCGTCCATGATCGCGTCGCCAAAGCCGACAGCAATTTCCATCGCTGTTGACAGGATGCGCAAGAACTGGGCAAAGCTCGACGCGGCGAGCGTGGGAACCCAGCGCTCTTGGCCACTCATGGCCGTGTAGACGGGACAGTCGCCCTCTGGATCGGGTTTCGAAACGTCAAGGAAATACGGATCGCCAAGGAGCGAGCTCTCGGCAACGACCACCCACGACGATTTCCAGTCAGACGGCGCCGTTCCCTCTGAGGGCCGCACCACAGTTGTCTGAGCTTTTTCAATCTCGACGGCGGGAAGCAAATGCACGCGCTCCACCGGCGTGACGGTTTCGACGCTCAGCGGATCTGCCGCAAGAAGGAAGTTTCGATACCGCGACGGGACGCGAAGCTTCTTCTTCAGGCCTTCGACAAGTACTTTATCTGCTTTTCCAAAGGTGTATTCGATCTTTCGACGCTGAAATACTGCCTTTAGGTTCTCGACCGCATCTGCGAGATCACTATCCACGGGAACCCTCGTCCGAAACGACAAGCCATCCGATACGCCTTTTGTGGCGCACGGCGAAGGTCTTTCAACCTACCACTTCTTTTCCACTTTCGGATCTCAAACCCGCTCTCGCCGCAACGAAAAGCACAGCTCGAGACAAATTTGAGGATCCTTCAACCAACGATTTATTTCAAGACATTAAGAGCACCGAAAAGCGCAGGTGCTGCATAGCACACTATCCATCTCCTTTCGCCATGTGCCGCATCATCATGCGAAGTGTCCCGGGTGCGAAGCGCGACGCTGCGGATGCGACGCGCACGAACGCGCTCGTCTCGACGACGGATCGATGTCGCTCGACGGCGCGCACCACGCGATACGCAACCTCTTCGGCCGACTGCGCCCGCGGATCGGGTGCGCTGTAACCCGAGGTGCCCTCGGCCTTCGTCGCATTCTTGCGAAACGGTGTGTCGACGGGGCCGGGTCGAACGACGACGACGCGCACGCCATGTGTGGCGAGTTCGGCTCGCATCGCCATGGAGAGCGCTTCGAGCGCGAACTTCGACGCCGCGTACGCTCCGTAACGAGGCGCCGCAACGACGCCCGCAACAGACGACATCATGACCACCGTTCCGCGTGACTGCTCGAGGTGCGGGGCGGCGAGCTGCGTGAGCCTGAGGGGCGCGAAGACATTGAGCTCGAACACCGCGCGTATCAGCGCAAGATCGATCTTCAACGCAGGTGCGTAGTAGCCGCGCCCGGCATTGTTCACGAGGACATCAATCCCACCGGCCTCGCGTACGGCGCGCGACACGAGCTCTTCGAGGTAGACGTCGTTGGTGACATCGCCGGCGAGCGTGATCGCGCGACCACCCTTCGCCGCGATCTCGCTGCCAACCTCACCGAGCGCGTCGTCGCCACGCGCCGACAACACGACCGTCGCGCCACGCGCGGCCCACGCCACCGCGAGCGCACGACCGATCCCCATCGAAGCTCCCGTGATGAGAACGGTCGTCATCGGCCGCTTTCAAGTTGACGCGAGGTCGAGCAAATCGAAAGCGGCTCATTCAGGGCGGAGGTACGCACTTTTAATGAGCTTGAGGACGATGGTGACCGTGTCGAGATCCGTCGCCGCGCTCTTGTTGAGCACAGTCTCGAGGTGGCCGTAGTTGTGGGCGAGCTGGAGGATGTCGAGTTCTTCTGGCTTCAGATCCTTGAATGGCGGGACGACGGGCGACGACAGCACCAGCCGGCTGTTCAAGTCCGGAAGCTCGCTTCGAATCTCGTTGAACTCGTCGAGCTGGCGCAGGCCTTCCATGAGGACGCCCTGCACGCTCAGGTTCATCTCGTTCGGGAACTCGCGCTCATCCGGTGGATCGAGATCGAAGAGACCCTTCTGCCAAGTGAGCATCCGGAAGATGCTTTTCATTGGCAGAACGTCGTCGAGATCGTTGATCGACGCGTAGTAGATGAGGCCCTTGCGGAGGAAAATCTTTCCGATGTCGTCGCTCTCCGTGCGAATGACGAGAACGCCGCTCTTCTTCGCCGTGGCGAAGAGTTGGAGCAGATCGGGCAGCGGCACCTCTTCGATGCTGCCGCTCATGGTGCGCGCCTGCGTGGTGCGACGCGCGGCGGCAACATTTTCGAGATCGCGCTTGGCGGAGTCTGCGCTCCGACCAGCCTCACTATTGAGAACCTTGAGGATGCTGGTGCCGATGAGAACGCGATCGCCCTCCTTCAGGTGAGCGCGTTTGATCTTCTCGCCGTTGACGAAGGTGCCGTTCGTTGAACCAAGATCCTCGATCCAGATCTGGTCTTGCTGCATCAAGATACGCGCGTGCTTGCGACTCACCATGTCCTCGACGAGCACCATGTCGAGATCACTCGAGCGACCCACGACGATGGGCTTGTCGGCGACAATCGGGAACTCTCCACCCTGATACTTGCCGCTAATGAAGCGCAAAATGTACGAGCAGCCTCCGGCCCCGGAGCGCGTAGGCGGCGGCACTGAGGCCTTCTGAGCGGGATCTTGCATCGTGAGGGGAAGCGGAGCCGGACTTTCCACAGGTTTCGATCGCGGTATTTCTTCGGCGAAAGGCGCGCCCCAGAGGACCGAATCCTCCGCCGAATTCAGCGCAAACATTATCGAGTCGACCCAAAGATGGTCAAGTCACGGTTGGTGGCCTCCGGTATGTCGTCTCTCGATCAACTTAATAATCGCCGAGTTTCCAGTGTAGTCACGCCTGGGCTCGCACAAGCTGCGCCTGACACCTCAACAATGATTTCTCGAAAATTTTCGAAAGAGAGACTCTCCTAGCGGTCGACACGCTGAACGTCGATGCGGCAAGCTTCCGCACCAACGGAGAGCGCGTCAAATCGAAGGCTGTTCGTCGGCAACGGGCAAGAGGATGACGAATTTGGTGCCGAGGCCAGCTTGGCTCTGCACGTGGATGCTGCCGCCCGCGTTCTGCACGATGCTCTGACTGATCGCGAGACCGAGGCCCGTGCCCTGCTCTCTCGTCGTGAAGAACGGAACGAAGATGTTCTTCAACACTTTTTGGCTGATCCCCGGACCGGTGTCGTGCACCGAGATTTCGACCGTCTCGATCTCGTCCGTGCGAGATGCCATCCATGCGGCGCGCGAGGCGTGACGCGGTTGCGTTGCGATCGTGACGCATCCACGCCCATCCATGGCTTGAATTGCATTCTGCACCAAGTTGAGCAGCACCTGGCGCAGCTTCTCGGGATCGATGCGCACGCGAGGAAGTGCGTCGGCGAGCTCGAGACGTACCTCGGTCTCTTCGGTCTTCTGGCTCGAGAGGATCTGCATCGTGCGCCGAACGACGGCGTTGATGTCCACGGGCACGGGGTTGCCCGCATGCGGCCGCGCGTAATCGAGGAAGCTTGCGACGACTCGATTCAATCGATCGGTTTCTTCGAGGATGATGCCGAGAAACTCCGTGCGCGTGGGATCGTCGTTGCTCGCGGGTCCGAGCTCTTCGAGGAGCTGTGCGGCTCCTTTGATGGCGCCGAGTGGGTTCTTGACTTCGTGAGCAAGACCCGCGGCCATCGAGCCGAGCGCCGCGAGGCGATCGCGCTCCTTCATGCGCGAATACAAGCGGCTGTTCGCCACCGAAACGCCCATCTGCGCCGCAACGGTCTCGAGCAGCGACACCTCTTCGGGCGTGAACGCATCGCGCACGCGCTCATCGGCGACGCAGAGCAAACCGACGAGCGCCTCGTTGTCGGCGCGGATGGCCAACATGACGGCGCTCTTGAGCGGCCCGAGAGCTTCGGCCGCCGTCATGATCGGTGCGCGACCTTCGCGCTCGACTTCGCGAGCGACTTCCTCGAGCGAGAGCGAGAGCGTGAGACGCGCGAGGAGCGGGCGCATGGCGAGCGCCTCGAGCCTCGGACGAGGCTGCGCGCCGAACGAACCAACGAGATCGAAGCCCGGATCATCGAGATCGCGCAGGTACACGGCCGACGAGGTGACACGCCGCGATCGCTCGAGGCCCGCGAGCACGACCTGCACCATCTCCTCGTTCTCGAACGTGTGCGCGAGCCTGCGGCGAAGTTCGAGCACGCTGGTCTCGAGGTCATAGCGTTCGCGAAAGAAGAAGCGGTTGATGCGCGTCTCGACCTCGTGCTCGAGCGGCTCGAAGAGAACGAGAAAGACGATCGCGGCGAGAACTGCGTTCAGGTACATCGCGCCGAAGCGACCGATATACGTGATAAATACATAGAAAATGCCGGCGAGCGCAAAGGCAAGCGCCGTCGAGACGAGCAAGCGCCCCGCGAGCTCGTAGAGATCCGCGAGGCGCGCGCGCGTGAGCGATTCGGCAAGAACGAAGAGAAAGACGATGGCCAAGACAGCGCCGATCGGCGGCAGAGACACGCCAAGAAACGAAAGGAAGTCGGCGAGCGTGAAGGTCATTGCCATGGCGCCAACGGCAGCGAGAAAGCGAATGCGATCGCGAACGGCGCGCGACGGGCTCTCTTGACCGCGACGCCAGAGTGAGAGGAGCGCGGCGGCGAGCAGACCGAAGACGTAGATGTAAACTGCACCGAGGACGAGCGCGCGCACGAAGGGGGATGCGTCTCGGTAGGGAGAGAGAACGACGAAGAGCATCGGGATGCCGAGCGCCGCAGCGATGCGCGGCAGACGCGACGACCCAGGCTCGCCTCCCTCGAGCGGAGTGACGGAACGAAACAGGTGGACCGCGAACTGCGGGAGCAACACCGTCAACACGGCGGTTGCATGCTCGAAGAGCGACTTCGCGCGACCCGGCAGCAAGTCCGCGAGCGACTGACTCACGTACCAAAACGCAATGCACGTCGAGAACGCGGCGAAGAGCCAATGCTGACTGCGCCGACCTCGCAACAGCATCGACAGCGCAATCGCGAATGCGATGACGCCGCAGAACAGCGTGGTGCGCGCGCGCAGATCACCCATGTAGCGAGGAGGCTAACAGGTCGCAGCCCTGAACGGCTTCGCCGTGGCTTGCTTCCTCGACTGCTCATGAGTCATGCGGCAATCGCGGAGCGCATGGCCGTACTCGCAACCGAGGACGATAAAGACTAAGATTTGAATGCAATGCAGGCGCTCAAGGCAGTCGTGAGGAATGGACGGCTCTTGATGGACGAGCCTACTGAGCTGCCAGAAGGCACCGAGCTCGTGTTGACCGTCGCCGACGAGGGCGACGACATGGATGACGCGGAGCGCACCCAGTTGCACGAATCGTTGCGACGGAGCATCGCGCAAGCCAAGGCAGGCCACTTCATCGACGGCGACGAAGTGATCGCCAAGCTGCTTGCCCGCCCGTGAGGCTCGCCTTCACCCCCGAGGCTGCGGGGCACGCCGACGTATGCGATGCGTGGTGGCGTGATCATCGCGACGCAAGAGACCTCTTTGCACGAGAGCTGGCGGACGCGAAGGAGTTGATCCGCAAGTCTCCCCTCGTCGGCACGATGTACACCGTGCTCGATGGGCTCCCCGTTCGGCGCGTGCTGCTGCCCAAGACGAGAACTCACCTTTACTACTCGATTGATGCCGATAAGGGCATCGTGATGGTTCTTGCCGTATGGGGCGCGCCCAAAGGGCGCGGTCCCTTCTTGCGTCGATCGAGCTCCGGCGGCGAGCGATAGGTTTCGACCGCTTGCATACGAGTCCAGCGTGGCGCGTGCGCGCAGATCGCTATGGGGTTGCGCACGGGTGCTGAGCCGTGCACGGCGTGATCTTGCGGATGTTGTTGTTGTCGGCGTCGGAGACGTAGATCACACCGGTGTTGGGGTCCACCGCCAGGCCATAGGGGGAGCTGAACGTGGCTTCGTTGGCTGGGCCGTCTTTGGCGCCACTCGTGCCTGCGCCGGTGACGTCATCGCGCGTGCCGGCAAACGTTGTAACCACGCCGTCCGGCGTGACCTTGCGCACCGCGTGATTGGCGGCATCGGCCACAATCAGATTGCCGTCGGCGTCGAGCGCCAGGCCATAGGGCCGATAGAAACGAGCGTTGCTACCCGTGCCGTCGATCAAGTTTCCTGAGCTACCGTCCGTCGAGCCGGCCAACAGGTTCACCTGGCCGTTTGTGATTGTGCGAATGTCGTGATTCTCAGACACGTACAAGATACCTGCCTTCGCATCCACCGCGATGCCAAACGGAGCCGTGAACGTCGCTCCGCTCAACGCCAGACCGTTGTCGTGCCCCGCATTGTTCCCGTCTGCGTCTTTGGCCTTGCCGGCGACGGTGGAGACGACACCGTTGGTGACCAGCACCTGGCCGAGTGTGTCCTTGAGCGTCACCCGTCGGACCTTGTTATTGGTGTAGTCGGCGACGTACAAAAAGTCGCCTGCGGCGTCCAACGCCAGCCCCTGCACAAGTCCAAAGGCCGCTACTGTGCCCGTCGCCGTGCCCGTATCCGAAGGGACATCGCCGGATGTTCCGCTGCCCGCCAATGTGGTGACCGTACAGGGCGAGGGTGTAATCACACGAATTACGAAATTAGACTCATCGGCTATGTAGACGATGCCGTTGCGATCGACCGCGATGCCTCGAGGATAGTAAAAGGTCGCGCTCAGACAGGCGCCGTCGGCGTAGGTGGCAGGAGGGGGACCGCCCTTGCCAGCGAGGGTACTGATTGCACCGTTGGAGGCGATCTTGCGGATCTTGTGGTTGCCGTAGTCGACGACATAAAGGCTGCCGTTTGGTCCAAGCGCGATGTTGCGCGGACCGTTGAAGGTCGCCTCCAACGGGTTGGCGCTATCCAGACTGCCACTCGCACCCGTGGTGCTCCCCGCAAACGTCGTGACCATATAGCCTGTTGTAACACCGGCATTCTCGTCGCTGGCGTCGTCGTCGCCGGTGCTGGCGTCGCTACCGGCATCACTGCCGGTTGTTTCGCCGAGCGTGCTGTCAACACCGACGCACCCCCCAACGACGCACACGCACCCAGCAAGCACTCCCCACACACGCGCGAATGGATTCATTCGAAGTCTCCTTCGATGGCGAACAACAGCGACAGAGCTTGACAGCGGATCTTAGCCGCACCGTGTGGCCTGTCGAGACAGCGCAGCGCAAAAAAGTGCAGTCTTGTCGCGGTGGATTGACCGAATGGTCATCGAGAAGCCCACGAAACGACATCCGGATTGACCAAACGGTCAGGGGGGAAGCTATCGATCGCCTTCGGATTGACCAAGCGGTCACCGCGCACATCCCGCACTTCGTTCACGTCGCCGTCGCCGTCAAACGATCACGTCAACGTCAATGAACGCTCGATGGCGTCGAAGTTCTCGGATGGGGCGTCACCCAGTGCGCGCGCCAGAGGGAGCTGCGCCGATGCGCTCGCCAGAAAGAGCGGGAGGGCTCCGGGCAAACGCGCGCCGAGCACGGCGATCTGTTTTTCGATCGACGCGGCGTCGCCCCTGCGCACCGGTCCCGTGAGCGCGTCAGGAAAACCGAGCGCCTCGACGTTGTCGGCGACGCTGCGAAGGAGCGGTCCGAGCATCTTCGGGGTCTCCGCGCGCGGGACGCCCGAGACCGCAAGGAGCTCGGCGCCTATCGCAGCGAGAGCAGCCGCGCCATTCGCAACGAGGCCAGCTGCCGCGTGGTAGCCAACCGTGTCGAGCTCTGCGAAGGTGCGCGGCGTCATCCCGAGTTTCCTTGCGAGGAGGCGCGCCTTCTTCTCGGCCGGAGCGTCGCCTCTGACGTGCACGTGCCCGCGGGCGAGCGACGGGAAAAACGTGCATGATGCAAACGAAATCATCGGATGCATCTGCGCGACGCCTGCGGTCACGCGCCGGAGCGCCGAGAGCGCATCGGCCGAGAGTGCGCCGGCGTTGTGCACGACCACGGCGCGCGAGGGAACGACACCCGAAGACGCGAGAGCTTCGGCGAGCGGCCCGAGCTCGCGATCGCGCACGGCAAGAATGAGGACATCCGCGTCGATGCGCGATCGGGGCACGCCCTTGCGCGCCGGACGCAACGTGATCTTGATGCCTTGCTTACCAAGGCCGCGCGCAAGGGCGCGCCCGACTTTCCCGGCTCCATAAATGAAAATTTTCATTTCGCGATGATCAAACCCGCGATGGTGCCTCGTAAAGTTTCTTCGCGCGGATGAAGGCGAGGACTTCGCGCGGAAGGAAATGCTCGATCTCGTTCCACCGGCCGGCCGCGATCATGACGCGTATTTCGGTGCTCGAGATTGCCGGCAAGATCGCGGGTGGCGCGCCCTCGTACTTCACGCCAACGCGGCCGAGCACGATGGGTGGCGCGAGCTCGATGATGCGATCGAAGCCGTGCCACTTCGACGACTCGGCCATCAGATCGGCGCCCATGATGAAGCGCAGGTTCCAATCCGGATGTTGTTTGCGCAAATGCTCGATGGTTCGGAGCGTTCGGCTCTCACCTCCAAGCTCCTCTTCGACACGTGAGACCTCGACGCGCGGTAGCCATCCCATGGCGGCCTCGCACATCTTCACGCGGTCTTCATAGGGCACGAGTGCCTTGGCGAACGGATGCTTGTAAGCCGGCACGACGAGGATGCGTGCCACGTCGAGGCGCGCAAGCACGATAGACAACGCGAGCACATGCGCGAGATGCGGTGGATTGAAGCTCCCGCCAAAGACGCCCGTGACGTCATCGGCGGTCATTCATCCACCAGCGGCCCAAAGAGACCGGCGCCGAGCACGATGGCAATGAAAGCCGAGGCGCCCATCAGACCAAGAAAACCCGAATACGACTCGAAGGGCTGCGCCTCGAAAGCTTTGCGCGAGCCAACCACCCCGCACACGAGAACGGGCGAAAGCAGCGGAAAGAGAACGATCGCGAGCACGAGATCGCGCGCGCGCGTGCGCACCGTCAGTGCGCCGAAGAGCGTTCCGATCGCGGACAGGGCCACGGTTCCCATTCCGAGCAGCCCAACGAACGCCATGCCGTGCAGGCGCGCGGGCTCGGCGAGCCGGATGGCCTCCTCCGCGGGCGAGAGCCCTGCGCGCGCAATCTGATTCGAAAAGTCGATATGGAAAAGAAATAAGCAAAGAAGAACGATGGGAACCTCGATAATGGCAATCATCAAAAAGGTGGAGAGCGCCTTACCGAGAAAGATGGACGCCCGCAAAACGGGCGCGACGAGCAAGCCCGTGAGCGCGGATTCATCACGCTCACGCTGCCAAACGCGGCCGAACGACAAGACCGCGGCGAAAAACACCGTGATCCAAATCGTGCCCGCTGCAGTGCTCGGATTCGTCGCGTCGTTGACGTGAAATGCCATGCTCGCGAGAAAGCCGACAACGATTGAAAAGACGCCCGCCGTTGCCACGATCTCGCCCGTGCGCATCTCGATGCGCACATCTTTGCGGCAGATCTCCCAAGCAACGGCGAGCGGTCCCGGGCGACGAACCTGCAAGGGAAGCGAAGCAGCGGGGGCCATGCGCCGCAGGTTAGTGCCCGAAGAGGCCCATCTCCGCCGTACGAATCTTCTCGGCCGCGATCTTGCGCTGGTCCGGCGTGAGGATCGGGAGGATCTTCGTGGCGTCATCGAGCCCGCGACTGCCCATTTGCATGGCCATGTCGCCCATGTGCTCGTCTGGGGAGCCGAGCGCATTTGCATCGAACTTGTCGGTACGGAATGCCTCGAGCACACGCCGATGGCCTTCATGCATGCGGCGCATGTGCTCGGGCGCGCCTCCGTCCTTCATGGCGCCACCACCCATGCCACCCATCGCGCCACCCTGCTGCCACTCCGGGTGCGAACTCTTCATGATGTCTTTGATCTGCGCGCGTTGTGCCTCGGTCAATTTGAGATCATCGGCCATCCGCTGGAAACCATGGTGCGGACCATACCCGCCACCCTCCCCACCTTTGGCACCTCTGGCACCCGTGGCATTGAACTGTGCCTCGAGCGCGTCAACGAAGGCATTACGCTGCGTGGAATCAAGCAAATCGTGAATACGCGTGAAGGCGGCGCGATCCTCGGGGTGAGCCTTATTCCAATCCGCCGAGAGTCGATCGATCTTCGGCTGAAGCGCGGCGCGATCGATCGAGCCTTTCTCGACCTGATCGGCGAGCGCGTTCATCAGATCCTTGTGCTCTGCAGCCATCACGGCGTGACGGGATTCCGCTTGTGATGCGAGAGCCTCGAGCTCGGCGCGCTGATCAGGGCGGAGCGGCACTTCGCCGAGAGCCGTTCCGACAACCTTGACGAAGCCATGCGTGTTTGCGCCGACCGGTGCCTTGGTAAGCGCGCCCGCGCCGGCTTGCGTCTGCGGATGGGCCTGCTCGGTTTGGCCGCCACAACCCACCGCGACAACAGCAAACGACGCAAAAGCGAGAGAGCGAGCAAAAGAGTAGAATTTCATTTCGAACTACCTCCGCGCGAATCTAACGATGAGATCACGTCAAATCGAAAGCGGTTTAGGTGGCAATCATGGCGCCAAGACCCCTCGGCTCCGCTCGCAAATAGCCCGTAAAGAACCGTAAACGGATCAAAGGCTATTTGCTGCGATGTAGTCGTTCGTAAAGCTCGTGCCTTTGTCGTACGACGTTCGCAAGTCCGACAGGATTCGCTCCTCGAGCATGCCGCCAACCATGAAGACTTTCACCTCGACGTCGATACGACAAAGCCTGACAACCTTTTTGTTGCCTGAATTCTCGAGCCACATCTCGCCGCTCACCTTGGTTTTGTCGGTTAGCGTGCTCGGAGTGACTTTGAAAGAATACTTCTTTGATGCCTTATCGAAGGTGCCTTCTTCCGTATAGCTAAGTCGGTCGCCAATGACCTTCTTGAGCGGACCAGGGAGGTTGCCAACGGGCGGATCGACCTGTACGCGGCGCGTGATTTTTGCGCTGTCTTCTTTTTGATCGAGCGGCTTCCAACCGGGAAACCGAAGGTGCTCGAGATAAAGTCTGCGATTGAAGACATCGTCGAAAAAGATTTTCGACCAATACGTGTCTTCGTCGCAATTGATTTCGTGGCGAAGCATGACGGAAGGCATGGATAATCTCGCGCGGTAAATCGAAAGCGGTTTAGAAAATGAAGACACCGAGTGCGACGACCGTTGACCACATGCCTTTGGCGTGGCCTTCGGCGCTCTGCACCACGTTGCGCGTTTTGAGCACGCTCTTTTCCATCTTGAAGGACTGCTCACGCTCATTCCATGCCTTCTCGGGATCGAAGTCGATGCCGAGCGTGGTGGCGAGCATGGTGGCCGCGAGATCCTCCGCGTACTCGCCAGCCTTCTTTGCGGTCTCGCCGTAGCTGTGGTGCTCGGAGAGGTAACCGTATTGGTTTGGATCGGACGGACGCGCGAGACCGATCGACGCGGCAATGAGGCGGTTCGGTTCATTGGTATCCTGGCGAGCCATGACGCAATGAACAATCTGCCCGGGCATGATGTACTTCTGCCCTTCCTTGCGGCTGATCTCCCGGCAGTGCGGCGGGAAGATCGAGCTTACCGTGACAAGGTTCGCCTTCTCGATACCGGCGTTGCGCAACGCAAGCTCGAAGGATGAGAGGCGGTCTTTGTGAACGCCAACACCATTGGTGAAGAAGACTGCCTTCGGCACCAACATCTCACTCATAACCGGATAGCCAGAGTCACCGATTCGGATGGTCGAAAAGTCTTTGTTGGGAGTCGTCGTCTTTGCCATGCGAGTTTTCCTGAAACGCGAGACTACATGCGGGCGTGTGGATGGGGATGGAAAAAACGCCGCCCCCCAAGAGCGTGTTTACCAGCCTGCTGCGCAAATCGATTCGTCGGTTGGGCGCTCGGGTGCCTGCGCACGTACGACAACATCACGCCATTGCCCTTTCCGTGCGGCGAAGATCAGGTCTTCTTCGTGACCGGTTTCTTGGCGGGAGCCTTCTTCGAAGCTGCGGCACGCTTGTTGACCGAGTTGTAGAGATCCCAGAGACGCGGCACCGGGTAGGCGCCGAGGCGCTTTTTGTAGCCTTCGTCTTTCACGCGCTTCTCGATTTCGCAAATCGCGTCGATGAGTTTTGCGCGCGTGCCGAACTTCTCTTGCACGGCCGTAAACGTCACGTGGAGCTTGAGGAGCTTCGCGTTCGAGACGTGGGCGAGGCCCTTGTCCTCGTTGAGACGCGAGACCCAGAGATCTTCGTTCTTTGCGAACTTCTCGACCTCGGTCACCAGCTTGGCCTTGTCGCCGAATTTGTCCTTCACGGTTTTGAGCGGGCTCTTCATGATGCATTTCCTCACGAATGGTGCACGAGATGACTCGCGCGGCGTTTTTGGGGTTCTCCCGGTACCAGACCGCTGCCGCACCTGCAAGCCTTCGAGAGCATATTCGACAGCCGCGACGCGTTCGCCCTTCCCTGCTAATCGTCAGCAGGCCATGGCAAAACCGCGTCTCAGGTTTGCTCCTTCTCCCACGGGCTATCTCCACATCGGCGGGGTGCGCACGGCCTTGTTCAATTGGCTGTGGGCAAAGAAGACAGGAGGTGCGTTCGTTCTGCGCATCGAAGACACCGATCAAGAGCGCTCGACGGCTGCGAGTACGAAGATCATCCTCGATTCGCTGAGATGGCTTGGACTGTCGTGGGATGAGGGCCCGGATCCCGGCGGGGCCTCGGGCCCCGAAATGGGCGCCTACGGTCCGTACACGCAGATGAAACGGCTCGACATTTATAAGCAATACGCCGAGCGTCTGATTCAAGAAAAGAAAGCCTATCGCTGTTACTGCACGAAAGAAGAGCTCGACGCACAGCGCGATGTGCTCAAGAAAAAAGATCCCAAGGCCCAATTCAAATATCCGGGCACGTGCCGTCATCGCACGGACGAACCGAACGAGCCTTTCGTGGTCCGCTTCAAGGTGGAACGTTCGGGTTCGATCACCTACGTCGACAAGGTCTTTGGCGAGGTCGTCACACCGAACGTCGAGCTGCAAGACTTCGTTCTCTTGCGTTCGGACGGAGTGCCACTTTACAACTTTGGCGCAGTTATCGACGATATCACAATGGAGATTTCGCTCGTCGCACGCGGGCGCGATCACATGATCAACACGCCGCCGCAAATTCTCCTTTACCAGGCACTCGGCGCCAACGTTCCGGAGTTTGCGCATCTTCCCATGATGCTTGCGCAGAGCGGGGAGAAGCTATCGAAGCGCCACGGTGCCGTGAGCGTGGGCGAGTACGAGGAACAGGGATATGCGCCTGGCGCGGTGCTCAATTACCTGGCTCGTTTCGGCTGGGCGTTCGGCGATCAAGAGATCTTCTCCAAAGAAGAACTCATCGCGGCCTTCGATTGGACACACTGCGGACGCGGGGACGGCAAGTTCGACCCGAAAAAATTCCTCGCCATCAACTACGAGCATCTCAAATCATCGACGCTGATGCCGGACGCCGAGTATGCCCATCGCGCGCTCCGTTTCGTGCATGCGCGCGGCGGACTCGATCACGTGACGACCACCGACGTTCTCCGTGCACTTTACACAATTCGAGAACGCGCCCAGACCTTCGTGCAGGCCGCCAACATGCTCGACCCATTCTTCCGCAGCCCTCCCTTCATGGATGAAAAGGCAGTCGCGAAGTTTCTCGTGAAAGAAGTAGCACCAAGGCTCCGTGAGCTCGGCGACGCACTCGCAACCCTCGACGAATTTACCGAGGCGACCGTGGAGTCGAAAATGCACGCGTGGCTCGCCTCCACGGGTCTCGAGATCAAAGCGATCGGTCAACCCGTGCGCGTGGCATTGACCGGCCGCACGGCGAGCCCGAGTCTTTACCAGGTGATGTGCGTGCTGGGCCGCGACGAGACTTGCGCAAGGCTCGCGCGCGCCGCCAACGTCGCCGAAAAGAGCGCGGTGTAGCCGCTTCGCGAGTCGTGCTCCTGAAACCCATCCTCGTCCAAGGCAAGGAACTCAGCGGAGTCGCAGGCTTCGTCGAAACGGTGAAGCCAATCCTGCCGATCCCGGCGATCGCCTTCGCCATGTGGGTTCTCTGGCTCATGTTCCGCCGCACGTGGCGGGAGCTCGACGAGGACGCGCACGAGCAGCGCGCCGAGCTTCTCGCTCGAGGGAAGGTGGATCGCCGTCCCTTCATCGCGCTCGTGATGTGCGCGGTGATCCTGGCCATGCAGGAGTACTACGGCGGGCGAAGCTATTTCGATCAGGCAATCGCACCCACGCTCACGAGGCTCGCCGAGACGCGCACGTGGCTCTGGCTCGCGCTCACGCGCTACGACGAACTCTGGGGTTATGCCTGGTGGGCAAGCACGCGCATCTCGGGTTACGTCGCGCCCTTTTTGGTGTGGAAGATTGCATTCCGCAAAGACAGTTTGCGTGATCTCGGGCTTCGCGTGCACGGGTTCTTCGATCACGCGTGGATCTACATACTCTTTCTCGCCATCGTGCTGCCGGCCATGCTCGTCGTGGCACAGAGTCCCGATTTTGGCGCCTATTATCCATTTTACAAAGCATCGCAACGAAGCTGGTTCGATTTCCTCGCGTGGGAATCGATGTACTTTGCACAATTCTTCGCGCTCGAAATGTTCTTCCGGGGTTTCTGGCTCGGCGTACTCCGTAAGAGCTTCGGTTCGGGCGCGATCTTCGCGATGGCCGTGCCTTACTGCATGATCCACTTCGGCAAACCATACCTCGAGGCGTGCGGCGCCATCATCGCCGGCGTTGCCCTTGGTTCCTTGGCCATGAAGACGCGGAGCATCTACCAGGGGTTCCTCGTCCACATCACCGTCGCAGGTTTGATGGATTGGCTGTCGCTCCGCCGCCGGCACTGCACGCCGCTCGGCTTCTGGCCGCCGGAGACACCTGTAGGATGCATGGAACAAGCGGCACTCCGAGACGCACTCGCCCGCCAAATCGAGATCGTCGCGGGGAGCGTCTTTGCAATCCTGCTCGTGATCGCAGTGGTGCTCACGCTCCGCGCACGCCGTCGCCGACAAAAAATCTAGACCGCAGGCCCCAACGACGAGATCGCGCCAAATCGGGCAGTCTCTTGCGTTGGTGCGCGTGTTGCGCCAGGATCCAGCTCTCATGAAGCGGTGGCTCGCTGCGACGTTTGCGTTGATTGCCGTGTCGGCTTCAACGCTCTGTCGGGCGGACATCTACCAATGGACGGATGCCGAGGGTGTCGTTCATTTCACGAACAAGCGGACCGGCGCGCGGGGCGCCACGCTCTACATGAAGACGCCAAAAGCGAGTGCAGGCGTCCGCACCGGAATCACGCCAGTTGCCCCGCAAGATCGGGACCTGCTGCGGTACTCGCGCTATGACGAGCATATTCGTGAAGCCGCGACGCTCTATCAGATCCCCGAGCAACTCGTGCGCGCGGTCATCAAGGTTGAAAGTGATTATGACCCCCGCGCGGTGAGCTACGCCGGTGCGCGTGGCTTGATGCAGCTCATGCCGGAAACCGCGGCGCGCATGCAGGTTCGAGACATCAACGATCCTCGCGAGAACATCTTTGGCGGCGTGCGATATCTGCGCGTGCTCGCGAACATGTTCAACGGGGATCTCGAGCTCACCATCGCGGCTTACAACGCTGGCGAGCAAGCCGTGGTCGATCACGGCGGCATTCCGCCGTTTGCACAAACGCGCGATTACGTTGTCCGGGTGACGAAGTTCTATCGACGTTATCGAACCATCGCCGACGTCGTCGACGCGAGCCTCGCGCCACCGGATCCCACGGCACCCGCGGTCCGCTGAGAGCGTGTAGGGCAGCCTGCTGCGCGAATCGATTCGTCGGTTGGGCGCGTCAATCTTGTCGTGGGAGTGGCTAAGCGCTTACGGTCTCACGCCATGAGGCTGATTCGAATTGCCGTGGCGAGCGTGAACACCACAGTCGGAGCCGTGCGCTCGAACGTCGATCGCGCGATGGACGCCGCACGCCATGCAGCAAGCGACGGGGCAACCATCGTAGTTCTTCCCGAGCAACTCATCGCCGGTTATGCGCCCGAAGATCTCGTCCAGTGGGCGGCGTTCGTCGAGGCGCAGTGGAAGGAGCTCGAACGTTTTGCATCCACCACGAAAGATCTCGGCTGCGCCATCGCCCTCGGCCTCACCGTTGCGCGGGGCGCCCATCTCTACAACGCGGCGGCGCTCGTGCACGCAGGCAAGATTCTTGGGATCGTGCCGAAAGAAAAATTGCCCACCTACAACGTTTTTTATGAATCGCGCGTCTTTGCGCGCGGCGCCGCGGGACTCTTCGACGAAATACATGAAATTGCATTTGGGGATTTGATCTTCGACTTCGACTTCGGCACGGTGGCACTCGAGGTCTGCGAAGATCTCTGGTCGCCGGACGGACCCATGCGCCGGCGCGCATACGCGGGCGCGGAGCTCGTGCTCAATATCTCGGCTTCGCCGTTTCGGCTCGGCGTCAACGAGACGCGGCGCGAGATGATCGCGACACGCGCGGGCGACAACCTCGTCACCATCGCGTACGCGAACCTCGTCGGCTCGAACGACGGCCTCATCTTCGACGGCGGCGGGTTCGTCGCGCAAAATGGACGCATGTTGCTCGAAGCACCTCGCTTCCGCGAGGGCTTCGCCGCCACGACCGTGGATCTCGATAGGACGAGGCGGCTTCGCAGAGAGAACTCCACGTGGCGGGCCGACCAAGAAGCATTCGCGTCGACACACCCGAAGATCACGCGCGTGCGATCGGAGACGAAGACCGCGGGCCGAGATGCACTCGCCTATCCGGTGCCGAAGAATCGGAGCTTTCTCCTCCCGAGCGAGACGCGCACGCCTCCGGCACGCGAAGTCTTCTGCGAAGATCTCCTCGATGCCCTTGCGCTCGGCATCGGCGACTATTTCGAAAAGACCGGCGTGTTCAAGACGATCGGCATTGCGCTCTCGGGCGGACGGGACAGCCTGTTTTGTTTGTATCTTGCAAGGCGTTGGATCGGCCGCCGCTACGGCGGTCTCGGCGCCGCCAAGGAGAAGGAAAAGGCTCGTGAGATCTTGCGCGCGTTCTTCATGCCGTCGCGTTACACGTCAAAGGAAACGCGCGCGGCGGCCGAGCAAGCCGCCAAGGATTTCGACACGCCCCTCGGGATCGTGCCCATCGACGACGCGTTCGAAAGCGAGCTCGTCGAGATCGAAAAGATGATGCAACCGGGAGAGACGGTTTCTGCCATGGCGCGCCAGAACATCCAGGCCCGCGTCCGCGCCGAGCGCATGTGGACGTGGGCCAACAGCGCGCAAGGACTCTTCCTGCAGACAAGCAACATGAGCGAGAAGGCGGTCGGCTACACGACCATCGGCGGCGACATGGAAGGCGCGTTGAGCGTGATCGCCAACGTGCCAAAGACCGTCGTGAACTACTTGCTCGATTACGTGTTCGAAGCGACCAAGCTCGAAGGGATCCGCCTGACGCTCGAAAAGCCCGCTTCCGCGGAGCTCGCCGACAATCAACAAGACGAGAAGGATCTCATGCCTTTCCCGGTGCTCGACGCGTGCTTTGCGCTTTACGCCGGAGAGAAGATGTCACCGAGTGAGGTGCGCGACGTCCTCATCGCGATGTTCCCGGAGTACGATCGCGAGACGGTCGAGAGTTGGGCAGCGCGCTTCGCGCGCTTGTTCACCGCATCCATCTACAAGTGGGTGCAGACTGCACTTTGCTTGCATGTGGGAAACCTCGATTTGGATCGGGAGCGTGCGCTGCAACTTCCGGTGGTGCAGCGCACGGAGTGGGGGTGACGGCTGCCCTACACGCTCTCAATAGCGCTCTTAGTAGAAGATGGTTTCGAGCCCCCAATCGCCGAGCGAGCAGATCGCGCGGTCGTCGCCGAGCAAGACATCGGACGTATATCCCCAACCGCGAAGGGTCTGCTGGGTCACCAGCGTTGGCACGGGCGAGGCCGTGTCGTAGATGGCAAGGCCGCTATTTGTGTAGATCGCAACCTTCGTCCCTCGAGCAGCGAGCGGCCAGATCGCATCGCCGTTCATCTGGCTAACGATCGATAGCTTTCCTTCGCGCACACCGCCGATGGCCCAGAGACCGCCATCCTCGACCAGCCTGCTGGAATACCCACTTGCGGAGTCGTACGTGTAGTCGTACCGCGCATAGCGCGTAACGTAGACGCGGTCGTCCGCCACACGCACGCCCCCGATGTTCTGTGACGGTGGCTCGAATGTTTGGCGCAAGCTCACGTTCACGCCGGACAGATCCGAAAGCTTGAAGGACCGATTAATGAGCACGCAGCCATTCGTGTCGTAATCGAACCACGCACGGCTGCCGAGCGCCTGCTGGCAAGATCCCCAATCGTACGCGTTCGCTCGCTTGGCCGTGTAGTCCGCCGTCACGAGACGATGCGACGGCGGATCGACGAGGACGATCGATCCGGGCGTGTTGATAGATGCAAGATGCACAGGAGAGGCGCCGGAGATGTCGACGCGATCGGCGAAAAAGCGGACTTTGCCCGGGTTATTCGACGGAATCCACCGCGATGTCATGACGACGCCATCGACGAGA
Source organism: Polyangiaceae bacterium (assembly GCA_009781005.1). Classification (GTDB taxonomy): domain Bacteria; phylum Myxococcota_A; class Polyangia; order Polyangiales; family Polyangiaceae; genus Labilithrix. Next base: position 64,016 of record WQYX01000003.1, on the reverse strand, counting down.
TGGAGCGGTGAGACGCCGAGGCTATTGCCGAGATCGATCGCGGGGAAGACCGCCGGCGAGGCAGGATTCACGAAGTCAGCGACGTGAAGCTTGCGATGAAGTTTCACGGTGTACGAAGCATATCCGTTCGCCGCCGTGGTCATGATTGGCTCGCCGTCGACCTCGAGGTAGGCGATCTTCGAGCCGAGCTGCACGATGCCTTCGCCGGCTCCAACGAGCGCGCCATACTGACCGCCGTAGTACGAGTAAAACCAGTAGCCATCCCAAAAGCCGCTACCGAAATAATAACCGTAGTAGTCGTCGCGTTGATGCTCGGTGAGCGGCATCTCGGCCTTGCCAACGAGAGCCGGATGCTGCGGATCGGAGACGTCGACCGCGCCGAGCACGACCTTCCCGCCGTACGACGTCGCGCTGTACGTGTAGATCGGCACGCTCACGTAGACCATATTGCCGTTCGCGAAGATCCGGGCGCTATACCATGAGGCCCAGCCACCCGTGCCCGTGCACGTGTCCGCGCTCGGCGTCGCAAGCGACGCGAGCGAGATCTTGCCTGACACGTCGGCGTCGTCCGCGTTCGCCTTCGGCGTGAGCGACAGCATCACTTCGCCTGTCCACCAATCGTTCGTGATGCTCGCGATCTGATTGCCGACCTCCGTCATCTGATAAGCCGGATTGGACATATCAATCTCGCCTGTCTTTTGAGGCGCATCACGCGAGCCGATATCGAAACTCGTGACGTTGCGATCGGAGACGGCGAGCAGGCGACTGTTCGCGAGGAAGGCACGCCGCGGAAGACCGACTTGCGGCGCGAGCCCGCGGAGCGTGAGCGTGTCGCGCGAATAATCAATGAGCTGAATGCCGCTTTGCCCGGGCATGCACGTGTTGTTGTCCCAACGGCCGTAGCTTGCAAAGGGCACGAGCACGAGGCCTTGGTCGTCGAGCACACTCACAGACTTCTGGATGCGATCTTGATCTTCGGCAAAGGTTCCCCAACCAGCGCCGAACGACACACTCTTGAGCAGCGCGGGATGCGCCAGATCCGACACGTCGAACAAGGAGACGGCGAGGTTTGCCTGCCAGGCCGCCGTATTGTCGTAGCCGAAACCGACGAGACGATCGCCGCGCGGCTCCATGTAGAGAATCCATCCGGGCATGGTGACCTGACCGGACTGCACCGGGCGCGCGGGATCGGACAGATCGATCGTGAAGAGTGGATCGGTCTGTTGCGCAGTGATGGCATAACCGCGCGTGCCATCGAAGCGAACACTGCGGAGCGATTCTGGACTCGGCAGGACGATCTCGGTCTGCCCGAGCGGCGTGATCACGTCGGAGCTCGCGACGGTGAACGTCTGCACGAGCGGATTCATGCTGCCGTTCGTGGACCAGAAGCCATTTCCGAATTGGCTTACAACGCGAAGGACACCGTTGTATTCGTCCATTTGCCAGCGGCTATTGATCTGACCGGCAACGGGCACGTCCGCGCCTTTGCTCATATGCCCAGCAGGATCTTGAATGTCGACAACTTGGACAACCGAACTCGCGTTGGTTTGGCCGTACGTCCAATTCCACTCCGGTCCGGCAATATAGAGGCGCTGGTTCGTCGCCGAGACGCTGCGCTGCCAAGCCGAATACCCTTGGTTGGGCGAAGAGAAAACGAGCTGGTCGACCTTCGTGACATTCGCGCCCGCGGCAACACCGAACGACGTGACGACGGTGGACGGCAGCGTGTTACAATTCCAACAATATCCGTTTTCGTATGTAACGAGATAAAGCGCATCGCCGACGAGGCGCGAATCGGCAATCGTGCCCGGCACGTCATAATGCGCGACTTCGCTTATGGTGGATGGGTTTGCGAGATCGAGCGCGACGATCTCGCTCGACTGCACCCACTGACCATAAGCATCGCCTTCCTTTTGGATATACCGACCAAAGTCGTTCAGCATGACGTACGCGCGACCATCGCGGACGTACATCTCGAAGGGCATGCCGTCCGTGCGCTTGCGGCCGAGCACCTTCATGTGATCGGGATCGGTGATGTCGACCACCGCAAGACCGCCGTAGCGAGATAGCGCGTAAAGGCGATTGCCATCTTGCTCGATGATGTCGGCTTCCTCCACGGTGCGCGTCGCATCGGTCGAGCCACCGGCGCTGTCATTCGTTGAGGGAGCCGCGTCCGCACCGGAGCCGCCTGAGTCCGCAAGGGTTGAGTTCGTACTTGTGGAACCCGTGGGATCGTCGGATTCGAAGCCGTTATCAATCGTGCCAGGATCGGCGTCCGGTACGCCGCCTCCGCAGTTGAGAGAGAAGAGTGCGCCGCCGACGATCATGAACAAGACAAATTTCGAAAGAGCCATGGCGTGATCGAGCTCCGACTAGGGTGACCTTGCTTCAGCAAGCGCGATGCCTTTCGAAAACTCGGACAATTCGCGTGATCGCCGCATTCTTTCATCGTGCCGGGTTGTGCCAGCACGATCGATCGATCAGCATGCCGCCTGCCACGTTTGGTGGCCGTCGGGCGTCTCCCTCCGCTACTGTCCGACGCCGTCGTCCCCACCGCGCCCGAATCATGTCTCCGAAAAAGAATCGCTCGTTCCGTTTCCTCACAGTTCAACTCGTCTCGGTCTTCGTCGTCGTTCTCGTTGCGTTCGGCGCGTTGCACCGATGGGACGACCACGGCGACGCGTTCGCGGCGACGCCCGTCGCACAGAGCGCACCCGCGAGTCCGCCACCTGAAGCCGAGGATGCCGGTGCGCCTGAACCGATCGATCTCGCCATTGCGCCGGACGGCGGCGTGCCCTTCCATCCGAGTGGCACCGTGTTTCGCTCGCCGTTCGCGAAGCCGAACGCCGGCTCGCCCGTGCGCGTCAAAGTCGGCATGCTTCTCAACAGCGTCGATGACTACGACGTGAAAACGGGCACATTCACAGCCGACTTCTTTTTGAGCCTTACGAGCGCGCAGCCAATGCCGACTTTGAATCTCCAGTTTCCGAATGGGAAGCTCGAAAACAAAGAGGTTATTGCAGACAAGCCCACGTTTCGACTCTACCGAATGAATGGCTCGTTCAAGTCGCCGCCCAATCTGCGAAATTATCCCTTCGACACGCAGGCTCTCCGCATCATCATCGACGACAATGCGCACGGCATCGATCAGATCCGTTTCAGCGCAGACAAAGAGCGCACGCAACTCGCGCGCGGTTTCCGCGCCCTCGGCTGGCAGGTCGATTATGTCGAAGCGCGCTCGCTCAACCAATCCTACCCTGATCGCTTCGAGGGCGACGATCTGTACTACGGCCGATATGCTTTTACGCTTGGCATCTCGCGCTTCGCGACGAGCGCGGCATTCAAGGTTTTCGTACCGGCGTTCGTTATCGTGATTATCTCACTGCTCGGCATGTGGGTCCCCGCCGAGGAGATGGAGGTTCGTTCGAACGCGGGCGCGCCCATGCTCGCGGGCGCCGTCCTTTTCCACTTCGCGCTGATGCAGGAGCTGCCATCGACGAGCTACCTTACGCGCGCTGACAAAATCATGATGGGCGTCTACCTCTCACTCTTGTTCGGGATGATCTCCACATGGTGGATGTTTCTCGTGAAGGAAGAACATGTTCCAATTGTCTTCCGTGTATCTCGTATCCTCGTTCCCGTTCTTAGTCTCGTCGCGATGGTGGCCGCATGTCTCTCGTGAATCGCTCTCTCGTTTTCACTCTTTTGGCGCCGGCGCTGATACTGACGGAAGGCTGCAAGGAAAAGCCGGAACACTACACGACAACCGTGGAAGTCCATCAGGTCCAGCGTTACGGCAACATCGCTGCCGGACGGACCGGCACAATGGATCTCGAACTAAACTTCCCTGACTGCCCGGGCACGGCACGCAAGTTCGTTCGCGCCAACAAGGCGTTCAGCGAATGCGCGCCGAATATCAAGGCAGGCGACCGGCTCGAAGCCGAACTCGTTGCAAGCTACAGCGCCGAGCGTGGGGGCTACCGTAACGAGATCGTGCGTCTTGGCACATGCGCGGTGAAGACGGACCCCAAGGACGAAGCGAATTACGAGACGGTTCAGACATGCACCGACCTCGAGATGACAGGCGTTGTCGTGGGTGTCCGGTGCGATCGTTCACGTAGCAAGGAACTCCTTGCGAAGTGCCCCTGGTTCCGCCATTAGGCCGCTTTCGATTTGCCGCGATCTCATCGTTGGGGCCTGCGGTGCGGTCCTCAAAGCCCACCAAGGCTGTTCACTTCGCTTCGCTCCGTCGCTCTCACTGCACTCCGTCCACTTCGTGGACTCCGTGCAGTTCGAGTCCGGTCGCATCTCATGCCCCGCCTCGACCTCGCGTCAACTTGAAAAGCGGCCTGGCAACTATACTCCTTACGGGAGTACAGTTGCGCCACGGTGCGGCAGCCGTGTACTCCCTCGAGACGCTGGGAAAAGCGGCTGCAGCACCTCAATAGGCGCAAAGCGGACTTCCTTGTGCGTTCCGTGCTAGCTTCCGCAGCCCTGTCATGAGCCAGACTACCACTGCCCCTCCCAAGCCCCCATTCCCCGGTAACTCGTCGCCCAATGGCGGTGGCGGTGTCGCCATCACCGGCGGAGCCGCCATTCTCGCGCCAATTCAGTCATTTCCAAATGGTGTGCCCGCGCAGGCACTCGTTCTCATTCCACTTGGTGCAAACGGTCAGCAAGTTGAAAAGGAGATCGTCAACGGTCCGGTTGCACTGACCATGGATCAGGTGTGGAAGCTTCTCGGCTTCAACGGCCCCGCAGTGCAGGTGCAAGATGATCAGGGCCGCCCAATCGCCATCGGTCGAGATGATTTGCTCGCAGGTCTCGAGAAGCACTGGAACGAGGACCAGGAAGATCTCAATCGTGGCCGTATCTACGCGCAGGAGCTCATGAAGCACGAGTTTCACGCGAAGGCCGAACCCGTGCTCGCAAAGATCGTTGCCCGCGGTGGCGATGGCGGCGACTGGCTCGCGCTCGGCATTTCACAGCTTGCGCAGGAGAAGTTGGACAAGGCAGAGGGCACCCTCAAGGGCGCCCAAAACCTCATGAAGGACAATCCGTACCCGAGTCTGCATCTGGCAAAACTTTATCGAGCGAAGAAAGACACGAAAGTTGAGCGCGAATCTGTCGAACACGCGATTCAGATCCAACCCGGCAACGTGGATGCGTGGGTTTATCTGTTCAACTTCATCAAAGAATCGGAAAACGAAGACAAGGCCGTCGAACAGATCGAAGAGCTCGCAAATGCTCCGGTCAATGCAAAAACAGCCGCACCGTTCGTTGCGCTCCAGGGCTTCTTTGCAAACGATGAGAAAACGCGAGACAAGGCGATCGCATTTGCCAAGCGCGGCGTAGATCGCGCCCCGAGCGACCCCATCCCGCTGCTCGTCCTCTCCGCTCTCTACGGCCAATCCAGCAAGCTCGACGAGGTCGTCAAGTTGCTCGCCCCGCAGGAGGCACTCGTTCAACAGGACGTTCGCCTCGCGCACAACTATTTCCAGGCGCTTCTCCAGTTGCGCGACATGCAAAAGCTGACAGCGCTTCTGAACAAGCTTGCGACTTCACCGAATCGCGAAGTGAAGCAGTTTGCCATTGATCAGTCGCGCGCAGTGGCGCAGATGCTCCAGCAGCAACAACAGGCGCTCGCCGCGGCAACCACGCAGAAATAGGCCGCGAGCGACGCGAAGCCAGGGCGCGACCTTCCACGTGCAAGGTCGCGCCTGAAGCCTTGGTTAAGCCTCTCGGGCTAAAATCGGGCGGATGGGACGTCCAGGAGTTCGAACGCGCCATCCGAAACGGTACGAATTACGGAATTATGACTTCCGAAGGGAAATCGGACCATGAAACCGTCATCTCTCTGAATGACAAACATCTAAAGGCCTATTTCTCCGTTTACGTGGAGCGTCTGCCGGACAGCGAACAGGCGATTTCCTTTTCCACAGTCGTCAAATTTCATAACGCGTTGGGTTCTGTTTATTTTTATCTAATCTCGCCTTTTCATGCTCTCGTTGTTAAATCGCTCATCAGGGAAGTTTTCAAAAAGATGCACCCCGTCTGACAGCGCAAGAGCAGCGATGGCTGTGTCATGGTTGCATGTCGCTTTTTGCGGCAGGAGACTGCCTGGCGCAGCGAAGGGGGCATCCCTACGATGGCGTTATGCTTTCCGAGCAGTACGCTACGAGCTACTCTCATGATCCCGCGCAGCACATGGTGATTGTGGTCTGCGAAACAGGGCCGCGGACGAGACTGCGCGGAGAATTGCCTGCTCGCCTGCTGCTCGATGCTGCTGAGCACCTCGTTGGCGTCGACGTCGCGCCCGACAGTCCCGATCGGCTCGTGATGATGCTCGGCGCGCACGAAAACGTCGCGCACGTCGTCGATGACGTCCGTGTCTACGTCGACAACGGTGGCCGCACCGTGATGCTTCACGGCACCTTCGCGAGCATGGTTGCCCCGGGCGCTAGCCCGTACGTCGCTTAGTCCGGCCTGCAGATATGCGTCGCCCGCCTTCGTTGCTCGGCCTCCCCCCGTACTTCAAGTACGCCTCCGGCCTCGCGCCTCGGCGGGCTCGCATCTCTTTGGCCGGTTCGGTCCGCGGATGAGCGACTGGCGTGACGCGCTGAGCTCCGCGATCGGCTTGCTCGATCACGGCATGCTCGTGACGATGCGCGTGCGTGGAGCGCGCGACCGAGCACGCACCCATCGCATCAGCGCCGACGAACGGTTGCGTACCCTCGCGCAGGTCGACGAAGCATACGGCTGCTCCCTCGACCCATCCTCCTTCTTCCCCGAACCCGAAGCTATGGATCCGACGCTTCGCGAGGTGCGCCCGGGCGTATGGGATGCGCGCTGGCCAAGCCCGTACACGCCGTTTCTGGATGAAGTCGCTGCACTCTACATGGCGAACGTCGAAAATCGCACGGCGCACGCGCGGCTCTTTCTCGCGCCGAGAGCCACGGCGCGCCCTGCCATCATCGCCGTTCACGGATACATGGGAGGTCAGTGGATTCTCGAGCAAGCGCAATGGCCCATCGCCCGGCTCATGCGTCGTGGTCTCGACGTCGCGCTGCCGCTCCTTCCGTCCCATGCAGCGCGCGCGGGCAGTCGCCGCGGTGTTCCGAATTTTCCGAGCTCCGATCCGCGACTCGCGAACGAAGGCTTTCGTCAGGCAGTCGCCGACATCGTGTCGCTTGCGCGCTGGCTGCGTGAGCGGGGCGCGCCTCACGTCGGCATCATGGGCATGAGCCTCGGCGGCTACGTCGCCGCGCTCATCGCGACTGTCTCAGATTCGATCGATTTCGTGATGCCGATGGTTCCTCTTGCATCGATCGCGAACTTCGCGCGCGAACAAGGTCGCCTGGGCACGGGTCCCAACGCGGACGAGCAGCAAGATGCCCTCGAGCGCGCCAACTGGGTGGTGAGCCCGCTCGCACGCCCGCTTCGCATCCCGTCGTCGCGCGCGCTCGTCGTCGCGGCCGAACACGATCACGTCACGCCCTTGTCCCACGCGATGCGCATCGCACGCCACTTCAATTGTGAGCTCGTGACGATCCCGGGCGGCCATCTTCTGCAGCGCGGGCGCGCAAGCGTCTTTCGTCACCTCACCCGCATGCTCGAGAGCGAAGGAGTCATTCGCGCGCACCCGTGATTGCGCCGCTCGGGGCTTGTGCCTACCCTGGACGAGTCATGAGCAAGACGCGTTCAGAAGTGTTGGCGGAGTCGCGCACGAAGGGAATTGCAGCAGGGGCCACAACTGCGGCGGCGGTTGCTGCAGGTGTGCTCGTTGCGCCGGTCGCGGGTGCAGTCGTCGCGGTTCCGGCAGCGATCCTCGCGTACAAGTGGTGGAGGCATCGCGCAGAGAATGGCATCAGGTTTTGATGCGCCCACGGAGTTGACGTTCGGCGCGGATTGGCTTTGGTCGGTTGGGAGATCCTCGACGTCGTGGGCGAAGGCGCGAGCGCCGTCGTGTATCGCGCACGCGGTGTCGACGGGACGATCGCGGCCCTCAAGATCGCGAAGAGCAACGACGGCTGGGTTGGGCGCGAGGCCGCATTGCTCGCGAATATCGCGCGACGATGGGGGCCGCATTTGCTCGATGCCGGTCGCGTTTCGGCATCCGCAGCATCGCTCACGCAGGGCGCGATTTGCGCAGGAGCGAGCTACGTCGTCACGAGCTGGGTCGACGGCGAGCCGCTCGATCGACTCGTGCTCGCCACGAAGGAGAGAGAGCGATCTCGGCTCGCAGCGCGCGTCGCGTTCGGCGTTGGCGCGGGCCTCGACGAACTTCATGGGATGGGCGTCCGCCATGGTGACGTGAAGCTCTCGAACATCCTCGTCCCCGCACAACGAGAGCACGAGCACCCAATGCTCATCGACATGGGGCTCGCTGCGTTGGTCGACGGTACGGAGATCACGGGCGGGACACCGCGGTACTTCGCTCCGGAGCTCACGCTCGGACAAGCTGCAACGCCCGCGGCGGATCTCTACGCGCTCGGCATCGTCCTCGCGGAGATCCTGCACCCCGAGATCGCGTCCGCTTCGGATCCGCGCGCAGTGCTCGATGCTGCGTTTGCCGATGGTGAGATCGGCACGTGGATCGAGGCGCTCGTCGCGCGATCGCCGGGAGCGCGACCCGCCGCGTCGTGGATCGCCGAGCGCGCGTCACGTCTTCTGGGCCTCGCGATCGATCGCGATGAAATCGTCGAGGCGCGAAAGGCACGCGTGCGTCGAGCGTACCTCGCCGTGCGTGCCGACGATCTCGGACGAGCGACCAAGGTCGCACCGGCCATCGGCGGCGCACCGCGCGCATGGCTCGAGGAAGCGATCGCGCTTGCTGCCCGCGTCGCGCCGCCGGCAACACACCCGGGCGAGGCACGGATGCTCGCACCATTCGATGCATTATGCACGGCACGCTGGCTCGTTGCGCTGGTGGGCCCTTCGGCGGCGTCGTGGCCAGTGCCCCGCGACGACGAAGGCGAGATGGCTTCGCGTTTGCTCACGCTCTGCGAGTTCGCACCTCCCGACGCGTGGACGCTCGCAGATGTTGCGCGAGATGCATCGCGTGCTCGTCACGACGAGATCGCCCTTGACGACGACGACGGCGCATCGAGCAATCGCTGGGTCTCGATGACGCGCGCGCTCTTGGGGCGGCGTCCAGACGCGAGGATCATGGCGCGCGCCGAGCACGAGATTGCGAAAGAGCGCGCTCCCGCGTCGCTCGCAGTCGATCTTGCGGCGGCGCTGCTCCGGCGCGGAGAGATCGGGCGTGCGTTCGTGGCCATCGCGCGCGCCGCACACGTTGGAGCATCGGCGGAAGCCATCGTGCTCTTCGCAGAGATCGCACGTCGCCGCGAAGATGCAGCGGCCGCCGAAGCGGCTGCACGTCGCGTCGTATCGGGCATCTCCACGTTCGCCGGCGACGCCGAAGACCATGCGCACGCGATCCTCGCTCGTCTGGCGTGGGATCGCGGTGCGCTCGAGGAAGCCGAGAGGGCCATCGGATCTGCGCGGGGCGGAGCGGCCGCCGAAGTGCGAGCGCTCATTGCTTACGCTCGAGGAGACTTCGATCGCGGCCTCCGAATCATCGAAGAAGCTTCTCATGAGCCGAGCGATGCGCTTGGCAGCGCGCGCATGGCGGCCACGCGGGGCATGCTCGAACACGCGCGCGGTGACGCCAGCGCAAGTCTCGCGGCGTTCTCGGCGGCGGTCGAGTTGGCGACGCGCGAGGGTGCCGTCATCGAGGAAGCCACGTACCTCACGGGGCTCGCAGCATCGGCAGTCGACGCGGGCGCCGTGGATCGTGCGCTCCTCGCGTCCACACGCGCGGCGCTGCTCTGGGAACGGCTCGGGCGGCCTGCGCTCGCTGCACGCGCATGGCTCTCGCGCGCTTCCGCCTTCGCGCTGGTGGGTGCCGCACACGAAGCCGATGAAGCCGCGCGGTTCGCCATGATGCGAGCGCGCCGCTCCGGTGATCACCGCGCTGCTGCCTTCGCGCGCTGGGCGATCGTCGAGACGCGCACGCCAGGCGATGCGCGCGCACGTGAAGAGGCGCAGGCCGCCGACATGGAGCTGACGAAGATCGACGCGTCCGCGAACGAGGCTTCGTGGAGTGACGATCGCATTCGCGCTGCAGCACGCGTTCTCGTTTGGGCCGATGGCGTCGCAGGCGATGGCCAGTCAGTGCCCGTCCTCATTATCGATGAGCACATCGCAAGAGGTCCGTCTACGGCGCCTTCGGCGCTGTCGGCCCGCCTTTCGGCGGGACCTCAGGCTGCGACGCCAGCGCGTGTCGAGTGGTGGGGAGCGCGCGCGAGGGCACTGCTCGCGCAGAAAAGAAAGACAGGTGCATGGGCCGAAGCCTCGCGCGTACTCGGTGAGATCACCTCGCTCGTCGATCTGCCAGCGCCCGTGGGATCGCGCGGCCCGGCGTTCGATGCCGGAGCCGAGCTCGCGTCGGAGCTCGGCAGCGGGGACGTGGCGAGACGCCTCGAAACAGCGCGGCGCGCAGCAGCAGATGCACTTCGCGCAGGTGCTCCACCTGCGCATCGCGCATCGCTCGCGTCGGTGCTTTGGGCACGCACGTCGGATTCGTCATCGCCAGGCCTCACGTCGCTCGGCAGCGCGCAGGTCACGGAGCTCGAGACCATCGTTCGTGCGCTCTCGTCACGCGACAGGCTCAAGCCGTTGCTCGAACAGGTGCTCGACACGATGGTTCTCTGGACGGGCGTGGAGCGCGGTCTCCTGCTCCTTCGCGCACCTGACGGGAACCTCGTTCCGCGTGCTGCGCGAAATCTTGCTCGTCGCGATCTGCGCGGTGAGCAGCTCGCGCTCTCCAAGGGCATCGCGAAGCAAGCGATGGAGGAGCGGCAGGCGGTCGTCGCAACGGACACGCAAATTGGCAATCTACATGCATCGGTGCACGCGCTACGTCTTCGCAGCGTGCTCGCCGTGCCGCTCGTCGCGCGCGGCAACGTGCTCGGCGTCGTTTACCTGGACGACCGCGTTCGTCGCGATGCGTTTGGTCCCTCGGAGCTCGCGTGGGTGCGGCTCGTCGCGAGCCAAGCGGCGCTCGCCATCGCCGACGCGCGCGATCAAGCATTGCTACGCCGCGCCGTGCGCCGCGCCGAACGCGCCAACGCCGATCTCGAGAGCACGCTCGGCGCGCGCGAAGCCGAGCTCGCCACCGTGCGCTCCGAGCTCGCGCAGGGACAAGAGACGCGCTTTCGTTACGATGCCATCGTCGGGCGCAGCGAACCCGTCCGCGCGATGCTCAGGCTCGTGGACCGCGTGACGACGAGCGAGGTTCCGGTGTTGCTCGTTGGCGAGTCGGGCACGGGCAAAGAGCTCGTTGCGCGCGCCATCCACCACAACGGTCCGCGCGCGCGAAAGTCTTTCGTGAGCGAGAACTGCGGATCGGTCCCCGAGTCGCTGCTCGAATCAACGCTCTTTGGCCACGTCCGCGGCGCATTCACGGGCGCGTCGTCCACGCGCGCGGGTCTCTTCGACATCGCCCACGGCGGCACGCTGCTGCTCGACGAGATCGGCGAGATGCCGCTCACAATGCAAACGAAACTACTTCGCGTTTTACAGGACGGCGAGGTATGGCCCGTTGGAAGCGAGCGCGTGCATCACGTGGACGTGCGCATCATCACGGCGACGCATCGCGATCTCGAGGCGATGGTCGCCAAGGGAACGTTCCGCGAAGATCTCTTCTACCGGCTCAACGTCGTTGCCGTGCGCGTGCCAGCTCTCCGCGAACGCGCCGCCGACATTCCAATTCTCGTTCTGCATTTCATCGAAAAGCATGGGGGAGGTCGCAAGCTCAAAGTCACACGCGCCGCGATGGACCGCCTGACCGCGTATCCGTGGCCGGGCAACGTTCGACAGCTCGAAAACGAGATCCGCCGCGCCATCGTCCTCGCCGATGATCGGATTGACGTCGATGATTTGTCGGACGACGTCGCACGCGGAGGCCCCGCGGCAGGTCGCGATGCTGGCCTCGGACTCAAGGCCCGCGTCGATGCACTCGAATTGCAGCTCGTTCGCGATGCGCTCGCCAAGACCAAAGGCAACCAAACCAAAGCAGCCAAAGCTCTTGGCATGTCGCGTTTCGGTTTACAGAAAATGATGCGACGCCTCGGGATCGACACGCCCTAATTCGATTTTGGCTGCTCCGGACCTTTACAGGCGAAGAGAGTCGAAGTAACTATGCGCGCCTCTTACTCGCGGACAGGAGATCCTTCTCGCGGGCTGGGGCCGTAGCTCAGCTGGGAGAGCGCATCCATGGCATGGATGAGGTCAGGGGTTCGATCCCCCTCGGCTCCACCGAATCGAAAACAGCGCACGCGCTAGCTAGACCGCTTTCAAGTTGGCGCGAGGTCGAGGCGGAGCCGAGGAGCGGACCGGAACAGCCTTGAAGGGCTTTGAGGACCGCACCGCAGGCTCCAACGATGAGATCGCGCCAAATCGAAAGCGGTCTACGAGACGGTTGGTGCGTCTTCGATGCCGTTGCCCCGCGCTTCGAATTTGTCGTTGCGCATATCCAATCCCTTGGCAGATCCATCGAGCCCGAGTTCGGTGATGTAGATCCTCTCGAGTTTGGAGTGAGCGCGCGAAAACTGGCTTCGAAAAAAAAGCGCGAGACCGTAGCTCATGGCCATGGCTCGCTCCGGTGCCGAGGGGCGCTCATCGGGCATGATGCCGAGCGCCTTGCTCTGACGAAAAACGTGATCGCGAACGTGCTCTAGAAAGCCGGGGAGATGCGCGAGCACCGGGTGAGTGCCGACCCGCTTCTCGAACGCGCGCACGAGCATTGGCAACGCGGCCATCTGCAACTCGACGAGTCCGTAATAAGGAGTTCGAAGCCACGGCTTGCTTGTGAGAAGGCGCCTGGTTTCCTTCTCACCCCAAGCAACGTGCTCTTCTTCTTCACGGCACACGACGCGAAGCTTCTTCTTGATGAGCGGCACGCGCGGATCGGAATCGGGCAGTGTCTGGAGCAAGAGATCTCTGAAGATGGCGAGGACCATGCCCTCACCAACGGCGTGCTCCATCATCACCTTCAGCGGGTAGTAATTGTTGTGCGCCGCAAAGAGGCGGATGACCCAATGCGGCGGCGTCGGTTTCATGTCGAGCGCGCGAAAGATGTCCCCGAAGAGTTGCAGATGTGACAGTTCCTGTTTCGCTTGCCGGAGATAGAAACGCGCTGCTTCGAGCGAGCCCGCTGCGTACAAAGATTTTCCGCAATAGACACCCGTGGCTTCGCCGTAGAGCGCTTGTGACAGGATGAACCGTACGATCTCGCGATCCGCGGGATCCTGCAGATTGAAGCACGCGCCCTTGAAGTCATATGCGTCACCTGGCAGTGCACGGTTGTCAGCCATCATGACGGCCATCGTAATGCGCGCTACCCGACGACGCACGACGGCGGCCGCGCGATGGAGGCGCGGCATCGTGCGCAACGCGTCAACGCATGCAACCATGTTTGCAAACGAGCAAAGTGTCGTGCACGCGCGAACGACTGCGGAGTTCACGACGCCGCCAACTCTGCCGCCCCAGGCTTGGCTGTCGCGCTCGCATTTGTTTGAAATAAAGGTGCGTTGCAGCACTCGATGTTCGTGAGAATTCGCTAGGATTCGACTTCTAGGGATGCGCGGGCTCGCGCGGTAAACAGGATCGAGCTTGCCGTGAAGAACAACGATAACCCCGGCCATGAAGCCTATTCGCCGGAGGGAGAGGATCCCAATCCGTGGGACGAGGATGTGAAGACCATCGTGACCGCGGAAGCGCCGTCGTTCGATATGACCGATGTGCCGTCGCCGATCTCGGACGAGCCATTCGCCCCGCCGGTCGCGACAGCCTCCGCGCCGATCTCCCCGCCTGCGCGCTCCGCGTTGAAGCCGTCCGCACCAAAGAAGATCGCGCGCGCAGTTCGGCCCGTGGCCGGTGCTCCCGCACGCACCACCTCGAGACCGCTCGCTGTGCGCTCTCCCGTCATGGGCGGCAGTGCCCCATCCTCCGTATCGCGAAGGGTTGCACCCCGCACGTCACTTGCGCAGGCGGCAGCGCAGCCGAGTGCGCAGGCCGTCGCACCTCCATCCTCGAGGTCGGTGAAAGCCGACCTAACTCCGTCGCACGTCAACGCGCTTCTCACCGACTATGACACGACGGTGTCGGTGTCACGCGAAGAGCTCGATGCGCTCAACGCGGTTGCGTCGAGTGACGAGGCGAACGACGATGAGGTGACCGTCGAAACGCATCATGTCGATTCACGCGCGCAGAACGAGCGAGCAACGAAACCCGATGATGTTCCGGATGAAGCATCGCGCACGCAGGATTCCCCCGAGGTCTTTGCGTGGGGCCGCGAACCTGCTCGTGACGCCAACGTTGATCCGCTGATTGCCTCGTCCGAGCAATTCAACAAAAGCTTCGGCTACGCGTCGTTTGGCCAACCCGCTCCGCATTCGCCCAATGACGCCGCCACGCGGGTCTATCCGGCCATGCAGAGTGCCTCCGCACCGAGCATCCCGGCAGCGGCTTCGCTCGCCACCGCTCATCCGGAAGCAGTGTCTTCTTCGCAGCGGACGAGCTGGGATAGCGCACCGTCGCCGTCCTTATGGCCGCCGCCGTTGCAGGCCGTCCGCGACACGGACGTGCCGGAGCGGCCCTTCTCGTGGCCATTGCTCGCGCTTATCCTCGTGTGTCTCGCGATCTTCGTTGCGGGGATTGTCTCCCTCGTCCTAGCCACGAGGTAACCGCATCCCGGCGCGCACCAGGTTAACGGCGTTCGAACGCGTTTGATAGCGTTAGCTAAGAGCGTGTTCGACAGCCGTCGCGAGCGAATCGAGGCTAGGGCGGAGCGCGAGGAGCCCGCGCAAGCGTACGTTGTGGTACGTGCGCAGGCACCGCAGCGCCCAACCGACGAATCGATTCGCGCAGCAGGCTGTAGAACACGCTCTAACGCGTTCGGAGATGCGTACGGCAGACGCCTTTGATAGCCTGACAACGGTATGGGTCCGCTTGTCTGTCCAGGTGTTGAAGGTGGATGAACACGGCGAACCGCGCTCACGCTGGACCGGTCGCGTCCTCCGGGGCAAATGGCGCATCGATGTGCGCATTGCGCGTGGTGGCGTGGGCACGGTCTACGCGGCAACGCACTGCAAGAATGGAAGCCGCGTCGCCATCAAGGTGCTGCACCCGCAGTTCTCGCGCGACCAAGACACACGAAGCCGTTTTCTGCAGGAGGGCTACGCAGCCAATCACGTCAATCATCCTGGCGTCGTGCGCATCCTCGACGACGATGTTACCGAGGAGGGCTTCGCGTTCCTCGTCATGGAGCTGCTCGAGGGAGAACTGCTCGAGGCCCGACGTGTTCGCAAGGGCGGTACGCTTCCACTGAGCGAAGTTTACGAGGTTGCCGATCAACTCCTCGATGTGCTCGCCTCCGCGCACGACAAGGGCATCGTTCATCGCGACATCAAACCGGACAACCTTTTCGTAACGAGTGAGGGTCGCCTCAAAGTTCTCGACTTCGGTTTTGCGCAAATGAAGAGCGGTTTCCGCCAAGAGCGGACCGCATCCGGTTACTTGCTCGGAACACCGGGGTTCATGGCGCCCGAGCAGGCTGTCGGCAACCGCGACGCGATCGACGCGCAGACCGACATTTGGGCCGTAGGTGCAACGCTCTTCACGCTCATCTCTGGCTATCCCGTGCATGATGCAGAGAGCGCCGCAGCCCAACTCGTGGCAGCGGCGAACTACCAGCCGCGCTCGCTCGCAAGTGTGACGTCCGGATTACCGCTCAAACTCGTGCAAATCGTCGACCGCGCGATCGCCTTTGACAAGGCCGATCGCTGGCCGAACGCGCGCGCCATGCAGGGCGCTCTGCGCACGGTGCCCGGTCGCCCGGACGGTCAGATGTTTGAATCGGGGCGCACAAGCATTCCCGATCACGTGCCACCACCCTACGATTCGGATATCGAATTACTTGAACCTTCCGATATCGAGGAAGCGCCTCCGCAGCACAACACGGACAGCGAAAAACCAACGCTCCTGGCGACGAGTCCTATCGATTCGCGCTCCGCGGAACTTTCTTCTCCAACGTTGCGGGACGCACAGCCGCCAACCCAACTCGACGACTTTTCACCGGCGGTTGCGGTGCTGCCCGCGGCCACGCACACCCCGCACCCAGAGCAGGCCGCGCCAATGGGATATGGTCCTTCGCCACAGCCGCCACAGGCAGCTCCGTTGAGCGCGCCAGTAGGCGCGCCGATCGGCCTACCGTTCTCATCGCCGCCGTCGAACACACCTGCCCAATCCGAAGCGCGGCGTCGTGTTCACCGCGCCCGGCGCGTCTTGCTTTTCTTGCTCGTGACTCTGGTCTCGATGGTGCTGGTCATCATTGTCGGGCTCGCCATCTTCGCCGCCCTCGATTGAGTGACTTCGCTCGTGAGAGATCTTCTTCTTCTCTGATTCGTTTCAGAGACCGCCGGCCGTGCCGGATCCCCTGTAAGCTCGCGTTCCATCGTGGAGACATCTCGCTCATGAAACGAAGCGCACTCGCCGTGGTTGTTTCTTTTGCGCTCGCGGCTCTCGGATGTCCGGGAAACCACCCATCGAAAATGCCGGAAGCATCCCAACAAGCATCGCAACCGCCAACTCCGCTCGTCGTGCGCCTTTCGAAATCAGGACTTGGATTCCGAATCAGCAACGCAGACGAGGAGGCAGATCGCGGCGCGCGTACCGCTTTCGCACCGTCCACGCCGCTCGGCAAATCCGACAAGGAGCGCATCCTCGCGCGCTTGCCTGCGCTCGCAGAAAAACCCGATGACGCCAAAGACTTCGCGATGCGCGACAAGTCCATTCCCGCGCCGCGCACCGGCAAGACGGTTCACGAGAGCTTTCCTCCACCTGAAGCGCCACCTCTAGCACCTCCGCCCGCGCGAGGTCCGCTCACAGTCGAGCGACACACACCCGAAGGACCTGTGGATCTCGCCCCGCACCTGACCGTGACCTTCTCGCAGCCGATGATCCCGGTGACGTCGGTGGACGAAATCGCGAAAGACCGGCTGCCCATCGTGCTCACGCCCGAGCCCGCAGGAAAGTGGCGTTGGCTCGGGACGCAAACGCTGATGTTTCAGCCAGACGGGCGCTTCCCAATGGCCACCGAGTTCGTGGCGGAGGTGCCTGCGGGTACGAAAGCGGCGAACGGCGAGGTGCTCGCGAAGCCGATGCGCTGGACGTTCACCACGCCGCCTCCAAAAGTGACGAGCTCCTGGCCGTCGGGGAGTTCTCAGCCGCTCGATCCGGTGATCTTCGCTTCGTTCGATCAGGCGATCGACCGAGCCGCGATGCTCGCCAGCATGGATCTCACGAGCCATCGGGGCACAGCTCCGATACGCCTCGCAACGGACGACGAAGTGGACGCGGACGAGGCTGTACGGAGGCTCGCAGCGCAGGCCGAAAAGGATCGCTGGCTAGCATTCAAGCCGATCTCGAAACTCGCCGTGGCCACGCATTACACGGTGCAAGTCAAAGCTGGGGCAAAAGGCGCCGAGGGACCGCGCGCGACGACGAAAGACCAAAGATTCGAGTTCAGCACGTTCGGCCCGCTCGACGTCGTCCGATCGCACTGCAGCTGGAGCTGGCGCGAGATCTGCCGGCCGCTTCAAAGCTTCGACGTCGAGTTCTCGAACTCCATCGACCTCGCGCACTTCGACGCGTCGATGGTGACGGTCACGCCGGCGATCCCTGGCATGAAGGTCGACGTCCGCGGCCGCGACATCACCATCCGCGGACGAACCAAAGGCCGCACGAAGTACACGGTGACGATCAGCCGTGCGCTCACCGACGAGCACGGCCAGACCATGGTCAAAGACGCAACGGCATCGTTCAACGTCGGCTCCGCGGAGCCGATGCTGTTCGGCGCGGAGAAACCAATGGTGGTTTTAGATCCCGCGTCCCCCAGACAGTACACGGTCTATTCGATCAACGAGCCGTCGCTGCGCACACGCGTCTACGCTGTCACGCCTGCGAATTATGCAAAATACATGCAATTTTCCAACGAGTGGGAGCGACCGCGCAAGATCGCGCCACCGGGGAGGCTCGTCGTCGACAGAGTGATCTCGCCAAAGAGCGCGCCCGACGAACTCGCATCCACTGCGATCGATCTCGGGCCTGCGCTCTCGTCGGGACTCGGACATGCGCTCGTCATCGTCGAGCCCACGCGTGCGATGCCGGAACGACGCAGACCGGAACTGCATGTCTGGGTGCAATCGACCAAGCTCGGTCTCTCTGCCTTCGTCGAGAACGACGCCATCACGGGCTGGGTGACGAACCTCGAAAACGGCGTGCCGATCGAGGACGCGGACGTGTCGATCCTCGGTGCGGGGCCATCGAGCAAGACGCATGACGGTCTCGCGCGCGTACCGCTCTCAGACAAACCAGGCAGCGTGGTCGTCGCGACGAAGGGCAAAGACGTCGTGATCGTGCCCGAATACGGGCTTGGCTTTGTGCACAGCCAGCGGCCCGACGAAGTGCGTTGGTTCGTCTTCGACGATCGCGGCACGTACAAGCCGAGCGAAGAGGTCCACGTGAAGGGCTGGGTACGCCGCGCGATCCTCGAGCGAGGCGGCGACCTCACTGCCATCGACGGCATCGCGAATCAAAAAGTGGATTTCCGCGTGCGCGATCCGCGCGGGGCCGAGATCGGCAAAGGCGAGACCACGATGGATGATCAAGGCTCGTTCGATCTCGCGTTCAAGCTTCCCGACAACGCGAACACCGGCAAGGCGTACGTCGAGTTGCAGCTTGCCGCCCTCAACGAGTCGAACACGACCTTCCAACACGTGTTCGAGGTGCAGGAGTTTCGCAGACCCGAGTTCGAGGTCACCGCAACATCGACGGAGGGACCGCACTTCGTAGGCGAGCATGCAGTCGCCACCGTGACGGCTGCGTACTACGCGGGCGGGGGACTTGCTTCAGCGCCGGTCAATTGGTCGATAACGCGCAAAACGTCGTCGTTCACGCCCCCAAATCGCAGCGACTACCACTTCGGTCCCGAGGAGCGCGGATGGTGGTGGTGGTTCTCAAAGCGAGAAGCAGACGACACGAAGACGGAGACGTGGTCTTCGGTCACGAACTCGCAGGGCATCCATCGCGTTCGTCTCGACTTCGATGCGCTCGATCCGTCGTATCCGATGAGTCTCGATCTCGTTGGACGAGTCACGGACGTGAATCGCCAAGAGTGGGCGGGCCGCGCGAGCATGATCGTGCATCCTGCTTCGGCGTACGTTGGCGTGCGGCTCGCGAAGAATTTCGTGCGCGCGGGTGACTCCGTTGATGTGGCGCTTCTCGCGGCCGACATCGACGGCAAAGCGCTCTCCGGGCGGCCCGTCGCGGTTCGCGCAGCGCGCCTCGAATCCGTGCAGCGCGGTGAGAAGTACGAGGACAAGGAAGTCGACGTTCAGACGTGCAACGTGACGAGTGGCTCCGCGGGCGCCGAAGAGCCCGTGCATTGTACAATCAAGCCACCGGAAGGCGGACGATGGCGGATCACGGCGATCGTCACGGACGCGGAGGGGCGCAAGAACCAAACGGCGACCACGCTTTGGGTGACTGGCAAAGACATGCCCAAGGACCGCGCCCTGGGCAGCGACAAGATCACCGTGATCGCGGACAAGAAAGAATACAAGCCGGGTGAGGTCGCCGAGCTGCTCGTCCTTTCGCCGTTCGCACCGGCCGAAGGCGTGCTCACGGTACGCCGTCAAGGGATCGTGCACGTCGAGCGCTTCACCATGCGCGCCGCATCTCAAGTGCTCTCGGTGAAGCTCAATGAGAGCATGGTGCCGAACGTCGAGATGCGCGTCGATCTCGTTGGCGCTGCTGTGCGCGAGGACGCCACAGGCAAACCCGACGAGAGGTTGTCAAAGCGGCCCGCATACGCGAGCGGGAAAATCGACGCGAACGTGCTGCCTGTCTCGCGCACGCTCGCCGTGAAAGTCGCTGCGAAGGCGTCCATGACGGAGCCCGGTTCTGCAACGGCGATTGACGTGGACGTGAAAGATGCTGCCGGCCGTGCCGTCGCGAACGCCGATGTCGCTCTGGTGGTCGCCGACGAAGCAATCCTAGCGCTGTCCGGGTACAAGACGCCCGATCCGATCAGTGTATTTTACATGATTCGATCGATCGATGTGAGCGACGTCGGCATGCGCGACGCGATCCTCCTCGCCGATCCGAATCTCGCGAATCTCGGCATGCTCTCGAAGCAAGAAGACGAGCGCCATGTTCTGTACGAAGCGATGCCGCTGGATGGAGCGGTCATGAGAGCGAGAGCGCCGATGGGGGTCCTACGCCAAGCGGCACCACCTCCGCCCGCTGCACCGATCGCCGAATCGCTCGCCGCCGACAAGAGGGAGAGCACGACGCCCATCCAAGTTCGGACCGACTTCGCGCCGCTCGCGCTCTTCGCACCGCGTGTTCGCACCGACACCGCGGGCAAAGCCACCGTGTCCTTCAAGCTGCCGGACAACCTCACGCGCTACCGCGTGATGGCGGTCGCGTCCGCCGGAGAGCGCAACTTCGGCTCGAACGAGTCCACGATCACCGCGCGCCTTCCGCTGATGGTGCGCCCGAGTGCACCGCGGTTTTTGAACTTCGGCGATCGCTTCGAGCTGCCGATTGTCGTGCAGAATCAAACCAACGCCGCGGTCGATGTTGGCGTCGTCGTGCGGGCCAGCAATGCGGCGATCGCGGAGCCATCTGCCAAGCACGTCACCGTTCCTCCGAACGATCGCGTCGAGGTGCGCTTCGCCTCCGGCACGATGAAACCTGGGAAAGCGCGCTTTCAGATCGGCGTCGCGTCGGCGGGCTTCTCCGACGCAAGTGAGATCGAGCTCCCTGTTTACACGCCCGCAACGACCGAGGCATTCGCCACGTACGGAGAGATCGACAACGGCACGATTGCCCAGCCGGTAAAGATGCCGGCAGGTGTGTTCCCGCAATTCGGCGGTCTCGAAATCTCGACGAGCTCGACGCAGCTCTCCGCGCTCACCGACGCATTTCTTTATCTCACGAAGTATCCCTTCGAATGCAACGAACAGGTTGCATCGCGTGTCCTCGCGGTCGCAGCACTTCGCGACGTGCTCACGGCGTTCAAGGCCGAGGGCATGCCGTCTCAGAAAGAGATCGCCGTGTCCATGAAGGCCGATCTCGACAAACTCAAACGCACGCAGCACTCCTCCGGCGGCTGGGGCCTCTGGCAGGAGGAACCGTGGCCGTACGTCTCGGTGCATGTTGCACACGCGCTCGTGCGTGCGAAAAGCAAAGGCTACGAACCCGATCCGGCGATGATGGCGCGTGCGCAGAGTTATCTTCGCGATATCGAAGGTTACATTCCCTGGTGGTACTCCGTTGATGCACGACGCTCTCTTGTTGCGTATTCGCTCTACGTGCGAAAACTCATGGGAGACGCGGCTCCGGCGCGCGCCAAATCACTCATCCGCGAAGCAGGTGGCGTGGACAAGCTGCCCATCGAGGCAGTTGGCTGGATCTGGCCGACGATTTCCCAAGACAAGAGCAGCGTCGCAGAGAACACCGCCATCCGCAGGCACGTGCATAACCGCGCAACGGAGACCGCCGGAGCCGCACATTTCGTCAGTGACTACCAAGACTCGAACTGGGTGTTGCTCCACTCCGACAGACGCGCTGACGGCGTTTTGCTCGAGTCGTTGATTGGCGATGAACCGTCGTCGAGCCTCATTCCGAAACTGGTCAAAGGACTTCTCGATCATCGCAAAGCGGGGCGATGGACGAACACGCAAGAGAATGCCTTCGTCTTGCTCGCCCTCGATCGGTACTTCCACACCTACGAAAAGGTCACGCCGGACTTCGTCGCTCGTGTGTGGCTCGGGGATCGATTCGCGGGAGAGCACGCGTTCAAAGGACGCACGACCGAATCGAGCAACATCGACGTGCCGATGCAGTGGCTCGCCGACAAAATGACGGGCATGCAGAACCTCGTCGTCGACAAGAACGGCGCGGGCCGCCTCTACTACCGAATCGGCATGCAGTACGCGCCGACGGATCTCAAGCTCCCGCCGGCCGATCATGGCTTCGTCGTCTCACGCATCTATGAAGGCGCGGATAGCGCGAAGGATGTCACGCGCGACCCTGATGGTACGTGGCGAGTCAAGGTCGGCGCGAAAGTTCGCGTGCGTGTATCCATGGTTGCAGCGGCGCGCCGCTATCACGTCGCGCTCGTCGATCCACTGCCTGCGGGACTCGAGGCGTTGAATCCGGCGCTCGCGGTGACGGGCCCGATCCCAACGGACCCGAATGAGATCGATGCACAGAAAAGCCGAGGCCGATATTGGTATTGGAACCGCACTTGGTACGAACACCAGAACATGCGAGACGAGCGCGTTGAGGCGTTCGCATCGCTGCTATGGGATGGGGTTTGGGACTACACGTACGTTGCGAAGGCCACGACTCCCGGTGTCTACATTGTGCCACCTTCGAAAGCCGAGGAGATGTACGCGCCAGAAACGTTTGGTCGCAGTAGGAGCGATCGAATGATTGTCGAATAACCCCCGCTTTCGATTTGACGCTGACTTTGGAATGACGAACGTGCAATGGAAGTGGAGTCATCGAAAAATTAAAGTCTTTTGGCGGATCTGGAAAAACGGAATGGACGATTGCGACGGATCCGTCTATTGCACCGCATGAACCAAAGTGGATGCAGCTTATTCGAAGCTTCGTCCACGGAGGGGGACGCGTGGACCGCTCCCGTCGGATCGGCCCTTTCCCTTCACGACACACGAGGTTCGTTACCGATGCTTTCCCAACGTTTCCTGTCGCACGCCATTGCTGCGTCGATGCTGCTAGCCGTCGTTGGCTGCGGCAGTAGCGCCACGCAGTTCTCGGGAGCGCAGGCGTTCGCCATTGCTGGCACTCCGCCTCCGCCTCCCCCGCCGCCCCCTCCCCCGCCGCCCGCGCCGGAGCCGCCGAAGCCGCCGCCGCGCGTTGAGCTGCGCGACAACAAGATCGAATTCAAAGAGAAGATCCAATTCGAGGTGAACAAGGCGACGATCAAGCCTGAGAGCGATTCGCTCTTGAAGGACATCGCCGACGTCATCAAGAACAATCCGCAGGTCAAAAAGATCTCGATCGAGGGACATGCCTCGGCCGAGGGCGACGCCAAGCGGAACAAGACCCTTTCCGATCAACGCGCCAAGTCCGTCATGGATTACCTCGTGAAGAAGGACGGCATCGAAGCCTCCCGTCTCACCGCGAAGGGCTGGGGCAGCGAGCGTCCGATTGCCCCGAACGACACGGAAGAGAATCGCGAGAAGAACCGCCGCGTCGACTTCATCGTCATCGAGCAAGAGGTAACGAAGGAGAAGGTCGTGATCGACCCGACGACCGGCAAGGAGAAGGTCGTCCACAGCACCACCGAGTCAATCAAAGCACCCGACGAGACGGACACCAACGCGAAGCCACCCGCAGGCCATAAGAAGCATCACGACGGGAAGGCCGCACCAGCAAAGACGCCGCCACCGAAGACGGACGCCGCGAAGAAGCCGGAGGGTACGAAGCCATGAAAACCACGTTCTTTTTCGCAGTTTCGCTCGCGGCACTCGTGGGATGCGGCGGAGGCACGGCGCGCACTCCCGAGAACTACCGCGATGACACGGCGGCCGTTCTCGGCACGAAGAACAGCGAGATCGTTGCCTGCTACGACAGCGTTCTCAAAGGCACCCCGGGTGTCGGCGGCAAGGTCACCGTGGTGTTCAACGTCGTGGCCGACGGCGCCGACGGCGCGGGCACGATCACGAACGTCGCCGTTGACAAGGCCAACACCACGGCTCCCGATGCAGTTGCCGACTGCGTCGTGAGGACGATCACGGGCGCAGGCCCCATCAACCCGGCGGACAAGCGCAAAGGTGACGGGACGTTCTCATACGAGTTCACGCCGCCGCCTGCGCATCACCATCATCACGCGGAAGGCGCGCCCCTTCCTCCACCGGCAGCCAAGTAACGTTCGGCACGAACGCAATGAAACGCGAGGTCGCTCAGCGGCCTCGCGTTTTTTATTGGCCGGCCGGCAGATATGCGGGGTCTACTCAGCTTCTTTCCCTCTTGACGAATGGTCGACGCGGGTCGAACTGTCACTCCTCCATGCTCGACATAGTCTTCATCCGCCAGAACCAAGACGCTGTGCGCGCTGCCATCAAGAACAAGCGCGTTGAACTCGATCTCGATGCGCTGCTCGCCGCCGACAAAGAGCGCCGCGAGCTCATCGCAAAGCTCGAATCGAAGCGCGCGCGCAAGAACGAGATCGCGCAGCTCATTCCGAAGGCGAAGAAGGAAGAGCGCGCGCCGCTCGTCGACGAAGGCAGGGCCGTGAAGGTCGAACTCGAAGAGCTCGAACCGTCGCTCGCGGGTGCGCAGAAGAAGTTCGATGACTTGATGTTGCGCGTGCCGAGCATCCCGCGTCCGGAGGTGCCGATCGGCGCGGGCGAAGAGGACAACGTCGAGATCCGCAGAGTCGGCGTAAAGCGCGCATTCGACTTCAAGCCGAAGGATCACGTGGAGCTCATGATGCTCCACCGAATGGTCAACTGGGACGGGCCGCGCAAGTATGCGGGCGGTCGCTCGTACGCGCTCATGGGCACGGGCGCGCTGCTCGAACTCGCGATCACTCGTCTCGCGATCGATCTCCTCGTTGCGCGAGGTCTCACGATCGTCATACCGCCCGTGATGGTCAAAGAGCGCGCGATGGTGGGCACGGGCTTCTTCCCGCTCGGCGTCGAAGAAGCGTACGCGATCACGGCGGACGAATTGTTTCTTGTCGGCACGAGTGAAGTGCCGCTCGTCTCGCTCCACTGCGACGACGTGCTCGACGCCGCGTCACTGCCGATTCGCTATGCGGGTGTGTCGAATTGTTTTCGCCGTGAGGCAGGCGCGTATGGAAAGGATACGAAGGGCCTTTACCGCGTGCACCAGTTCACCAAAGTAGAGCAAGTCGTCTTTTGCCTGCCAGATGAAACGGTGGCCGAAAAAGAGCATTATCAACTTCTCGCCAACGCCGAAGCCATTCTCGAAAAACTCGAGATCCCTTATCGCGTTGCCATTGCGTGCACCGGCGAAATTGGTCTCGGGCAGACGCGCAAGCACGAAGTGGAGTCATGGATGCCCGGACGCGCCGACGGCAAAGGCGCTTACAACGAGACGCACTCATGCTCCACGCTCGGCGATTTTCAGGCGCGCCGCTCCAACATTCGCGTGCGCATGCCAGACGGCTCGCTCGCGTACCCGTACACGTTGAACAACACCGCCGTGGCAAGCCCGCGCATCCTCATCCCGCTGCTCGAGAATCACCAGAACGCGGACGGATCCATCACGCTGCCGAAAGCGCTCGTACCCTACATGAACGGCATCGAGATTTTGCACCCGAAGGGAACCGGTTGACCGCGTGCTCCAGGACCAGTATTCGATGGTCCGTCTGGCGCGGTAGCCAAGTGGTTAGGCACCGGTTTGCAAAACCGTCATACGTCGGTTCGAATCCGATCCGCGCCTCTGAGAGGCCATGTTTTCATGGCTTTCATCGTTTTTTGGCAAGCACAAATCGCCCGCGCTCTTAGAGCGTGTTCTACAGCCGTCACGAGCGAATCGAGGCTGCTGAACCCCTCGCAGGTTGCTCCCATCGTCTTTTTGCCGATTTGCGTCGAAGCGCCTTGCGCTGCTTGCAACTCGGCCAAAATACTCGGTCCGCAATCTGCTCGGGGCGCTCGGCGGAGCGCGAGGAGCCCGCGTAAACGTACTTGGCATACGTGCGCAGGCACCGCAGCGCCCAACCGACGAATCGATCGCGCAGCAGGCTGCCCTACACGCTCTTAGGTGTGCACTGGCAAATGAGTGCGACCGTGTTTGGTCGAAGTCGATACGGAGCAAACGGCGACACCGGGCATATCGTCCCAAGTTCGATCGTCGAGCACCCGCCCGTGCTTCGACTTCTGTACCCCGCCCCACTGCTTGAAGAAGAAAAGCACGCGAGCACGCAGGCACTGATCTCGGATCAGGCGAACCCATCCGGCGTCCATCGGTCGAGCACCGTGACCGCTTTCCCCCCCAACAATGACCCAGCGAATGCCATCTAGGCAAAGCTTGGGGATGGGTCCGAGCAGCGGCTCGATGCTGACGAACCGGACCTGCGCCGGCGTCCGTCGGAGGTGCTCGATGCGCCATGCATACTGAGCGTTTTCAACGCTCACACCGAGCCACACGTTCGACGGCGGGCGCAGCACGGGCGCGAGCGCTTCGAGACGCTCAGCCCTCTTCGTCAACACCTGGAACTGATGCTGCGGGCACTCGCGCATCACGTCGAATACGCGAGCAATGTACTCGGTGGGCACGGCTTCGTGAAAGAGGTCCGACATGCTGTTCACGAACACGAGCCGGCCCCGACGCCAGCGCCTCGGCAGTTCGAGAGCGGTTGAAACCAGGCGCAGGTTGAATCCCTGTTCGAACGGGTGACCGGGCACGCCCCGGAACCGCTCAGCGAACGTCTCCGCGTAGCAATGCTTGCAGCCGGGCGAGACCTTCGTGCAACCTCGAATTGGATTCCACGTTGCCTCGGTCCATTCGATCGAGCTTCGATCGCTCACGGAGTTCTCACTGCTTGCGTCCGCACGAACGTGCAGTGTAGCTTCGTCTTCAGGAATGGAAAGGGCCAAATTTGGGGGAATTCATGCAGATTCCGCAAGAGTACCAAGGCCGCGAACAGAGCTTCTTGAAGCACCGAGTTCTATATGAATACCTCCACAGCTGGGGATTGAAGCTCGGTTCCGTCGCGCGAGATCGTCGGGTTCGACTCTGCTACGTAGACGGGTTCGCCGGGCCGTGGAAGGCGAAGAGCGCTGCGCTCGAGGATACCTCGATCGCAATCGGGCTTGAGGCGCTTGAAGCGGCGGTCAAGACATGGCGCGAGCACGATACGCATGCGCTGTTCCACGTTGAGGCCGCGTTCGTCGAGAAGGACGACACCGCGTTCGGCGACCTCGAGAACTACTTGAAGAGTCGCTCAGGGGCCGTAAAAACATTCGCACGCCATGGCGAGTTCGGCACCTTCGTACCGGAGTTGCAAAGGTGGCTTGGGTCCGATGCTGGACTGATCTTCGTTGACCCGACGGGCTGGAAGGGAGCAGCGATGGCGTTCATCGCACCGCTCATCACTGGGGGTCGCGTTCGCGACGTCCTCGTGAACGTGATGTTCGACCACATCAATCGTTTCAAGGATGACGCTCGCCCTTTCTTGCGCGAGCAGATGAGAGACTTCTTCGGATTGGGCGATGCGGAACTGCCAGAGGGGCTCGACGAAGAGCGCCTCTTCGCACTCTACAGGACCAAGCTAAAGGAGCTTTGCCACATACCGCATGCTGCCGATCTCGCGATTCCTCATCCGACGATGGATCGGACAAAGTTCAGGCTCGTCGTCGGTGGAAAAGATCCGGCCGTCGTGGCGTTGTTCCGCGATATCGAGAGGAAGGTAATCGGACAGGAGGCAGCGGCCGTGCGAGAGATCGCGAGTGTTCGTGAAAGCGAGCAGCGCACGAGACAGCTCACGCTCCTTCACGCGCCTCCGCCAACGGACGCTCACTATTCCTCTCTGCACGACGAAGCATTGCTGGTGGCGCCCTCGGCCATCCTCTCAAAGTTGAGTGATCCCGCGGGCATAACTTTTGGCGCGATCTGGCCCGACCTGTTGGAAGTCCTCCACATCACACGCACGGAGCTGGCACAGGTGGCGTGGTCCCTTCACGGGAGGGGACAGCTCATCGTAACAAACTTACAGCCTCGGCAGCGGAGCGTGAAGGACGATCACGTTCTTCGTCGGCCATGAAGCGACGATCATTGAGCGAACAACGCGCGGGGTGACGTCGTCGACGTGAGTGCGGTTGCGCGGTGGAGAGGTGTGACGACGCCCGAAGTGTGTCAGTAGATGTCGCATGCACCTCGTGTCGAGATCCCCAGCTCGTCGCCGTTCTGTCCGTCTTTTCGCTGCCGTCGTGCTCCTGGTGCTCGGCATGGCCGCCTGCGGGCCAACGAGCGACGAGCCCGTCGGCACGGTGTCCAAAGGACTCGTGACCAAGTGCGGAGTGCCTTCTTCGGGCCCTGTGCAGGGTTACGATGTCTCGTACTACCAAGGCAATTTCGACTGGGCCGCGGCAAAGGCCGATGGGCGCGTGTTCGGCATCGCGCGCGTGAGCGACAGCACCACCGTCATCGATCCCCAGTTTGAATCGAATTGGGCGAAGATGAAGGCAAACGGAATCTACCGCGGCGCTTATCAGTATTTCCGCCCGAACCAGGACGTCGTCGCACAGGCAAATATCCTTATCGGCAAGATTGGCAAATTGGGGAAAGGGGATATGCCTGCGATGATCGATGTGGAATCTGCGGGGGGCCAATCGGCGGCAACGATCGTTGCGAAGGTCCAAGAGTGGATGGATCTCGTCGAGG
Organism: Polyangiaceae bacterium; assembly: GCA_009781005.1. GTDB lineage: Bacteria > Myxococcota_A > Polyangia > Polyangiales > Polyangiaceae > Labilithrix. Next base: position 35,498 of record WQYX01000003.1, on the reverse strand, counting down.
CAGGCACCGGCAAACAGCCTATCCTTTACACGGGGCCGTATTTCTGGAGGGACAGCGTTGGCAACGACCAGACGCTCGCCAAATATCCACTCGTCACTGCCCACTACAATCCTTCGAGCGGTTGTCCGCTCATCTCCGGCGGTTGGTCGGCATGGACCATTTGGCAGTATAGCGACGGGGGCGGCGCCGTTGATCACGACGTCTTCAACGGCACGCTCGAGGATTTTCAGAGATGGGTTGATGGGGAATCGACTCCTTCGTATCCGCCGTATCCGCGCCTCGTCCGGCGCTCGCAGACCGACATCGACGGCGACGGGAATGCCGATCTCTGCGCGCGCGGGAAATCCGGCATTCTCTGCGACCTGTCGCACGGCTCGGGATTCTCGATCGAGATCGATGGGCCCGCGTGGAGCGACGCCAAGGGATGGGCAAGGCCCGAGTACGGCCACACGATCCAATACGGCGACGTGAACGGCGACGGCAAAGCCGACGTCTGCGCACGCGATGCGCTCGGCATGATCTGCGACTTGTCCAACGGCTCGGGATTCCCGACCGAGATCCGGGGCCCCGCGTGGAGTGACGACGAAGATTGGGCAAAGCCCGAGTACTACGAGACCATCCAGCTTGCCGACGTGAACGGCGACGGCATGGCCGATGTTTGCGGGCGCGACGCACGGGGCATCCTCTGTTCTCTATCCAACGGCAACGGCTTTCCAACCGGCGTTTTGGGGCCCGCGTGGAGCGATGCAGCCGGTTGGAATCAAGATATGTATTATACAATGATCCAGTTTGCCGACGTGAACGGCGACGGCATGGCCGATGTTTGCGGGCGCGACGAAAACGGTGTCGTCTGCTATCTGTCCGACGGAAACGGCTTCCCTACCGAGGTGCGCGGTCCAAATTGGAGCAACGCGAGCGGGTGGTCGAAGGTGGAATACGGCTCGACGATCCGATTTGTCGATATCAACGGCGACGGCAAAGCAGATGTGTGCGGGCGCGCTGCAAGGGGCATGGTTTGCTCGCTTTCGAGCGGCCACGCGTTTGGCCCGGAGCTTTCCACGGGTCCGGAGTGGAGCGATGCCAAGGGATGGGCGGAATATTACCGAACCATCCAGTTTGCCGACATCAATGGAGACGGCAAAGCCGATGTCTGCGCGCGCGCCGGGAGCGGCATGGTTTGCTCCATCTCGCGCGGCAGCGCCTTCAGTCCCGAGGCCGAGATCGCGGGCCCGGAGTGGAGCGACGCCAAAGGATGGAATCAAGAACGCTACTACGCGACCATCATGGCCGGTGATCTGAACGACGACGGCAAAGACGATCTCTGTGCGCGCTCCGCAAAAGGCATCGTGTGCGCGCTATCGACGGGCGCAGGCTTCGGAAACGAATTCGACGGCCCTGCGCTGGCTGACTCGGTGAGCTGGGATCTGGACCCATACGGGAGTTCGATACGCCTCCTTGGTTCGGCCAAGAGCAACTCCCGTCCGGAAGGCGTCGACACAAACCCAGATCCGGAAACCACGGCAAGCAACGGAACACCGGGTGGCTCCGGCGGATGTGCCGCAAGCCCGCGTCCGGCGAGCGCGGCAGGGGTGAGCCTCGGACTCGGGCTCGCACTTGCTATGCTCGCCCGCCGCCGTCGTTAGAGCGTGTTCGCCAGCCTGCTGCGCGAATCGATGCGTCGGTTGGGCGCTGCGGTGCCTGCGCACGTACGACAAGTACGTTTACGCGGGCTCCTCGCGCTCCGCCCTAGCCTCGATTCGCTCGCGACGGCTGCCCTACACGCTCTTAGATCTCATACGCCTTATCGAAAGAGCGCGGGATGGAGGCTGGGTGCTCTTCCTCCAGGTCCCGATCGATATGGTCCCTGAGGGCCGGCCATACCTTGTCGCTTACCCGATCTATCGCCTCGAGATCTTGCTTCAATCGCGTCTGCCACTCGCGTGCCATATCCACGTCGCGCAATCGCTCATCACGCTGCGCACCTCGCGCCGAATCCGCCTCGCTCTTCAGCGTCGCTACCTGCTTGTCTATCCACCGTATCTCGCGCGTCAGCACCCGACGTACCTGACTCCGTTCGTGCGCTATCGCCTCCGCTACGTCCACCTGATGATCTCCAATTGCATCATCGAACGACATTCCGTGGGGTGCAGGAAGCTCGACGCGTCTCTCGGCGTCTGCGGGTTGTTGCATCACGTCTGCACGGCACTTCGGCTCGATGGCGAGCGGCGAGTTCGACAGCTCGCCGTTGCCGGTGATCTTGTTGCATCCCGCCGTCGCGATCGCCGCGACCGCGAAGACGAGGCAACGGATGGGGGCGCCCATGGCACGTAGCCGGACTGCACGAAGCATGCTCCGACATCGAGACGAGAAGGAGCACGCAGCCCGTGAAAGGCGGCTCGTTGCGATCCGTCACACGCGGCGCGCGCCGCCTCGACGTTCCGAACGATGATGTTGCGTGCACACATTCGTGCTCAAGACCGCTTTCAAGTTGACGCGAGGTTTGGAACCCCGAGCAGCGGACAGCAATAGCCTTCCCCAGCCCGCGCGCAGGAAGGGCCACGGAGGTCCCGCCGTAGGCGGGGCCGACCGGCGCCGAAGGCGCAACGCGAAAGGGGCCCTGACGAGCACGAGGCCGGGGGAAGGCAGCGCAGCGAACGAAGTGAGATGGCGCGGATGGGGCCCCAACTGACCGCACCGCAGGCCCCCCTGAGGTCCCGCCGAAGGCGGGGCCGACAGCGCCGAAGGCGCCATCGATGCTGAGATCGCGGCAAATCGAAAGCGGGCTCTGAGGCACACGTCGTGCTTGCGTTATGTGCATGGTGCAAGATTTCGCCAACGGACCGAACTCCGCGCCGCGTGAGCGACGAACGATGCCCACGGAGGACATACCGTCGCTCGACGAGGCCGATCAGCGGGCCCTTGCGATCGCGGCGCGCGTACAGGATCACCTCGCCATTGCTCGAAGTCTCGCGCGCATCGCAACGAGCGTGCTGCGTGATCGCGCATCCGAGGCTCTGCGGGATTACGCGCAAGCTGCGATGATCGAGGTTGCGAAACGCGATCGTCTCTTACGCGCGCACGTTCACCAACTGTCGCGCGTTGCGCGCGCCGTCTCCGAAGCAGCGTCGCATGCTGCTGCCGCAGCCGACGCGCGAAGGCAATCCGCTTCAGCGCGATCGACGCGCACGCAGGACGTGGATCCCGACGAGACCGAGCGACAGAGCTATCCCGAAGCCGTCGCGCGCTCCGTCCGGCAATGACTGCGCGCTCGCGCCGAGCGAACAGCGCAAGAGCGAAGCATGCGCGCGCGCGAGCGCGCGGAGCTCGTCGTCGCTGCGATCATCGGGGAACGCGGACGTGTGCAAGAGATCGGCGGTAGGCTCCTCGGCTTGCGCCGCGAGCACCGACGCGTCGCTCACGATCGGTAGAGCGGCGATCGCCGCATCGCCCGCAACGGGCGCAGCAGCCGCGTCTGCCACGTCTCTCGGACCGGGGGGAGCGACGCTCGTGTCGGCATCTGCGCAACAGCGAAAGCCTTGTTGGTAGTCGACGAAGTCCTCCGAGTGCGCGCGCGTTGCCGGACGACACCGAGCGCGCACAGGTCCCCAATATCCCCCTTTGAGCACCGAAGCGTAGCCGCTCGATCGCACGCTCCGCGTCCACTCATCGACGTTGCCCGTCATGTCGTAGACACCGAAGGGGCTCCTGCACGCGCCGCGCGATCCGGACGGCTCGCCCTGCCAGAGGCGATCGATCTCCTGCTGCGCCGCCGTGCTGCCGCGCGAACTGAGCGCCCCCTCGGCGACCGTGCGCCACGTGCGATCGATGACGCACGCCGTTTCGTCGCGGGTATAGCCGTACGGATAAGGCCTCGCCTGCTCGCCTTCACACGCGAACGTCCACTCGCTCTCGTTGCATATGCGCTTGTTCGCTTTCTTGCAGAGCGCCACGGACTCGTTGAACGTGACGAGGATGATCGGATTTTGCCCCGCGACGTTCGGGTACTCGTAGCGATCCATGCAGAAGTCCATCGGCGTCGTCTTGAGCGCCGCAACTTCGATCGCGAGCCGTTCTTCGTCGAACGTGCGACAACGCGCGGGGAAGTCTTTGTTGACCCAGTCCGTGCACGCGGCATCCTGCATGCGCTCGATCGCGCCCGAGCCGTCGCCGGTGGGATCAGGGTGATAGTTGCCTTTTACACGCACCATGCCGCGCGGACATCCTTGCCCGTCGGCTTCGCGCGCGTCCGTTACGTCGGTCGCTTCGCCAACGAATGCCTCCGAGCCGCGCGGGGCGAGTGCCTGCCAGTGCGGTCCGTCCACCGTGTGCCATTCGAAGCGAGGCTCGGTCGAGCCACGCAGCGCCGTCGTGAGATCGGCGATCTCAATACCGCGTGAATGCAGCCACCATCCACCTGCAACCGCGAGAGCGAGGACGACGCCAGCGCCCGTTTTTGCGAAGAGAATCCAGCGTAAGGTGCTGTGCTCTAGTTTCTGACGATTCACGTTTGGTCTTCCCCCTCGAGGGACGTTGCGCGCAATCGAAAATGATGACGCGTATAAGTAAGTATTTTACATGGCTCTACGATCGCACGGCCTCTTTCGACGGCGGATCCGCAGTCATGACATATTTTTGTAAACTTGTTGGATCGCGTCCGACAAAAAATCGCAACGTGCATCAACTTTTTCCGCACGATGTCCTTGACGAAGAGGCGCTTGGCGACAAAAAAGAGCGCCCCTGGAGGCTACAACGATGAAGAAGCTGATTGTTCTTTGCGCCCTTGCGGCGATGGCAGTGGCGTGCGGCGGTTCGGACGCGAAGCCGGCAGACTCGCCGAATGCGGTGAGTGCGGATTCGGAAAAGGCGGCGACCGAGAAGGCCTCGCCGGCAACGTCGAGCGCGCCCGCGGCATCGAGCGCGCCTGCGACAACGCCAGCCGACGCCACGAAGAAGTAAATCGCGACGTCCGATCGTCGCGTACGACGCGAAGCCCGTGTCTGTCGGAGACGCGGGCTTTTTGTTTTTGAGTTACGCTGCGCGCAATGGGCTGCCTATTTTGCAACATCCTCGAGAAGAAAATTCCCGCGAGCATCGTCTACGAAGACGAGCACGCGGTCGCTTTTCGCGACGTTCGCCCGATAGCGCCGACGCACGTGCTCGTCGTGCCACGCAAGCACATCGCGGGCATCCGCGATCTCTCGGCTGCGGATGCGACGACCATCGGGCAGGTGTTCCTTGCCGCGCGTCAGGTGGCAAAGCAAGAAGGCCTCGAAGAACATGGCTACCGCCTCGTCGTCAACGACGGGGACGCCGCCGGTCAAACCGTGCATCACATTCACGTGCACGTTCTGGGCGGGCGCGACTTTACATGGCCGCCAGGTTAACGAATGCGGCCGGCGCGCGTTATTCGGGGGAGATGACTTCGCTTGCGGCCAGCGCAATGTCGCTCGTGTCGTTCTTGACCAGAAGGCGCGCGAGCGCGTCTTCCACGAGAGCGTGATCCGCGTCATCGGCCGGTAGGCACGTTGCGCTTGCACGCGTCGCGAGCAGTCGAAGAACGGCGAGCTCGAGCCGCGAGATGAACGCAAGCCGTTCGAGGCGCATCTGCGGGATCTGGTAGCGGAGGACGAATCCCGACTCGCCCGAGGCCACCGCATCCTCCGGTGAGAGCGACACGGCGTGCGCGTGCCCGAGGTGACGGACAATCCCTCGCAGGACGGCCGCGCGGCATTTGGCGCGCGCAATACCCGCCTTCGCAAAAAAATCGAACATGCGATTTCGCGAGTAAACACCCGGAGCGAGCGCCATCGCGCACGTCAACGCTTCGAGCAGGCGAGAATTGCTCACGCGTCGTCCTCGTCGCCGAACATCGCGGGCGCGCCGCCGCCGTTCGTTTCGTTGAGCAACGCCGCCTGCCGATGCGTGCGCAGGGCCGTGACGAGCTCGTTGAGATCGCCACCCATAATGCGATCGAGCTTGTTCAACGTAAGCCTTATCCGATGATCGCTCACGCGGTTTTGCGGATAGTTGTAAGTTCGAATCTTTTGACTGCGCTCGCCGGTGCCGACCATCCCTTTGCGCTCGGCGGAGAGCGCAGCCTCCTGCTTCTCGCGCTCGATGTCGTAAAGACGGCTCTTTAGAACCTTGAGCGCTTTGGCTTTGTTCTTTAGCTGCGACCGCTCGTCCTGACACTTGACGATGATGCCCGTTGGCTTGTGCTGGATCTGGACAGCGCTGTTCGTCGTGTTGACGCCCTGTCCACCCGGCCCGCCGCTCGCCGCGATCGAGATCTCGAGATCCTTCTCGTCGATCTGAACATCGACGTCGTCGGCCTCGGGCAGCACGGCGACCGTGGCCGTCGACGTGTGAATGCGCCCTTGCGTTTCGGTGGCCGGCACGCGCTGGACGCGGTGCACGCCTCCTTCGAAGCGAAGCTGCGAGTAGACGTCCTTGCCGCTGACCAGCGCGACGCATTCTTTGTAGCCACCCGTTGCGCTCTCGCTGAGCGACATGACCTCGATGGTCCAGCCCTTCGTTTCGGCGTAACGCGCATACATGCGAAAGAGATCCATCGCGAAGAGCGCCGCCTCTTCGCCGCCTTCGCCGCCGCGGATCTCGAGGATGACGTTCTTCTTGTCAGCCGGATCCGTCGGCAGCAAGAGAAGCCGGATTTGTCCTTCGAGAGTGCCGCGCTCGGCTTGCAGATCGGGGATCTCGAGCTCGGCGAGCTCGCGCAGATCGGGATCGGCGAGCGCGGCTTCGTCGTCGCGCAACCTCTTGTCGACATCGCGGTAGTGCGCGAACGCCAAAACGAGTGGCTCGAGCTCCGTACGCTCTTTGTTTAGTTTCGAAAGTTGATTGCGGTCCGAGAGGATCCCGGGATCGCAGAGCAGATCCTCGAGCTCGGCATAGCGCCGCGAAAGCTGCTCCAGCTTGTCGAAGGGAAGCATTGATCTACGAGTCTACCGCATCCTTAATCGCGGTGACTTCATGAGTGCGTCGAAGTTTCGATAACGAACGTCGGCCGGCGCAAACGCTTCTTGTGGCGATGGCGATGTTTCGATGCCGTCCTCACGGAAGAGCGTCACGCGGAGCGAAGCAAGCGCGACTTCGAGCTGATCGTCGGTGGGTTCGATGGTGGTGATCTTCTGGCAGAGAAAGCCGGGCCAGAGCAGGGCGCGAAGCGGTCCCGCCGTGCAATAGCGTGCGAAGATACGCTGAATTTCGAACGTCACCGCCGCAATCACGGGCAAAAATGGTAATTTCTCAAGAAAGAAAAGAACGTTGTCCACTACGATTTTGCCAGTTTCAATCTTTGGCAAAAAACTTCCGACGGCCGTAAAGACAAGAATGGATACGAATGCCACCATCACGAGAAAGGTCGTGCCGCAACGCGGATGGAGCGTTGACTTCGCGCGCGCGGCCTGCACCGTCAGCGGTTCGTTGGCCTCGTAGGTGCTAATCGTTTTGTGCTCGGCACCGTGATACTGAAACACGCGCCGGATATCTGGGAGAAGACGCCGAATCACGAGCAAGTAGCCAATGATAAGGGCGAGTTTGAAGATGCCCGTCATGGCCTGAAAGCCCGCGGACTGTACGCCGAGATGGAGCCCGAGAAGCTTGTTCATGCCGGCAGCCGAGGCCTGCGGCAGGGCAACGAAAAAGCCCACCATCAGGACGAGCATGAGGACCATGGGGCCCTTGCTCTTCTCCTTGTCGTTCTTCTCGATGCTCTCGACCGTTTCCTCCCCCTTCGCGCCCGTTTCATCGTCGGCCGAGAGGAGCAAAAAAAGCGTGTATGCTACAGCCATGAGCGTCCGTACGATGCTCGTCCCAATCCCATCACGCCCGCCGCGCGGCTTGGTGGCTGTCTGCGCCCGCTCCGCTGCGTCGAGATCGCGCTCCATCTGATCGGCCGAGAAGCGGAGGGCCTCGCCTCCGAGTTTGAAGCTCTCGACAATGGCCGCAACGCCGCGCAAAAATGGAAGTTTTGCGACTCCCTTGCGCGCGTCGACCATGGCTTTTTCACGAACGTGAAGTGACCCATCTCTGCGCCGCACCACGACCGCGAAGGACGTGGGCGACCGCATCATGACGCCCTCGAGCACGGCTTGCCCGCCTATGTATGGCCTCGCAACGGTCGCTGCGTTGGCGATGGGGGAAGCCGCGCTCGATTGGGTTTCAGGCATTCCGTTTCACTTCTTCGCTTCAGCAGGCTTCGCTTCAACGGATTTCGCGGCTCCGTAGCGCTTGCGGAAGCGATCCACGCGCCCTGCGGCGTCGATGAGTTTCTGCGTGCCGGTGTAAAACGGGTGGCAGTTCGAGCACACATCGACCTGAAAATCGCCGCGCGTCGAACGCGTCACAAACGTGTTGCCACACGCGCAGCTAACCGTGGCCGGCGGGTAGTCCGGGTGAATTCCTTCTTGCATATTCTCTCCGAGCTCCTCCGTCTAGCGACATTGGGTCGATAGGAGGGGTCGCATGTCTTAGCTGCAAATGTTGGGGTTCGCAAGCTCACCCCAACCTACCCAGCTACGCAGCTCAGACTGCGAGCAGGAGCCGGCCAAAGAGATGCGAGCCCGCCGAGGCGGCGAGGCCGGAGGCGTACTTGAAGTACGGGGGGAGGCCGAGCAACGAAGGCGGGCGACGCAGATCTGCAGGCCGGCGCTAGAAGGGGATTTCGTCGTCGCCGGGAAAGTCCCCGAAATCTTCGGCGGCCGGAGCAGGAGCACTTGGCGCCCGACCGCCACCCTCTTCACCGCCGCGCGCAGGAGCGCGCCGCTCATACCCGCCGCCTCCCCCAGCGCTGTCGCCCGCTCCTCGGCCGCGCCCAATGAGGATGACGTTGGTCGCGTTGATCTCGGTGCGATACCGCTTCTCACCATCTTTCTCGTAGCTCGATGTGCGCAATCCGCCTTCGACGAAGATGCGTTCACCCTTCGTGAGAAACTTGGCGAGCGCCTCGCCGCGCTTGCCCCACATCACGACCGAGTGCCACTCGGTGCGTTCCTGGCGCGTGTTGTTTCTGTCCAGGTACGACTCCGTTGTTGCGAGACGAAGCTTGAGCACCGCTTGGCCGCCGGACGTCATCTTCAATTCCGGATCCGCACCAAGGTTGCCGAGCAACATCACCCTGTTCAAGCCATCCGCCATCGCCACTCCTCCGTCGAATCAGACTCGTTTGTATGCCGCTCGCCTGATGTCAATCTACTTTCCCGGTGGTGTCTCGAGCAGGTGCTTGACCGTGATCTCCTGAGCCACGGTTTTCTTCTCCGCCTTTGGATCCGGCCCGGCAGGCGCTTCGATCTTCACACGCTGCGTTTGCTCGGAGACGACCTTCGAGGCAACGCGATCGAACCGGAACGTGTACGTTGCCGTTCCCGAGCCATCGAGCTCCATCGTTGCGCCGGGCATACGCGGATCCGGGTACTCGTGCTTTGGAATCTTCTTTTCCATCGCGGAGGAGATCGTTCCACCCGTGTCGCTTACGTCTTTGAGTTCCAGCGTGCGCTTGGATTGCTGCGCGAGTCCGCGGTCGTTCATCGTCTCCGTGCGTTCCCACTTCGCGCCCTGACCGATCGCCGTGGCGGGGAGCGGCGGAACAACGAGCTCCACGAACTGGGCGAGCGCACCGAGCAACTCCTCGGCGCCCTCGCGCTGCATCTTCTCGTTGCCGCTCAGTGACATCTCGCCAATCTCGCCGTGCGGATTGATATCGAACGTGGCGGACAGCCCGCTCAGCCCCGCGAATTGCTGCGAGGCGGACTGCACGAGACGCGGATCGAGTTTGTCCTTGTCCGCGAGATCGATCTTCACGAGCTTCATCTCAAAGTGCGCACCCGCTGGCTTGACCTCCTTCGCGACGACGTCGATCGTCATCACGAGGCCGGGCAGTGACTGCGCCTGGTCTTTCGCCGCAATGCTCTGGCGAATGGTGAGCGTGCGCCGCTCGACGCGGTTTGCGACGAAGGTGTACTTGCGCACGGCCCGCGGCTCGGCACCCGGTTCGAGCACGTCGATTTTTGCAGCGCCGGGTGTCTCAGCGGCCTCCGTGCCGTTGGCGCTCTCTGCTCCACCAGCGTTTTCACCGAGGCCCGCCTCGAAGCCGCCATCGAGTCCCTTGACCGCGAGTCCCTGTCCGCTACCGCTGTTCGGAAGAAAATCGTTGAAGACCACTCCCGACGGAACTGCGCTTGCCTTGCGCTCTTCCTGCGGAACGGGCTTCTTCTCCTCCTTGTTGCACGCGCTAAAGAGCGTGAATGCCAACACGGCGAGGACGGATGCAGCCGGGATGCGGCGAGCATGGCGACCAAGAAAACGCATCGAAGAAAAGGCTGCACTCATCGGGACGCGACCCTACTACGAGCGATGGCTCCACGGGAGGCTGACCGACGATTTGCGGCGCGCAGCAGTTTCTGGATGAGAACGTAGCTTGGCGACCGCGCACTCGACGTACTAAGAGGAGTCCCCCCGAAGCGATGGCAACGAGCTCTCATTCGAACGGTGACTCGCGCGAAGCACGCGACGGTCGCGATCCTCACATCTCGATCGTCATCCCCGTCTACAACGAGGAAGCGATCCTCCATGCCGCCATCGTGGATCTTCGCGATCGTCTCGAGTCCACAGGCTGGAAGTACGAAATCATCCTGGCGGAGAATGGTTCGCACGATCGCACGGTCGAAATCGGGCAGGAGCTCGCGAACAGGTACGGCAGCGCGGAAACGGGCCAGGTCAAGATCATCAGCATGGGCGAGCCGAACTACGGCAAGGCCCTCAAACAAGGCATCTTGCTCTCGCGCGGGGATCTCGTGATCTGCGATGAAATCGATCTCTGCGACGTCGACTTTCACCGCCGTGCAGTGGAATTGCTCGACACGGGCGAAGCGGATCTGGTCATCGGTTCGAAGCTCGCGGAGGGCTCGGAAGACGATCGTCCTCTCGTCCGGCACGCTGCAAGTGTCGCGTATTCGTCCATGCTTCGCGTGCTGCTCGGTTTTCGCGGCACCGATACGCACGGTCTCAAGGCGTTCCGTCGCACCGCGCTGCTCGACGTCGTGCGCGCATGCCTCATCGACAAGGACGTCTTTGCGAGCGAATTCGTCATTCGCGCAGATCGCGGCGGCATCCGCACGAAGGAGGTCCCCGTGCGCGTCATGGAGAAGCGTCCGCCGTCCATCAATCTCTTCAAGCGCGTACCGAACGTGCTGAAAAGCGTTGCAAAACTCACCTACGCCATCCGCGTCCACGGCTGACTGCGGTCAATTTCATCGATTCATTTGGGCACGCAGTGTTTGGTAGCCGATTCGCAGCACCGCATCGGTTGACGACGATGGATCGGTGGGCACGTCGCGGACGAGCATTGCGTTGTCCTCGTCGACGTTCGCGCCCGCATCGATCACGACAGCACCTGCGTCGCGGACAGGTGCTCCACCCTGCGGTCCTTCGGGCGGAAGATGCCCGGGCAGGTCACGCTCGCGCGTGATGCGCAGCGTATCCGCGGTGGTCCGCGCAGCCGACGCGACGACGACGTCTGGGTGGATCCCGTCGGCTTGGATCGCATGTCCGCTCGGCGTGTAGTAGCGCGCTGTCGTGAGCTTGAGGCCGGAGCTGTTTGGGAGCGGGAAGACCGACTGCACGCTGCCTTTTCCAAACGTGTTCACACCAACGACGGTGGCGCGCCCGTTGTCTTGAAGTGCGCCGACGAGAAGCTCACTCGCGCTCGCAGTCCACTCGTTGACGAGTGCAACCACCGGCACGAGAACGAACGCGCCTCCGGGGCTCGCCTTCAGATCCTCGACCACTTCACCGCGGTGGCGCATTGAATAGATGCCTCCGCGCGAAAGAAACTCGTCGGCGATCTCCGTGGCTTCGTCGACGAGCCCGCCGGGGTTCGAGCGAAGGTCGAGCAACACGCCCGCGAGGGCGCCGCCCTTCGCTTGCTCACGAAGCTTGGCGGCAGCGCGCATCATTTCGTCGTGCGTTTTCTCTTGAAACTGCTTGAGCCGCACATAGCCAACGTTGCCTTCAAGGAGCTTGAAACTCACGCTCGCGACATGGATGGTTTCGCGTGTCAGCTCGAACGTCAGCGTCTGACCCGTGCGCTCTACATGCTCCGGCGACGCTCCCGCGTCGTTCGTTGGCAGAGGCACGATGCCTGAATCCGGCGCGCCGGCAAGAGCGGTCCCGCGACCGCTCTCGCGATGGATCGTGATCTTCACCTTGGTCGCCGGTGCACCGCGCATTTTCTTGACCACGCGGTCGAGCGGTTCATTGAGTACATCGACACCGTCAACAGCCACGATTTGATCGCCGCTCTTGATGCCGGCCCGCGCTGCTGGAGATCCCTCGATCGGCGCGATCACGATGAGGCGATCCCCTCGTCCATCAACCTCGAGGCCAACGCCGACAAAGTTGCCTTCCGTGTCGCTCTGGAACTGTTTCCACTCGTCGGGCGGCATGTACGACGAGTGCGGATCGAGATTTTCGACCATGCCTTTGATCGCGCCCTCGACGAGCTTTCCGCGCTCCACGGGGTCGACGTAATGGTTTTCTACCTGCACGAGCACCCGCCCCAGTTGGGACATGACCTGGTAAGGGTTCTGCGCCTCAGGCGTTGCTTCGGCGCGATAACTTCCGAGTGCGAGACCTCCCGCGAAAGCGCCGATTGTGGGTACGACCACGCGCAGCACATAACCCACCTTGTGCGGCGTGCGACCCGTGATCGATCTGGACATGCTGAAACTCCTTTACGTATTCACACGAGAGATGGATCATTGTGCGGTCACGGGGCGTTGGGGCTGATATTTTCGTCGGCCCACCGCCGTATTCTTACGCGACGCGCTAACCACTCACGACTCAATGTTTGAGCACGTGCTGCCCTACCGCCCACCACAAGGAGGCCCGCTTTGGCGAACGACAAGGATCCGATTTCCAACCTTCGTACCGAAAGCCCAAAGACCGACAAGCGGAAGCAGAGTCTCTACTTCCCCGAGTCCATGCTGCAGGAGATCAAAGAAGAGGCCGCGCGCCTTGACCGCTCGCTTTCGTGGGTCGTTCAGCGCGCATGGAAAATCTCACGCCTCGAGATCAAGAAGCTTCCAAGCGTCAACGAAGTCGACGGCGGCGAAGACGACGACGAGGTCTAAGAGCGTGGTCGACATGCGTGCAACGTCACGCGAGTGTGTGCGGCAGTTTGCACATGATCGCGATCGTTGCGCGCCACGGCTGTAGCTTCGCATCACGAACGGAACCTTGGGCGAGAACGCTCGACCTCAGTCTCGCTTTCCTCCCACGGTCACTCCAGGACCGAAGGAAACGCACGAAACCGTCATTGCGGAGGATGGTACACGTCTCTTCCTCCGCACCATGCCGGCGGCGAGGGGGTCTGGGCATGCAGCCGGGGGGGGCCCAATGGGGGGCCACCCAATGGAGGGCCGGAAGGGTCGGGTCGTTTTCTGCGACGGCATCCTCTGCGACGGATTCATCTGGAAATACCTTTGGAACGATATTGCCTATGCGACGGACGTTGCTCATTGGCATTACCGTGGTCACGGCCGCAGCGGCGCACCCGTGGATCCGGCGCGTGTCGACATTGCGTCCCACACGCGCGATCTGATGGCCATCCGACGCCATCTAGGCGATCTACCTTGCGTGATCGTTGGCCATTCGATGGGTACCCAGGTGGCTCTCGGAGCCTGGCGCATGTTCCCGAAAAACATACGCGCCCTCGTCCTTGTCTGCGGAAGCTATGGCAAAGTCACGCAATCGTTCCGAGGCCTGCCCGTGATCGACGCCATTCTTCCGAAATTGATGGACATCGTCGACAAGCAGCCTGACATCGCGCGGGCGATCTGGTCGCACATTCCACCGGAGATGGCGTTGAGAGCAGCCCTCTTCGCGCGCGACGTGGACCCTGACAACATCCACCGCGAAGACTTGATGCCGTATTTGCTTCATATGACACACGTCGATTTTCCGATGTTCCTGCGGATGCTACGTGCGGCGGGGGAGCACAGCGCGGAGAACTACCTGACGAAGATTGACGTGCCCGTTCTCATCGTTGCAGGAGAGAGGGACACCTTCACACCAGCATCGTTGTCAGAACACATGGCTTCGCAGATACCAGGCGCGGAGCTGATGATGGTGCGAGGCGGAACACACGTGGCACCGATCGAGCAGCCCGAGGCGATTGGGGCGCGCATCAAAGCATTCATCGAACGCGCGTGGTGATCCCCACCCGCGGTTCGCGCGCGGATGGGGCCCCAACGATGAGATCGCGCCAAATCGAAAGCGCTCAACGCCACCAGCCGCTACCAGACCGCTTTCAAGTTGGCGCGAGGTCGAGGCGGGGCCGAGGAGCGGACCGGAACAGCCTTGGTGGGCTTTGAGGACCGCACCGCAGGCCCCAACGATGAGATCGCGCCAAATCGAAAGCGGTCAACGCCACCAGCCGCGCGAACCCCGCGCAACGAGCTTGGCAAGGCGCCTGCGCTGCTCGTTGTCGAGCACGGAGTGAATGCGTCGAAGGGTCACTTCAAAGGCGTCCTTGATTTGCGTGGAGGCTTCGTGCGCCTTCACCTGCGCTTCGCCCATGGCGACGTCGTCGAACACCTCGCTCTCCATCGCGCGTGCGGCGGCCTGTCTCGACGACTCGAACAACGCCTTCGCCTCACGCGCGCGCTTTTCGAATTCGTCGAATGCGGCGCCCAATTCCTTCTCTTGCCCGGGCGTGGCATCCAGCTTGAGGAGCAGCGGGCGCAGCCAGAAACGCCGCCCAAACCGGCCTCCCCACCTTCCCCCGTGGTGGTGTTTGTGGCAGCCGCAAGAATCGTTGTCCCCGTGTTCGTGCTCATGCTCATGCTCGTGCATGCCGCACTGTTCACCACCGCAATGTGCATGATGACGACACCTGTGACGCCTGCACGCGAGCACGCCCGCCACCAAGACCGCCCCTGCCATCATCATCGTCGCAACTGGAATTGAACAACGTGTCATTGAATGATCTCCTTATTCGTTGGTCCGCCTGAAAGATGACGACGAAGACCGCAGTGGTCGCATCCTCGAGGCGTAAAGATCCGTAAACCGATTCGCGCGAAGGTTCGTGCTACCAAGACAGACCATGGCGACGAGAAAGCATGCGCCGACGAAGCCCAAGGCTACATCTCGCAAGAGGACACCACGCAAAAAGGAGGCCGCGTCTCAAGGGCTTGACCCTCGCGCGTGCGTCGTGGACGGCGAAGACGAAGCCCTCGCCGATCTCGAGCACGTCGTGCAGAAAGAGGGTGGTGTCGTCGTCGGTCGCTATCGCGATCCGCTTGGCGGTCATGCGCAACTCTTTGCCATCGTGCCCGTCGACAAGATCGAGCCAACACCATTTCAGCGCGATCTCAGCGACACGCACCATAAGCGACTTGCCGAGGTGATCGACAGGACCGGTCGCTTTCTCGATCCCATCATCGCGATCACTGCGCCCGCAAAAACGGGTGGGTTCTGGACGCCGAACGGACGCCACCGTCTCGAAGCCATGCGCCGCCTCGGCGGCAAGGCGATCACGGCACTCGTCCTCCCCGCGCGCGAAGTTGCTTGGCAGATCCTCGCGCTCAACACCGAGAAAGCTCACAACCTGAGAGAGCGCTCACTCGAAGTCATTCGTATCTATCGAGACTTGCTCATCGATGACGGGGACAAGTCTGAATCGAGCTTCTCCTTCTACCTCGAGGATCCTGCGCTCGTGACGTTGGGCGTGTGCTACGAGAGAAACGGGCGTTTTGCAGGCGGCGCGTATCACCCCGTGCTCCGTCGCGTCGAGACCTTCACCGACGAGCCCGTTCGCGACGCCATCCACACTCACGAAAAACTCGCCGATCTCACCCTCGACGTCGAAGAAAAGGTCTCTGCGGCCGTCGCCAAACTTCGCGACAAGGGCCTCGTCAGTCCTTATCTGCGCGCATTCGTCGTCGCACGCGTCAACCCGCTGAAGTGGATTCACGGCGAGCTGCCACCGGCCGAACAAGTGCTCACAACGATGCGCGACCGTGCGGCCAAGTTCGATGCCGACAAGGTTCGCCAGGAAGATCTCGCGCGCGCAGGTGGCGCCGCTCCCGACGACGACGCGTAAAACGCGTTTTAGTTGTGGTTCTTGCGCGTGGAAACAACTCATGTCCCAATCGCGCGCATGAAGCTTTATTACGCACCCCGTACACGCTCGTCGCGCGTCCTCTGGATGCTCAAAGAGCTCGATTTGCCATGCGACATCGAGCACGTCGACATCTTCTCCGGCGCCGGTCGCGCGCCCGCCTACCGCAAGCTGCATCCTCACGGCTTCGTCCCGACGCTCGATGACGACGGCCTCGTGCTCATCGAGTCCTCGGCCATCTTGATGTATCTTGCAGACAAATACGGCGACGGGAAATTCGCACCCGAGGTCGGCTCGCGCGAGCGCGCCAAGTTCTACGAGTGGATGGTCTACGTGCCGGCAACGTCCGATCCATGCCTCGAAGCCATCATGTTCAACACGATGCTTCTTCCGGAAGACAGACGTGATCCAAAGCTCGTCGAGCGATCGAAAAAGAAGTGGAAGGAAACGATCGAGCCGCACTTCAAGAGGGCCATCGAGAGATCGTTTCGCGAAGGTCACGGCTGTCTACTTGGCGAGAACTTTTCGGCAGCGGATATCATTGTTGCCTCGTCGTTCGCGTGGGCGAAGATGTGCGGGGTGCTCTCCGCCGATGAGACAATCGCGCGCTACATGGAAAGCATGATGAGCCGTCCAGCCTTCATCGCCACGCACGGGGCATAAAGAACAGATGAGTGCCATCCGTGCCAAGCAAGCCCTAAAGAAGGTTCGCGCGCTGCTACGTGCAGCGCGCTACAAGAACGCGGCGGAGGCGGCCCGCGCAGGCCTGGCTAGTTTCCCTGAAGAGCCGGCGCTGTGGGCGCTCCTCGCCTCATGCTACGCACGGTGCCTGCGCTTTCGTGGGCTCCTCGCGCTCCGCCCTAGCCTCGATTCGCTCGCGACGGCTGTCGAACTCGCTCTAAGGTTGATGGCGGGCGAGGGTGTCGATCGCCGCTTTGATGCCGCTCGTTTGCGGGATGGTCGCGCGCTCGAGAGCGTCGGCAAGGCCAACACCTGGGAGGTGGGCGCCCGCGAGCAGCTTGGGTGGTGCGTGCAGTTCGTAAAAGAGCTCCTCGATGATGCGCCGAATGAGGTGCTCACCAAAGTTGGTAATCTCCGTATCCTCGTTCACGCAAAGCACGCGATGTGTCTTTCGCACGCTGTCTTTGATGGCCGGCCAGTCGTAGGGATATAGCGAACGAAGGTCGATGATTTCCGCATCGATTCCATCTTTCGCGAGCTCTCCGGCGGCCGCGAGACACATGGGAACGTTGCGCCCGTACGTGAGCACGGTGACGTCCTTACCGGCGCGCGCGACGCGCGCCTTCCCGATGGAAACGTAGTACTCTTCGAGTTTCGGCCACGCTGGCTTCCACGCGGAGCGATCTCCGA
Organism: Polyangiaceae bacterium; assembly: GCA_009781005.1. Taxonomy (GTDB): domain Bacteria; phylum Myxococcota_A; class Polyangia; order Polyangiales; family Polyangiaceae; genus Labilithrix. The sequence goes on along the minus strand of WQYX01000003.1, from coordinate 17,989 downwards.
GAGGCGCATCGATCATTTTCGACAATGCCTTGGGATCGCCCGGTTCGCCCGGAATTTCTTCGCCATCGCGGCCCTTCACGCGGAGCAACGCTTTGGGTTCGAGAAACATGACCGGATTCGGATCCACGATGGCGCTGAGCATGAGGCCGTACGCGTCACGCGGATTCGACGGCATGACGATTTTCCAACCAGGGATTCGCGTGGCCTGCGCATCGAAGGAATGGGAATGGTAAATACTGCCACGAATGCCAGCGCCTACGGGCGTCATCATGACGAGCGGTACATTCCAATCGCCGGCGCTCGCCCAATACGTATTACCGGCGATCTTCAGCATATCGATGGAATTGAATGCGTAATCGCAAAACTGAATTTCGGCGATGGGCTTTCGGCCTGCGAGCGCCAGACCAATGGCCATGCCGATGATCCCGCGCTCGTCGAGCGGCGAGTTCCACGCTGTCTCGAGACCCTGCGTACCCGTGAAAACGCCGCCGAGCGGCGGCCCCACGTCCTGGCCGAAAATATCCGTGACACCAAGGCGCTCTTCTCCCACGTGAAGCGCCATGCGGATGGCTTGAATCATGGTAGCCATCAGTTGACTTCTCTCCGGTTCTTGTCGGCGTACACGTAATCCCAAATCGTCTCGGGCAACGGCTGCGGCTCTTTGCGAACGCGCTTGCTCGCCTCGAGCAGCTCCGCGGTGAAGTGAGCCCGCATCTCGTTCATCTGTGCGCGCGTCAGGAGCCCGCGCTCTTCGAGTTTGTGCTCGAAACGGGCAATGCAATCGATTTCGTTTTTGACGAAGTTCGCGCCGGAAGCAGACGAGTGACCGTGCAGACGCGAGACCATGGCCTCAAGCAAGAACGGCTTTCGCTCCGTGCGGACGTAGTGCATGGCTGCCCCGATGGCCGCCCAGCTTACTTCGGGATCATTGCCGTCGATCGTGGCGCCCCGAATTTTGAAAGCCTTCCCGCGGTCGGAAATGCATACTTCGCCGTGCTGCCCTTCGTAAGGCGTAGAGATACCGTATTTGTTGTTGGCGACGAGGATGAGGATCGGAAGCTCCGAACCTTTGCGCGAGCTCCACACGAGGCACGTCGAGAAATCGCCTTCGGCCGTACCCGCATCACCACCTTGCACGATCGTGATGCCCTTCGACTTCGTCTTGCGCTGCGCTTCCGCCGTGCCAATGGCAATCGAGAATTGAACCTCGATGGGCGAGCTGATGGGCGCGACGTTCCACTTGCGTATCGATGCATGACCGACGAAGTTTCGCCCGCGCGAGTAAGGGTCGGTCGCGGTGTTCTTCATCTGGCGGAGCGAGTCGACCGGATCCGCGCCCATCGCGAGCAGCGTGGCCGCCGAGCGGTAGTGCAAGTGCAGAAAATCGTGGTCGAGCCCCTGCCCCTTATTGACGAGCAACCCAAGCGGGATGTTGAAGGCTTCTTCTCCCGGCCCTCCGACCCAGAAGTAACCGTCGCCCTGTTTGTACATCGCAATCAAGCGCTCTTCGAACACACGCGCTTGGAGCATGAGCGCATGAACGCTGAGCGCGACGTCCGGTGAGAACTCGGTAAAGGTGCCCAGCTTCATATCCATATTAGCCGCCGCGCGCGGCACACCGGAGCCCCCGGAGGAAACAGGGATAATCATTGTTTGCGCCTTTTACCGCGAATTTTGCGAGGACGGAAAGTCCTCCTTGGCATTGTCATTTCAACGCAGTGCATCTTTGGGCTCTTCTTTTTTAGGCAATGAGCCGCACCGTGAACCACACCACACCTGTTATCGCGATGAGAATGGACAAGATGCGCACGCGTCGCGCACCAAGCCATTGCCTTTGACGCGCGACGACGAGGATCGCCGCGAGCACCACCATGACCGCGACTTGCCCGACCTCGACGCCTATGTTGAACGCCGCGAGTGCCACAGGGATTTCCGCTCGATGGAGCGTGACCGAACGAAGTGCGCTCGCGAAGCCGAAGCCATGCAGGAGACCGAACGGTAGCGTGATCTGCCAGCGTTTCGCCGGGTTCGGAGCGAAGAGGTTGTCGATCCCGACGTACGCGATGGAGAGCGCGATCATCGGCTCGATGAAGCGCGTGCTCGGCGCGAAGACCGAGGTCACGGCGAGCGCAAGTGTCAACGAGTGGCCGACGGTGAACGCCGTCACCACGAGGAGAAGATCGCGCAAGCGTGACGTCACGAGCACGAGACCGAAGAGAAAGAGCAAGTGATCGTAGCCGGTCAGAATGTGCTCGATGCCCATCACGAAGAACGCGATCGCACCTTGCGGGCGTGGCGGAACGAGATCTGACGTAGACGCAGAGGACGGCGCGCCCTCGCCAGCCGCGCAAGCAGCCACCGTGAACGAGGATCGGCCCTTCACGAGGATCACATCCTCGGAGGTCCTTCCGATCACGCGCGCAAGATGTCTGTGACCCGGCGGCAAGTCGTCCAAGAGAGCCACGTTCACCGAAAATGTCGCAACACGTGCCGGGCAGTCGTAGCGCGCGCGAAGTGAGAAGCCGTCGGTGTCCGTGAGCGCTGCGTCGATCAGCACGGCGGGGCACACTGCACCATCGCCCGTTACGACGATGCGTTCGAGCACCTGACGCTCGAGATCGCTGCCTGCGGATTTGACCTCCATCGCCGTGACGTGACCATCTCCGTTTGCGTCGAGCGACGGCACGAGCGACGCGATCTCGGAGCGAGCGAACGTCGCCTTCATGGCGAGCGACCCGTCCCTCGCCGCGTACTCCGCGCTCGACAGACCCACCGCATGCGCGAACGCCGAAACCGTGCGCAAGACCAGTGCGACGGAGAACACGAGGAGCGCCAGGGTCTTTCGCTGCGAACGTCGCACGATCCGAAATCTACATGGTCGAGCGACATCGACTGCTAGGTACGTGTGTTGCTCGCCGGCGAGGACAATGATTTCGTCGAGGAGTGAACATCCCGACGTAGTGCCCCCGGAGCTCGGTGAGGCGCTGTCGCGATGCTACGAGCTCGAACACGCGCTCATGCGGACGGACGCCACCGTCGTCTTCGAAGCCAGAGATCGACGGAGCGGCAACTCGGTCGCAATCGAGGTGATCACGTTGCCCGACGCCGAGAGCCGCACACGCGCGCAGCACGACGCTGCGCTCGCGCGCCGTCTCGAGGGCTCGCACGTGCTCCGCGTGATCGACGCCGGCGCGCTGCCAAACGGAAGTCCCTTCGTCGTGCGCGAGCTCTGTCTGACGACACTCGCAGACGAAGTGCACCGTCGTGGTGCAATGGCGATCGAGCAAGCCGTTGCCTGGACACTCGAGTCATGCGAAGCCGTTGCCGAAGCTCACTCCCTCGGCATGTTCCGCGGCGCCATCGACGCCTATCATGTGTATCTTACACATAGTCCTCACGAGACACCGAGCGTGAAGCTCGCTTGGCAAAGCAAAGACTCGAACCTCACGTCCGCCGACATGGATCCGGACATCGCACGTCTTGGAGAACTGCTCCTCGTGCTCGTGACGGGCGAGCTCGAGGTACGCAACTTAAAGGTTGCATCAACGCTGCCGAGCGGCCTCGCTCACGCGATCCTCCGCGCGACGCGTCCGCAGGACAACGAGTCATTCAGGAACGTCGCCGACTTCGCCGAGGCGCTGGTTCCCTTCGGGCCGCTCGGACATCCTTCCGCTCGAAACGCCGCGTTCCTCCTTGCGCGTGGAGGTCTCTTGCCCGCGTCTTCGCGGACACACGAGCCGCGGCCCGCGCCTCCACCGGTCACGAGCAGTCTCACCGAAACGACGTCGTCTTCGCACGCGCCCGTCACACGACGAGTGCTCCGCGGATCGGCCGTCGCGCTCGTGTCGGCGGCGGCGATCGGCGCAACGCTCGGTGCGGCGTTGCTCCTGGCGGGGACGGACCGTACGCGCGATGCCAAAACGAAGAGCGCGGAGCTCGTAGGCGTGGCGACCATCGCGAGCGGCGTTGTCCCGCCCACGCCAACGCCAGCCCGGCAACCAGAGACCGACGCGACCGCGGACGCGCCGCCAGGCACCGGGCAGGCACTGCCGAGCGCGCGCGAAGCAAAGATTGGCAGGTTCGAGATCACGGTGGACGCGAGCGCCGAAGAACCTGCGGACGACCGCGCCCCTTGAGCAAATGTGTTAGCAAGCGGGCGTGCCCGGGCCTCGCGAAGTCCCAACGTACGCGGTCCGTCCCATCGGCTTCGTGCACTCTCCGTTCACCGAGAAATCCCAAGCGCCGCGCCAAGGCGTCGTGGCCGGGAGCGCTCGGGCGACGATCGAGATCCTTGCCGAATACGAGCATGCGCTCGCCGATCTCGAAGGCTTCAATCGCATCTGGGTCCTCTTCTGGTTCGATCGCGTGCATAGTACAAGTGTTTTTGGTAAGGTGCTTCCGCCGCGAAGCGACCGCAAACGCGGCGTATTCGCGACGCGCTCGCCTCACCGCCCGAACCCAATCGGCATGAGCGCCGTGGTCCTCGAGCGCGTCGAAGGTCTCACGCTGCACGTTCGCGACGTGGACATGCTCGACGGCACCCCCGTCCTCGATCTCAAACCGTACCTCGCTTACGCCGACGTCTTCCCCGACGCGAACGCCGGTTGGCTAGACAAGCGTGATCCCGTCGCGAACTGGGTCGTCACGTTCACGCCGGCCGCCGAAACCGAGCTCGCGTTCATCGCCGAGCGTGCCTCCAGCGACGCGGAATCATCGCCTGCGCCGCTCGATCTCCGAAGACGCATCGAGAATGCCCTTGCCCTCGGTCCAGAGCCTCACCCCTACCGGCGCATCAAACGGAATCTGCACAGCGGCGAACTCATTGTCGCCGTCAAGGATTGGCGCGTGCGTTTTGCGGTGAGCACAGATCGATCCATCGAAGTTCAGGATCTCTCGAGCGGCTACCGTCGTCGCGAGATCGAGCAAGGCCGCCTGCCGGTGCACGCGCTGCATCGTGAGTTCATCTCTCGTTTTGGCCCGCGTCCGCTTTGACGCGATCAGTCGACGTCGACGATCGAGACGAGTGTCTCGAGCTTGCGTGCGAGCTCCTCGCGAGTTTCTGCACGAACCGTGACGTGACCGATCTTGCGGCCCGGCGCGGCGTCCTTGCCGTAGGCATGCAAGTGCGCGCCTTCGATAGCGAGCACGGCGTCGCGCGAAGGCATGCGACCGATCACGTTGAGCATGCCTGCGTGACCCACCATGCGCGTGGAGCCAAGCGGCAACCCAAGGATGGCGCGCACGTGATTTTCGAACTGACTCGTCTCCGCGCCTTCAATCGTCCAGTGTCCCGAGTTGTGTACACGCGGCGCCATCTCGTTGACGAGGATCCGATCGCCCACGACGAAGAGCTCGATCGCGAGCACGCCGACGTAATCGAGTTCCGCGAGCACGCGCGTGGCGTACGCCTCGGCGTGCTCTTGGAGCTCCGGCGTCCACGCATTGCTCTTGGGCAACGAGCACCGGAGAATGCCGCCGCGGTGTGCATTTTCGACGAGCGACCAGAAGCGCGTCTCACCCGCTTTCGAGCGCACACACAAAATCGACATCTCGCGTTCGAAGGACACGAACGCCTCCACGATGAGCGGCACCGCGCCAAGCGCTTCCCACGCGCGCGCGACATCTTCCGTTGTGTGTAATATCCACTGACCTTTGCCGTCGTAACCGAAGCGGCGCGTCTTAAGCACCGCAGGCAGGCCGATATGCGAGACGGCTGCTTTGAGTTCGGCAAGGGTCGACACCGCGGCAAACGTTGGTGTGGGTATGCCGAGCCCAGCGAAGAATTCTTTCTCGACGACGCGATCTTGGCTCACCTCGAGTGCGCGCGGGGGCGGGTAGACGCGCACGAGTTCGTTCAGAAAGCGCGCGGACGCGACGGGCACGTTCTCGAATTCGTAAGTGACGACGTCACTTTTGCGCGCGAGAAAAGAGAGGCGCTCCTCGTTGTCGTAGGTGCCGACGCACAGACTGCCAACGTGACCCGCCGTGGATTCGGTGCTCGGGTCGAGGAACATGAAGCGCTGGCCGAGTCCGTAACCAGCCAAAGCAATCATGCGTCCGAGCTGACCCCCGCCAAGAACACCAATCGTCACGTCACGCTCCTTCCGGTGTCACACGCGGATCGGGCTGCTTCAAAACCGCCGCTGTCTGGTCTTCGCGATGGCGAGCGATCGCGGCGCGCACGGCCGGATCACGTCGTGCGAGGATCTCAGCGGCGAAGAGCGCTGCGTTGATCGCGCCGGCCTTGCCAATTGCGAACGTTGCGACGGGCACACCGGCTGGCATCTGCACGATGGACAAAAGCGAATCGACACCGCGAAGCACACGCGATTCGACCGGGACACCGAGCACCGGCAAGAGCGTTTTCGACGCGGTCATACCCGGCAGATGCGCCGCGCCACCGGCGCCTGCAATGATGCACTCGAGACCGCGAGACTCCGCCGTTGCCGCATAATCGAAGAGAAGATCTGGCGTGCGATGCGCCGAGACAACGTGGACCTCGAAGGATACGCCGAGTTTGTCGAGCATCGACGCCGCGTTCGACATCGTGTCCCAATCCGACACGGAGCCCATGATGATGCCGACCTTCGGCGCAGTGCGAACAGGCTCTGACATAAGGACGGCGAGAATACGAAAGTATCTAGGCCGCTTTCAAGTTAGGCCGCTTTCAAGTTGACGCGAGGTCGAGGCGGGGCATGGGATGCGACCGGACTCGAACTGCACGGAGTCCAGCCCTGCTGGACGGAGTGCAGTGAGAGCGACGGAGCGAAGCGAAGTGAACAGCCTGCTTCGGCTTTGAGGACCGCAGCGCAGGCCCCAACGATGAGATCGCGTCAAATCGAAAGCGGCCCACAAAAAAGATCGCGGGCCCTCGCCATAAAAAGGGAGAGCCCGCGAAGACGTTCCGTACCACCGAGCCGTGTGCGGGTGTCATGAACCCCTAGCCCATGAGGACTAGGTGGTGGGCGCTGATCGCGCTTTAGGCTTCCGAGTTATCCGGAGCTCCGAAGAGACGGCCCGGCGTGCACACTGAGCGACCGTATGCCCTCCTGGTTCATTACATAAGGGGATCATGAAAGCCGCGAATCACAAACCCAGTAGAGGGAACAGCATCAAGCCTAGGTAGACCGCCCGTCATGGTCAACGCGAATGGACGCAATAAATTGGGCCAGTTTCGCGCGATCTTGGCACATGACGAGCATGCAGGTGCTCGCGGTTGACAATTCCGATATCACGCCCGAACACGATACGGCCGCGGACTCGGGCACCGCACGTGACGCAAAGCCTTTGCCGGATCTGCATGGTGAGGTGGCGTTCGAAAGCCCCGAGACCCACGTGCAAAGAACCGTCGAGTTGCTTGGCGCTGGAGCTGTCGTCGTCAATGTTCCGCCTCCGCCGCCGTCCGCACGCACACAGCTAGCCGAGCACATCGGTGAACGAATCGAGCGCGAGCTCGCCGCGCGCGGTGCGCCGTCACCGTATCTCGCCGCGTGGTCCTCGATGTCGGACGAAGGGGAAGCACTGCTCGCCGATCAACTCTTCCGGGCGCGCACCGTGGGTGCAACCGGAATCGCGATCCTCGTCGGCTCTCTTGCGGCGGTCGCGAAACCCGCGCTCAGTCCGGAAGACAGTGCAACTCTTCGGTTGCTTGCTCGCACGACCGTGAACGCTCCGCTCGTCCTTCTCGTCGACGACGGTGATCTCGGTGCGCGCGGTTACGCCGAGCCCGTGAGGCTTGATACGTTGCTCGTGCCACGAGCCGTCGAGGCGCAGAGGACCGCCGAGGAGACCGTCGAAGTGGCCTCGCACGACGAGCTCGTTGTCGTAGAAACCGAACTCCCGTCGATCGCGCCAGGTCCTTCAGCGGTGGGTCCCTCAAACTTCTGGCGCGGCTGGGCGCGCACACTCGGCGACGCGCGAGGATCGCAACCACTCGCTTCGCTCGAGCGGCTCTTCACGGAGAACTATGTCCCGCTTGCGAACGCGATCGCCTCTGGACTCGAAGATCCGCGCGCGCTTCGCGCCTCCGACGAATTCCGTCGGAGCTTCGAGCGCACGTACGGCGATGCGTTCGCGACCTTCGGCATGACCGGACGGCGACCGCGCCTCGTGATGGACGCGTACGACATCGCGAGCAAAACTGCTCGTTTGCATCATGCACGCACCACGCACGTGCTCGTCGTCGACTCGATGCGCTACGACCTCGGCTGCATGGTGCGAGATGCGCTCGCGCGGAGCGCGTGCGCAACCGTTTCGTTGCTCGCGTCCGAGATGCTCCTTTGGAGCGCCCTACCAACGACAACGTTTCGCCAGCTCGAAACTCTCGCGCGCGGCATGGAAGCGTTGCGCGAACCCGTTGCCGACGATGGGTCGGAGTCGCTGCGCGGCCGCGTTGCACAGAGCGTGCGCCGCCTGCGCGTCGGATCACGTGAACTCTACAAACTCGACATCGTCCCAGCCATGCTGAAAGACGCGTTCGATCAGGGGCCGCGCACGACGTCCGAACAAGTCATGGCAACATTCGACGACATCGCCGAGACGGTGACCGGCGCGCTCGTTCGTCACATTCAGAGTCTCGCACCGAGAACACTCTTGTTCGTCTTGGGCGATCATGGATTTTCAATCGACCGCTCCGGACACATCACCAACGGTGGCGCATCGCCCGAGGAAGTCCTCGTGCCCTCCTTCGCCTATCTCATCGGCGACTCCCATTAGCCCCACCCGCGCAGCTCGCCCTTACTTCGAGAGTGCGGAGCCGAAACCCTTGAGCATTTCGCCTACCGCGCCCATGCCGACACCGCCGGCCATGCACCCCGTGGCGGCACCGCACGTCGTTGACTCCTCAACGCACTTGCGCGACCGCTCGAACGCAGGATCGCCCGCCATCTGACGCATCTTCTTCATCTCGTCGACACACTGATCGAGCTTTTCGCTGCTTTTCTGCGCGTCACACAACTCACCGAGCCGCGCACATGTCTTCCCTTCTTCGGACACGACGAGTGAGATGCTGGGTGCGCCTTTCACCACCACAATCCCGCCGACGACAAGCGCACCGACCAGAACGACCCCAACGACCTTTTTCATGCGACATAAGACGATAGCCACGAACGCCGCCGTGTAAATGCGCTCGCGCACGAAAGGCCGTCCGGCTGGCTACAACCCTCTCATGTGGGCTCGAACTTCGTCGCTCTTGGCAAGGCCCGTGTGCTTCCACACGATGTGGCCGTCGCGTGCGAGCACGATGGTCGTGGGCACCGCGTCGATCGCACCGAAGGGGCCCGCTTCCGATGTCGTCGACGACGCATCGGCGAGCGCCACGGGGAAGTCCACACCAAGTGCTTTCGCATAGGCGTCGACGATCACGATCTCTTTGCGCGGATGCAGCGCCACCAGCGCGTAATTGATTCGGTCGCCGTCGTTCTTCGCCATTGCGAGGAGATAGTTGACTTGTGCTTGTCCGAGCAGATCACCTGTTGTCACGAGCGCAATCACGGTGGGCTTGCCGTGCATCGCTTCCGACGTCACGGGGCGATCGTCGAGCGAGTCGAACACGAAGGCGGCCGGATGATCGGCGAGGAGCGAAGTCCCATTCTTGTTGGATGTGCCGACGGACGGCGCTTCCGGCGCCTTGCGCCCGCATGCGCCGAGCAAGAGCGCCGCGATCGCGACAAGCACGCATCGCTTCATGCGCTAGACGTCCCCCTTCTGACCCACGAAAGTATCTGCTTTGTCGGCAAAGAGAACGTTGAACGTCGTGAGCGATCCGTAACAGCTCGTGATGTATTGGTGCATTTGCACCTTGTCTTCGGGCGTGAGCTTCGGATGCGCATTGACCTTCTGCTCGAGCACGCGGAGCTTGTCGCGAATCATCACGATCTTCGAAAAGATGGTCTCGATGGGAATGCGTTTTTCCTGCGTGCCCTCTTTGCCAGGTTTGAGGATGACTTCGCCGCCTTCCCAGCGCGAACCAAGAGGCACGTCGGAGACACCGAGCTCGTCGCGTAAAACCTCACGAAGGATTTCCCGAAACTCGTCCGTGTTCATGTCCAAGAGCTCCTCGGGCAATTCGAAGTCGATGGGCGCACGCCCGGCTGACACGTGAGATGTTGAACGCAGAGAACGCGGGCGCGCCGCGCGCCGGGGCTTAGGGTTGCCCGTGAAAGTGCCGCGCCGCACGTATTGCGAGCAAGTGTTCGTTTCCCAAATCGGCCCGGACCACACGCCAAGGCACTCGCCGCGCCGCCTGATCTCGCCCTTGTCGTCGGCGACTTCGATCGCACGTACGAAGCGTGCACACGTCCCGCAGCGATTGTCGAGATCCGGGCCATCACTCATCGCCCGACTCGCGGCTCGTTGCACCGGGCAGACAGATCGGGCGCAAACAAATCAATGTATTGTACAAGTGCGGCGGGTGTCTCGCGACCCGATCGGCGATTTGCAACCACCGCGTGCGCGAGCTCTTCGACGACGAGCGGCAATGGTGCAGGTGAGAGCTCCGCGCCGATCTCGCGCGCGTATCCGTCGATCTCTCGCACGTGGGCGAGCCAGACGTGGCGCGCCTCGCGAACGCCGCAGTCTTGATCGTATCGACAGAAGAGAACCTCGACGAAGTCGAGATACAGGGGCGAGACAACCAAGCAGACGCGCTCTCCATCTCGCGTTCCGACGAGGGCAGACAGCGGCGAGTTTCGCGTGGCAGCACCTTCGACGTTCTCGGCAATCCGCGCGCGGCGAGCGCTATCTCGTTCGACCGAGAGCAGCGGCGCGAAGAGCGCAATCTTCGGGATACCAACGCTGGGAGCATCTGCGTCGAGGGCGTCGAGCCACGCATCGCGACCCGCGCCCGGAAGTGAATCGTACGCGAGGGCCGCGGCCATGACCGCGTCGGCGTCGTGCGCGAGGGCTGCGAGCCACGTGCGCCATGCAGCGTGCGTTCGCGAGTCAACGGAGGTTGCGCGTTCGCTTGCGGTGAGGCAAACGGCCGCAACGTCGCTGCTCGTCGGCTTCTTCCCCTCGGTCATGGCGATGTCAACTCGATGTCAACCAAAGACAAATACGGATGCTGACCCTAGCACCCCCGGGAGATTCGTGGTCGCGAGAACTCGATGATCTCACGCAGGTCTGTCATCGGATCTTGACTTGACCGAAGCTCCCCGTGATCGTGGGATTTGCTCGCCAAAGCCGAATCCATCGATCTCGCGCATGTCCGTCTCAACAAAAACGTCCGATTCGCCCGAGGTGCTCGCTCGCATCAAAGAGGGGCTCGTTCTCGTCAACGTGCTTGCACGCCAGATTCGCAGCCGAATCGGCCCGTACGTAAGACTCGAGGATCTCGTCTCGGGAGGACGTGAAGCGTTGCTCGCGGCCGCGCGCAGCTATGATCCCGACAAGGGCTTGCCCTTCCATCGCTGGGCAATCATCCGCGTACGCGGCTCCATGATCGACAGCATTCGCTCCAATGGCCTCCTTCCTCGGCGCATATTCCGGAAGGTTCGAGCGATGCAGGCGGCCCAAGAAATCCAAGACGCAGCGGCCGAAGAGCGGACCTTTTCACCGGCGATGACCGCCGAGGAAGCGGACGCCAAGCTGTCCGATCAGCTCGACTCCGCCGCGCTCGCCACGGCGCTGTCGTTTCTCGCGATGTCATCGGACGAACTCGGGAAAGCGCCCGATACCGCCCCCGACCCCGAAGAGCAGGCGGCTCGCGCCGAACTGATTGCGAAGATCCGCGCCGCGATCGCCGAGCAACCCGAAACCGAACGCCGACTGCTCGATCGTCATTACTTCGATGGTCTCAACTTGGATGAGGCTGCCCGCGAACTGGGTCTGTCGAAGTCATGGGGAAGCCGCCTGCATGCGCGCGCCATCGAGAGCGTTGCCCGCGCCATGAAGCGCGATCGGGTTTCCTTATAGTACGCGTGCTAGATCGCGCCGCATGCCTGAGAGCGTGTTCGACAGCCATCGCGAACGCTCTGGGCGCGTGCTCGTTGCCATGAGCGGCGGAGTCGACTCCGCGGTTGCGGCCGCGCGCCTCGTCGACCAAGGCTACGACGTCGTCGGTGTCACTTTCCATCTTTGGGACTACCCGGAAGACGGCGACGCCAAAGCTCATGGCCGCTGTTGCGCGCCCGAGGATCAATACGATGCGCAGCGCACCGCAGATGCCATTGGCATCCCTCACTTCACCTTCGATCGCCGCGCGCTCTTCCAACGCATCGTGGTCGACCCGTTCATCGACGCCTATCTCGCAGGTGACACACCGAGTCCATGCACGGCGTGCAATCGAGGTGTGAAGCTCGGCGAGCTCGTTGCCCTCGCGGATCGCCTTGGAGCATCGCACGTCGCAACAGGGCATTACGCGCGCCTCGGGCGCACGAGCGACGGCAGCCCGTGTCTGCTCGAAGGCGTCGATCGCGACAAGGACCAGAGCTACTTTCTCTACGCGACGCCACGTGCGAAGCTCGAACGACTCGTCTTTCCCCTTGGCAGCAGCACCAAGTCCGAGGTGCGCGCGGAGGCCGTGACGCGCCGTCTCCCAGGCGCGAACAAGGGAGAGAGTCAGGAGCTTTGTTTCGTCGGCCAAGGCGCAGGCGCGTATGCGTCGTTCGTCTCGGAGCGCGCACCGGATCGCCTGCGCCCGGGACCCATCGTCAACGCGGACGGCCGCGTGGTCGGCGCACACAACGGCATTCATCACTTCACCGTGGGTCAGCGCAAGGGCCTCGGCGTCGCGCTCGGCAAACCCGCATTTGTCACGTCAATCGATGCCGACACGGCCACCGTGCGCCTTGGCGACGCCTCGGAGCTCGCCAAGCTCATGGCCCGCGTCGAAGACGTCGTACTCGCTCCGGGCGTCTCACTTCCGTTCAACGCGCGCGTGCGCGTCCGCTACCGGCACGAGGGCGCCCGCGCGCGCGTGGAAGCTGATGAGCGCGGGGCCGTGATTGCGTTCGCGCGGCCGGTGCGAGCCGTGAGCCGCGGACAGATCGCAGTCTTCTACGACAAGGAGCGAGTGCTCGGCGGTGGCCGCCTCTGTTGATGTTCCTGCTAGAGTTGCCTCGTGGCCGTTCGTCGATCGATCACGATGCGCCTCGCATGCACCGCGTGTGTCGCGGCGACAATTGCGTGCATTATACCTGCTTGTTCGCAAGGCAAAGGCGAGGGAGTCGTCCTCGGCACGCTCAACGTGTCGGGCTGCTGGACGGGATCGTTCAACTTGGCTCCTGATTTCTTCGCCGCGGATCCCTCAGGCTCCTCGCTTCAGATCCGAATCCAAAATGGAAGTGATTTCCAGGCCTTCTCGGATGGACTTTCAATCCTCATCTACGACACGAGTAAGATTCGTCCATCGCCTGATTTCGCGGGCGCCTACGGCGTACCGCTCGAAGTGGGTCTGCCGCCGGGGGTGACCCCTCCCGGAACTCCCATCACTCCGGATGCGAACCCGCCGAACGTCAGCATGACGATGTATCTGCAGAAGACGTGCGCAACGCAGAACGTGACGCTTCAGGCGGTGAAGCAGGTGACTGTCGCAGATGATGGGACATGCGATGCACCATCGCTGGCGGGGGCAGATCCGACGGCGGGATGCGACCCGAACCAGGACGACCCTTCGGGAGTGGGAACAGGCCTGAGCCACATTGCGTTCACGCACGTTTTCAACGGAAACCTGGACGAAGGAAACGCGTCGGAGCGCCTGACGGCAGGCTGTTTCAACGTGTATTTCGCTGATCCTCGCGACGGGGCACCCGGTGGCCTCGGGCCCGCTCCTCCGTGTCGGGGTCACGTTAAGGGAACGTTCAGCTTTTTCTTCGAGCGCGGCCGACCTTCACAACCGTTCCCGTAAAACGGTCAGACTTCCGCGTAGGCATCCCACCAAAAAGCTATCTCCTCAACACCTGGATGCTTGCGCGCTGCGGAGCGTCCCGATACCGTTTTTGTTGTGAAAGTTGTGGCGACAATCGCGTCGGCATCGGCCACGACCAAAACGCGATCGCTTAGTAGTAATGGAAGGAGAGACGTGTGTCCCAAGAGATCGCTCGTCGGCCAAACATGAACCCCGGAGGGGCAGTTCCTCCGGCGGCCGGGGCATGGCCCGGTCCGCGTGGGTCCATGCGTGACGTCCGCGGTGGCGGCGGCGGCGGCACCGGCGGGGTGGGCACGTACTTCCTCGGCCGTTATCGCGTCGTCGATGAGATCGGCATCGGGGGAATGGCAAGCGTGCATCTTGCACGCATGGACGGCCCTGGCGGCTTTCAGAAGTGGGTTGCCATCAAGAAGATTCACGCGCATCTCGTCGAGGACGAAACGTTCGTCCACATGTTCCTCGACGAGGCGCGCGTCGTTGCGCGCATCTCGCACCCGAACGTCACGACCGTCTTCGATCTCGGAAAGCACGAAGATACGTACTGGATCGCCATGGAGTACCTGCACGGCGAACCGCTCCGTGAGGTCATGCGGCGGACCGAGGAAGCCGGCACCGCCATGCCGCCGGAGATCGCTTGCCGTGTCATCGCGGATGCTGCCGAAGGACTGCACGCCGCTCACGAATTGCGCGGCAAAGATGGCGAAAATCTCAATCTTGTGCACCGTGATGTGACTCCACACAATTTGTTTGTCACGTACGACGGCGTCACGAAGGTCGTCGACTTCGGGATCGCCAAGTTCAGCACGAGCATGAGTCACACGCGCGCCGGCACGCTCAAAGGCAAGCTCGCGTACATGTCGCCCGAGCAGGTTCATGGCGAAGTCATCGACCGGCGTTCCGACATCTTCGCGCTCGGCGTCGTTCTCTGGGAGCTCACCACGGGCCGGCGCCTCTTCCGCATGGAGAGCGACATCGACACGCTCGCCAAGGTGCAGGAGTGCAACGTCCCCCCCCCCTCCGCCGTCGTCCGCGGCTACCCCGCCGATCTCGAGAAGATCGTGATGAAGGCGCTCGCGAAGAACCGCGCTGACCGCTTCAGCACGGCGCGTGAACTGTCGCGTGCATTGCAAGAATTGCTCATGCGGCGTGGCTTGTTCATCGCCACCGATGAAGTTGCATCCTACACGCGATCAATTTTCTCGGACCGCATCCAGAAGCGCGAAGCGCACTTGCGCTGGGCCGCCGAGGTCACGCAAACCATCAACGTCGACGAGCTCCTGGAGGAGCCGCGTCTCAACTCCGAGTACACGGATAGCTCGGAGGTGCCAACGAAGACCCCCGCAAGGGACGACGGGCACCCGGCGATCCATGCAAGCGCGCCGCAGCCACTCACTTACGATTCGAGATCCGTCGCGCCGCGCACCCCGCGCACCGAGAGCGTCACTTCACCTCGGCCTGCCGCGGGTGAACCTCCATCGCTCGTTCAGCGCGAGCAACACCCCGCCGACGACGCTCACCCAACCATACGCAACACGTCGTCCGTCCAGAATGGTGTGGACGTGCGCGCGCAAGCGTCCTCGGAGCCGCCAACGATCATGGCGAGTCCGGGAGGGACAACACCAAACGCTGATTCGAACGAAGAGGACGACGACGAAAGCGAAACGATCGTCGCGCCGCCACCACCCGAAGTGGAATCGCTCATTTTAGCGACGGCCGCGTCGACGGCCGCGTCGAATTCGGCGTCTGCGGAGTCACCCTTCGCTCGCACGATGAACATGTCGCAGAGTCCATTCGGCGTGCAGGATCCGAGGGGGTTTGGCTGGTCGGCAGGACCATCCATCAGCCGCAGCGCGCAATCGTTCGCACCCATCTCGAGCGGTGATCCCTACATGCCCGCGAGCATGTCGACGCCGTCCGCACGCGACCCTCGCACGTCACCGCCGATCATGCTCCCGGAGTTCGCCTCCCCCGTGCTGGCGACCGGGCGTACCAAGTGGACGCCTCCGCTGTGGGTCCTCGCATTGATCGTGGGATCGCTTGCGATGCTCGCTGCAGGCATCGTCATCTTTTTAACAATGAGGGGTGCGGGACTCTCGCCTCGTCCTGTCGGCACTGCCTCGCCGCCAGCTCCAAGTATGAGCGCGCCGGCACCTACGGGGATCAACGGCGCGGCCTCGTCATCCGTGGCAACAGGTCCAGTTGCGCCGCCACCCGCCACGGACGTCCCGGCTCCTCCAACAATGCCGGCCGCGCCGGTCATGGAAGTGCCGGATGCGCCGGAGAACGCACCTCCACCAGTGGCGCCGGCGGCAGCGGTGGCGCCGGCGGCAGCGGCGCCACGCGCGCCCGTTGCGGCCGCACCAACGAGGGCGCCAGTGACCGTTCCGAAGAAGCTCGGTGCGGGTGCACTCACGATCGTCTGCATGCCGAAGTGCGATCAAATCATCGACAACGGCACCGCGCTGGGCGCTGGAAACATCTACAGCCGACCCACTCCGGCGGGACGCCATGCGCTCACGTTGTCGTCGAACGGTGTGAAAAAGAGCATCACGGTCGATGTCGTCGCGGACCAGACAAAGGAGGTCCGCATGTCAATGACTCCATGACAAGCGGCGCGCACGCCGGGTTTGCAGTCACGCCCCGTGGCGCACGGCCACGCCCGAGCCACCTTCGGAAGTGCATCGGATCTAGGCGAAAACATTCTCTTCGGGACATCCTGCCCGCGCAAGCGAGACGCAGATGAGGAGGGCATGCGCGGTGCACTCGACCGCTGTGCGTGAACCTCGAACCGGGACAGATCTTCTCGGGGACGCTCCGCCTCGTTCGCAAGATCGCGGACGGCGGCATGGGGAGCGTGTGGCTTGCAGAGCATCTCGTGCTCAAGAAGGAGGTTGCCGTCAAGTTCATGGCGCCCGAGTGGGCGCAAACGCCGAGTGCGTGCGCGCGCTTTCTTCGTGAAGCGCGCATCACGGCGAAGATCGACAGTCCGCACGTCGTTCGCGTGCTCGACTGCAGGATGACGGAGTGTGACGAGCCGTACCTCGTGCTCGAGTTGTTGCGTGGTGAAAACCTCGAGCAGCACGTGCGACGTTGCGGGACGCTTTCACTCGCCGATCTCGCGAGCCTCGTGACGCAGACGTGCCATGCGCTCACGCGCGCGCATGAAGCAGGATTCGTGCATCGCGATATCAAACCCGAGAACGTGTTCCTCGACGCCGGCCCGCCCATGAGCATCAAGCTGCTCGATTTCGGCGTTGCCAAACCGGTGCGGAGCGATGAGTGCATCGAGAGCGACCGGCTGCCCGCTGGCACCGCGCGGTACATGAGTCCAGAACACATGTTCGATCCGGAGAAGACCGATGGGCGCTCGGATCTTTTCTCGCTCGCTGCCGTTGCCTATTTCGCGCTCACGCGACGCTTGCCTTTCGACGCCGGTTCGCTCGAGGGACTCTACTTCGCCATCGATCGAGGTCGCTTCGACAGGCCAACCCAACTGCGGCCCGAGCTTCCGCGAGCCATTGATGCGTGGTTCGAAAAAGCGCTCGCGCATGATCCTGCCGCGCGGTTTGCCAACGCGCGTGCAATGGCCGCTGCGCTGAGCAATATCGCACGCCCGGCGCAGCGCGATCGCCGTCCGAGACTCTTCGACATATCGCCGTCACGCCCTCGGCGCTCGGCAACTGCCGCATTCGTGCTCGCGTCCGCGGCCATCTTCATTGCCTGGCACGATGATCCCGTGCCGAAGGAGGCGAGTGCAAATGTCGAACAAAGCCCCGAAGGCACGGGAGTCGTGGAAGACAAGGATGCCACCGTGCCCCTTGGGCTGCCAAAGGACTTTGTTCCAACGACGGTCATAGACGTTCCGTCGGTCGGCGCCGCAAAAGCCACCGAGTAACCGCTTTCGATTTGCCGCGATCCCGGCATCGATGGCGCCTTCGGCGCTGCCCGGCCGCCTACGGCGGGACCTCAGGGGGGCCTGCGCTGCGGCCAGTTGGGGGTCCATCCGCGCGCGAGCTTTGCTCGCTGCGCTGCCTTGTATGAACCGTCTGGTGGAAGCGAAGGGAATTGGTGGTCGAAGCGAGGAGGGGGCGCGGGGGAAGAGACGAAAAAGTTGCAAGCCTT